>CAYOSX010000070.1:0-12964 GCA_964406745.1 uncultured Opitutus sp.
AGCGCCACCGTCCCGACCGGACCAAAGCCACTGAACTCCTCGAATCCCGACTGATGCAGATAAAGATCCCGATCACGAAACTGCACGGCGTTGCCTTTGTCCTCCCACCCCACCGCCGCGAGGAACGCCTTCACGCCTTGGGACAACCCCATCGCCGCCGGCTGCGGTTTCTCGAAGGAGGTCGGGCCCAGGTACACCCCGCGCGCTGCGAAGCGACTGAGGTTCGCGAGTCCGCCCGTCACACCGTCCCGGTTCTTCATCATGCTCACGGCGCTGTCAGGCCCGAGTGGTTTTCCGAAGAGGCGCATCGTTTCGACGTACGTCTCGAGGCTGCCAAACACGAGGGCCGCCCCAAGCAGCCCCGCCGCGACCTTGGGCAGTAGCCTCGCGTGCCGCCGCGCCTCCCACAGTGTCCAGGCGCCAAGGATGCCTGCGTAGAGCACGCCGGTTGTCTTGGAGCCGGCCATGAAGCCGAGCGCGAGCACCATCCAGAACACGTGCACCGGCCGGCCCTCCCGATGCCAACGCCCGCGGGCATAGAGCCAGACCGCCCCGGCAAAGAGGAGCGGGATGTCGTTCTTTGTCGTGGAGCCTTGATACACGAGACAGGTGAGACCGAGCAGGCCGAGCATCGCCACCCACGCCGCGTCGGGACCCAGCCGCGCGCGGACCATCCGATGGGCAATCCAGCACGTTCCGGCCAGACAGGCGTAGCTGGGCAGCGCATAACCCCAGCCCATCGTCAGGAACGGCAGGTGCACCGCATCGTAGGTCCACGGGTGCATCACGTGGAAAACGCTCGTGAAATAGGCGTTGTCGAACAACCCGCCCCGCAGCGCCAGTTCAAGGCGCGCGAGATTGTACATCTGCGAGTCCACGTTGGTCACCGGCACGACCAGCGCGAACAGGCCCCAATACGCGAGGCAGGCCACCGCCACCGCCCGCGCGATCCGCCCCATCAGCGAGAGCTCTGGCGAATCGGTCCTCATCCGATCATCAGGAGCAGTCGCGAAACCAAGGACACCGCTGCGAGCACGCCCAGGATCAGGTACGGTAAGTTCTCCGGCCGGGAGGCGGAGGGAAGCGCGCTGCGAAGGCGTGCGAAAAGGGTCGTGATCATGAAACGCGGTGGCTGTTTCGAGCCTTTCTCGTTCTCCGTTTTTGGGCGCAAAGACAAGCGAACCCGCCGCATCGTCCGCGGTCGTCGCGTCGATTCAAGTCAGGATCCTGGGAGGACGGACACTCCTGTCCGTCGGTTTAAACCGCGCTCCCAGTCGTTACCCACCGTCCTCATGGCCAAAAGGCCCTCGAACCGACGGACAGGAGTGTCCGTCCTCCCAGGGCGCCGAAATATAAGAATTTCCCGTTTGGAGCGTTGAACGGTTGCTGCCATGACCAAGCCACTCCCCATGAAACCCTCCCGCTTCCTCGCCGGCCTTTTCGGCGGCTTCGCGCTCGTGGCCGCGCTGTCCTCCGCCGCATCCGTTCCGGCCGAGTCCCGGATCACCGCGGTCACCGTTTACCCGGATCGCGCCGTCGCCACGCGGACGGGCAAGGTCAATCTCTCCACGGGCACGACCGAGGTCCTCTTCGACCGCCTGCCCTCATCCTTGGTCGATGCCTCGCTGCAGGTCTCCGGACGCGGCGCGGCCGCCGCCACCATCCTGGATGTAAGCGTACGCCAAACGTTCGTGGAAGCCTCGCCGAGCATGCGCGTGCGCGCGCTGGAGGATGAACTCGCAGGATTGCGCCGCCAGGATGTCGTGCTCGCCGACCACATCGCCCGCGTCGACCAACAGCAGGCGCTCGTCGGCCGTATCGAAACGGCCATGACAACGCCCGTCGCCGGGGAAGAGGCCGCCCCGCGTCCGTCGTTCGACGACTGGAAGCGGTTGCTCGATTTCCAGAACGAACACCTCGCCCGCCTCGCCACCGAACGACAGGGCCTGCGGCAGCAGCGCCAGGAACTCACCGACAAGATCGCCGCCGTCGAGCAGCAGCTCAACGTCCTGCGCGGCCAGCAACCGGGCGGACGCAGTTTCAAGGCCGTCGTCGTCCGGGTCGCCGCGTCCGAGGCCGGCAACCTTGAGCTCACGCTGGGTTATGCCGTGCCCGGCGCGTCGTGGACCCCCGCCTACGATGCCCGCCTGCGCACCGCGAGCCGCCAGATCGAGTTCACCTACCACGGGGTCGTGCGCAACGGCACCGGCGAGGACTGGAACCAGATCGCACTTACCCTCTCCACCGCCCGCCCCAACCTCGGCGGCGGCGCGCCGGAAGTGCCGGCGTGGATCGTCGAGGAAGCCCGTCCGATGCCACTCGCGCGCGACGCCGACGTTATTGAACTCAGCCCCTTCACGGTCCAATCGGAGCGAACGCGCGGCGCCGTCAAAGCCACCGCCGCCCCGGAACCGCGTGCCGCCGCGGTCGCCACCGCCTCCGTCGAGGCCTCGGCCACGAGCGCCACCTTCCGTATCACCGAGCCCGTCACGCTCCCCAGCGACAACACCACGCAAAAGGTCGCCGTGACCACCCTTCCGTTGCCCGCCGAGTTGCAGTACGAGTCCGCCCCCAAGCTGATCGAGGCCGCTTTCCTGACCGCAAAGGCGACCAACACCAGCGAGTTCCCTTTCCTCGCCGGCGCAATGAATGCCTTCCTCGACGAGACGTTCGTCGCCACCAGTCGCCTGAAAACCGTCATGCCTGGCGAGTCCTTCGATCTCGCCCTCGGCGCCGACGAGGGCATCGCGGTGAAGCGCCGCCTCGTCAACCGGTTCAACGAGAACACCGGCCTCATGAGCAGCGGTCGCCGCATCACCTACGATTTCCTCGTCACGCTCACCAACAACAAGCGCACCGCCGAGAAGATCGTCTTTCGCGAAGCCGTGCCGGTTTCCCGTCACGAAAAGATTGTCGTCAAGCTGCTCACCCCCGCCGAACGCGAACTGGGCACCCTCGAAGCCCCACGCGAAATCACCCGCGAGGAAGACGGCCGGCTGGCGTGGCGCGTCGAACTCAAGCCCGGCGAGAAGCGCGAGTTCCCCCTCAAGTTCAGCATCGACCACCCGGCCGACCTGCCCGTGGCCGGCTTGGATTGAGCTCCTGGGAGGACGGACACTCCTGTCCGTCGGGATTGGGATCCGGCGCGTGGCCGTGCACAGCGTTTACTGAGCCTTGGAGAGCCAAGCCTGACGGACAGGAGTGTCCGTCCTCCCAGGGCCGAAATGACCGTCGCTGACCAAGTGGTCAGTCACAGGTCAAAAGTCGGAAAGTCTAAAGTCATCACCGGCCCGCCGGAGCGGGCTATTTTGAGACGTAATATGCTCCGCGCAGTGGAGCCGCTGGCGACGTTGGACATGCGACATTTGACGTGCGACTGCATACTAGCCCGTCGCTCGTTAACCCATCAGCCAAGAGCTGCTTGGCTTCCGTCCCACGAATGGCGATTTGTAGGAACGCGGAACCTTCACCCCGAACGAGATGACGGATTCCAAGTAACCCTTTCTGCAACCCGCCCTCAACGACCATGACTTCGAAGATCCACATCCCCGCCTGGTTGCGCCTCCTTTCCTTTGCCTTGCTGCTTCCCCTGGCGGCTGCCGTCGCCGCCGATGCGCCGGCGCCCGCAAACCCGGCGGCGGAAAGTCCCGTGCGCCCCGGCGACGTCGACGCCATCGTGTCGGATACACCGCTGGTCTTCGAGGCCGAGAACGGCGGCGTGCATGGGCAGTTCGTCGTTGCCTCCGAGATGCTCGATCCGGATGGACGCACCGAACTGACCTACACCATCACGGCGGAGCCCCGGTCCGGACGGGTGGGTATGGCCGGGGGCGATGAAGCGGACTTCTTCAACAACAAGACGTCCCGTCTCGGCTATTTCGCCTATCAAGCGCAGGAGGGCTACGTGGGCGACGACACCTTCAGCTACAGCGTGCGCAATGAAACGTCGGGCGTGGTGTTCAAGAACACGGTCGTGATCAAGGTGCTGCCCCCTCCGCCGGTGGAGCTGGAAAAATTCGAGGTCAGCGCCGAACGGGAGCAGGTCCTGAATGTCCGGCCGGTCTTGCTCACCACCCGCCCGAACACGCCGGTGGGGATCAAGATCCCCAGCCACGAGGAATTCCTCTCGCCCGACGACCGCAGCGGCATCGTCAACCCGAAGATCGCCTACCTGCTCGACGACCAGGCGAAGCCGGAGAACGGCACGGCGAAACTGGATCGCACCACCGGCCAGCTGACATACTCGCCCAACCCGGGATTCATCGGCGAGGAACGCTTCTCGTATTACACGGTGGACGAAAACAACCCCCACCTCGGCGTGGAGAACCTCATCACCGTCGTCGTTGAACCCATCCGCAGGGCGAAGCGCATGGCGGTGGATCGCTCCAGCAGCCGGGAGGTCGATCTCGTTTTCGTCATCAACAATTCCCCGTCCATGGCCGCGCACCAGGCCCGCATCGCGGACAACCTCAGCCGCTTCCGGGAACTCTTCCACACGCGCGATCTCGATTACCGCATCGGCGTGCTGACGACCGACTTCGTGGATGCCAACCCGTATCGCCGCGGCGGCGACCAGCCCTATTTCAAGGAGGTCCGCACCATTGAGCTGGACGCCGCCGGCAACCCCGTGCTCGACCGCCGCGGCCGTCCCCGGCAGGACACGAAGCGCGTCGCCAGCAACGGCAACCTCGTGACGCTTCCCGTGATGCCTCAGCCTTGGGTAACCCCTGAGACGCCCGACGCCCATTTTTCCGAACTCGTCAAGGTCGGCACCAAGGGCTCCAGCAACCGCACGGCATTCACGTCGGTCTACAACTTCGTCGTGGGCTATTACAACAAGCAGCACACCTTCCTTCGACCGGAGGCCACCACGATCGTGGTCTTCTTCATGGACGAGGAGGAAACGCGCATGGCCCTCTGGGAGGAGGGACGGGATGGTAAGCCCGTCGCCAAATGGATTCAGGACGGCAAACTCCCCGAGTTGCTCACGCAGTACAACGCACGCAATCCCGGCTCACGCCAGACGCTCGATGGCTACATCAATTACTGGGTCGTCCGCCCCTTCGTCATCGCCAAGGGCAACCGGCGCGGAAAACTGGAGATGCACGCGGTGGTGTCGCCCAACAACATCTCGCACCGGCGCGCCGCCGAGCTCACCGGCGGCACCGTGTTGAACATCGAGAGCGACTTTTCGGAGGAGCTCGCCGCGCTCGGCGACCGCATCGCCGACACCGTTGCCGTCGCCCTCGATCCGGTTGAAGGCAACGGAGTCCTGTACGAAAAAAGCATCCGCGTGCGGGTCGACGGCGAGGAAGTCCCCCGCGATCCGGAAAATGGCTACGTCTACGACGAGCTCACGCACAGCATCCGTTTTCACGGCGATGCGAGGAAGCAGGCCTTCGCCGCCCAGATCGAGATCACGTACGAAGAGCACCTGTAACGTGTAGCGGTGCCAGTCCCCTGGCACCCCAACGCGCGCCTGAGACAGGCGCCTCTACACCCGCGCGACCGACACGGTCGCGGCTACACCGGATCCTCGTGCGCTGTGACACAGACATTCGTGTCTCTGCTCGCCGCGCGCCTCTTCCTCCCTGTAGCGGTGCCAGTGCCCTGGCACGCCAACCCGCGCCTGAGACAGGCGCCTCTACACCCGCGCGACCGGCACGGTCGCGGCTACACCCCTCCGGGCGGAGTTCTCATATTTTTACAATGAGAGGGGCGGAACGTGCATCCGCGGCGCGACCTTTTCCGTACCACTAGAACTCCCCTGTCCGTTCACTTTGCAAATGAGTTCTTTTTATTCCTCTTCGGACCCAAGGCCTCCCCGAAAGGGCTCATGCCGGGCAGGCAAAATCCCTCCGTATTCTCCTCCATGGCGGAACGGCGTGGATTTAGTTCCAATGGCGCATACCTTTCTAGCCGTCCTACCCCGAGGCCGCTTGATTGACCCATGAACAGGTCACTTGCAACTCCCATTGAAGTCTGTGCGCGCCGCTCACCTTCCGCGTCGCTTCCCGGCATTCCGGACCAGGCATGGCCGCTCCCGATGGGCAACGTCGCCCACCTCTGGGTCGCCGATCTGGACACGGATGAGCTCGACGCGACGACGATCTCTCCCGACGAATACGAACGCGCCTGCCAGTTCAATCGCCCGTTGCACCAGGCGCGATTTGCCTGCGGCCGGGGCATGCTGCGGTATCTGGCGGGCAACTACCTCCGCTGCGACCCCCGCGAAATTCGCTTTGGCTATGGCGCGGCCGGAAAGCCGCGTATCCTTCATCCGGTTACGCCCGAGCTGCATTTCAACGTCGCCCACTGCGAGGCAACGATCCTCATCGCCTTCTCCACCGCGGCGGAGATTGGCGTGGACGTGGAGAGTCAACGCACGCTTCCAGACGAAGAGGAACTCGTGAAGCGCTTCTTCCATCCAAAGGAAGTCGCCTCCTACCACGCCCTGCCTCCGCCCCTCCGCAGCCGCGGTTTCGCCAATGCGTGGACGCGCAAGGAAGCCGTCTTGAAAGCCTGGGGCGAAGGCCTGCAAGGCGGGCTCGACTCCTTCTCCGTTTCGCTCGATCCTGACGAACCCTGCCGGCTGCGGGTCCCGCCCTTCAGCGCGGGCCGCACGGTCAGCTGGACCCTGTGTGCGCCCGAGATCGGCCCGGGCATCGCCGCCGCGCTCGCCGCCATGAGCCCGCTTGAATCGCTGCGCCTGCAACGCTTCGGCGCCCTTACCTCCACGCTTCATCGCATCCCTCAACCCCACTGACCTCTCCCATGCAACGAGCCTGCCTCCTCCTCGCCTTCGCCCTGGCCCTGCTGGGCTTAGGAAGCACGTCCTCCCATGCCCACTCGCAGGGAGAGAGTTATGTCTTCCTCGAGTTAAAGGAGAACGCCATCGATGGCCGCTTCGAGTTTCGCTACAGTGACCTGAAGGAGAAGCTCGGGGTCGACGTGATGGAGAACGGCACGCCCTCCCTGGATCGACTCAAGGCGAGCGCACCGCAGGTCGTCGCGTATGTTAATCAAGGCTTCTCGATGGGACCGGTGGACGGCGCCCCGTATGTCCTCCAGTTCGCCGAACCTTCCTTGTTCGACGCCGAAGGCGGCTGGGCTCAGTTCAACTTCCGCATCGAGAGCGGACCGATCCCACCCGAGCTGTCGGTCAGGTACGAGATGGGCTACGAGAACGACCGCACGCACCGCGGCCTGCTCGTGCTGGAGTGGGGCCAATGGCCGTCGCCGGACTACCGCATGCAGATGGCCATGGTTTTCAGCGCCTCCAACAGCAGCCAGGTGCTCGACACGCAGAATCCGCCCGAGCTGATGACGCCGATGCGCATGATCTGGCAGGGGATCCTGCACATCTGGATCGGCATCGACCACATCCTCTTCCTGCTGGTGCTGGCCCTCCCCATCGTGCTGGTGAAAGCCGGCCCGTCCTGGCAACCCGCGCCGGCCCTCGGTCCGTCCCTGTTTTCGCTCTTCAAGATCGTCACGGTCTTCACCGTCGCCCACTCGATCACGCTGCTTCTCGCCAGCCTCGAGATCATCACGCTCCCCTCGCGATTGGTGGAGTCGATCATCGCCCTCTCCATCATTCTGGTGGGCCTGAACAACGTTTTCGGGCGCAGCCACAACACGTCGCTCATCGTGATCCTCCTCCTCGGCCTGTTTCACGGGCTCGGCTTCGCCAGCGTGATGGGCGAACTTCCCTTCCGCATCGCCGAACTGAGGAACTTCATCCTCATCATCCTCGGCTTCAACCTCGGCGTGGAACTTGGCCAGTTGGTCATCCTCCTCGTGGTCTTCCCCGTCCTCTTCGCCCTGCGACGGATGCCGTGGTACTCCGCCGTGGTGCTCAAGGGAGGCTCCATCGTGCTCATCCTCGTCGCCAGCTACTGGTTCGTCGAGCGCGCCTTCGCCCTCTAACCCAAAGGGAGTCCGACCATGCCTCGCACGGCCAAAACCAAATCTGAAATCGAGCAGTTGATCGTCTCGTTCATCGTGAACGATCTGCAGGCAGAGACGGCGCAGGAACTCGACTCCGACGCGAATCTCTTCGCCGGGGGCTACCTCGATTCCATCAGCATCATGCGCCTCATCGCGCACGTGGAGGGCTCCTTGGATCTGAAGATTCCTCCCAGGGATCTGGTGCCGCGTCACTTCATGACCATCAACGCCATGGTCGAGTATCTGCATCCCGCCCTCCACCCCGCCCCCTGATGCACACCAAACTCATCGCCAGATCCGATATGGAGACGATCCTCACGCGGATCGGAGTCGACGCGTTGATGGATCAGCTAATCGACCGGCTCAGGGCGGGCTTCTCCCATCCCCATCTCGCGCAGGCGCAAATTCCCGCCCGGTCGGGACTCCACTACCATTCGCCCGACCTGGGCTTGATCGAATGGATGCCCGCCAACCTGAAGCAGGGAAAAGCCAGCCTGAAGATCGTCGGCTACCATCCGACCAATCCCAGCAAACGCGGGCTCCCCACAATCCTTTCCACCCTGAGCGTCTACGATACGCGCTCGGGACATCTCCTGGGCCTTCTGGACGGCACCTTGCCCACCGCGTTGCGAACCGGCGCGATGTCCGCCCTCGCCACCCAGCTTCTCGGGCCTCCGCGGTACGGCCTCGTCCTCGGTCTCGTTGGCTGCGGCGCCCAGGCCGTCACTCAATGCCACGCCCTTTCCCGCGTGCTCCCCCTTGCCCGCATCGTCGCCTGCGATCGCAATCCTGAAGCCGCTGCCAGCCTCCACCAACGCACGGAGTTTCTCTCGATACCGATCGAACCCGTCGACTCCCCCCAGCTGACGCAGCTGTTGGAATCCTCGGACGTCATGTGCACCTGCACGTCGGAGGAACCTGGATGCGGGCCGCTCTTCCCGGACTTCGCAAATCGTCCGGGCCTCCACATCAACGCGGTGGGCTGCGACTTCCCGGAAAAGTTCGAGCTGCCCGTCGAACTGTTGCGCCGCTCCTACGTCTGTCCCGACTTCCGCGAGCAAGCCCTCGTTGAAGGCGAATGCCAGCAACTGCGGCCCGAGGAGATTGGCGAGGACATCGCCACCCTGCTCCGGAACCCCGAGACCGCCCGGGCGAAGCGAGACCAGCTGACTGTATTCGATTCCACCGGACATGCGTTCGCCGACTACGTGTCGGCCCTGCTCTTCCTCGATTACGCCGAAGAGATGGAGCTCGGCACCGACATCGGGCTGGAATGCATCCCGGCGGATCCCCTCGACCCCTACTCATTCCTCACCCCTGCCGCCCGCAAGGAATCCGTTGCCAACTGTATTCAGAAAGCGGTGACTTGAAATGGACTTCAGCCTCTCACCCCACCAGCGCACCGTCCAGGCCGAGGCCGAGGCCCTCGCCCGCTCCCTGCCGGCCAGCCCCGTCTCGGCGGACGCGCACAGCGTCTTCAATCGCGAGGCCTGGATGGCCATTGCGAAAAGCGGACTGCTGAACGGGTTCCTTCCGGCGGCTTACGGCGGCCGGGACTGGGACACCCAAACGCGCGTGCTGGCACTCGAAGCCTTCGGGCGGGGATGTCGTGACAACGGATTATGCCTCGCCCTGGGGTCGCTGGTCTGGACGATTTTCCCTCCCCTGCTCGCCTTTGGCAGCGAGGCGCAAAAGCAGCGTTACCTCCCCCTGCTCTGTCGTGGCGACTACTTCGCCGCCGACGGGATCAGCGAAGCCGGCGCGGGCTCGGACGCCATGGCGATGGAAACCCGGGCTGAACGCTGCCCGGAGGGCTACCGCATCAACGGAGAGAAACGCTACGTCGGGCTCGCTCCCCTTGCCGATCTCATCCTGCTCTTCGCCAAGACGGACCCCAACGCCGGGCCCTGGGGCCTGTCCGCGTTTCTCGTTGAGAGCCAGCTCGACGGCGTGACACGCTCCGGGAACTGGGAAAAGATGGGCCTGCGCACCCTGCCCATGGGCAGCATCGTCTTCCGCGACTGTGTCGTGCCAGCGGACGCGCTTCTGGGCGACGAAGGGGTCGGCATGAGCCTCTTCAACGAGTCCATGGAGTGGGAACGCAGCTTCATCCTCGCCACCCAGGTGGGCGCCATGGCCCGGCAGCTGGAGGAATGCGTTGCCTACGCCCGGAAACGCCAGCAATTCGGCAAGCCCATCGGCGCCAACCAGAGCGTTTCCAACCGCATCGCCGACATGCGGCTGCGTCTCGAGACCTGTCGCCTCCTGCTCTACCGCTGCGCGTGGTTGAAGGATCAGGGCAGCTCCGCCACCGCGGAGGCCTCCATGACCAAACTGAGCATCTCAGAGTCGTTCACCGCCTCCAGCCTCGACGCCATTCGCATTCACGGAGCCATCGGCTACCTCAGCGAGCACGAGATCGAGCGCGACTTGCGCGATGCCACCGGCGGGCTGATCTATGCCGGCACGTCGGACATCCAACGCAACCTCATTGCCCGGATGACGGGGCTTCAGGTCCGATGATCGCGCTGCTCCATCACTCGATCGCCACGCAGGCCGCCCGGCGTCCCGGGCATCCGGCCTTCCGCTGCCGCGAAGACAGCCTGACCTACCAAGAGCTCTTCATCCGGTCCAACCAGCTCGCCCACGCGCTGCGCCAGCTCGGCCTAAAACCCATGGAGCGGGTCGGCATCTTCATGGGCAAACAGATCGAGCTGCCCGTCGCCACCTACGGGGTCCTCGCCGCAGGCGGCTGCTATGTGCCGATCGATCCCAACGCCACTCAATCCCGGATCGAATTCATCCTGCAGGACTGCGGTATCCATATTCTAATTACCTCCGAAACGAAACGGAGGATGGTCGACAAGATCATCGATGCAGGATCGACCCCGCTCCGGCATGCCATCGGCCTTCCGGAAGGAACCGCTGGTTTGCTGCGCGCGCTTCCTTGGACGGCGCTGGAGACGTATCCGACCTTCCCTCCCGGCTGCGAAACCGTGGAGGACGATCTCGCCTACATCATGTACACGTCCGGCTCCACCGGCGTGCCCAAAGGGCTCATGCACACGCACCGGAGCGGACTGGCCTATGCCCGGTATTCGGCCGATCTCTACACGGTCGGCCCGGACGATGTTCTGGGGAATCACGCCCCGCTGCACTTCGACATCTCGACCTTCGAGTTTCTCACCGGACCTTATGCCGGAGCCACCTCGGTGCTCATCCCGGAGGAAGAGCTCATATTCCCCGCGGGCCTGCCCCGTCTCATCGAACGCGAGCGCCTCACCTTCTGGTATTCCGTGCCGCTCGCCTTGGTCCACCTGCTCACCCGCGCCGATCTGGCGGAGGCCGACCTCTCCTCCTTGCGGTGGGTGCTCTTCGGCGGCGAGCCCTTCCCCCCGAAGTACCTGCACGCCCTGATGCAACGCCTGCCGAACGCCCGCTTCTGCAACGTCTACGGCCCCGCGGAGGTCAATCAATGCACCTACTACCACGTACCGTCCGACTTTCCGGATACAAGCGACGCGGTGCCTCTCGGCGCCGCCTGGCCGGGGGCCCGCCTCCTCCTCGTCGACGACCAGGACGAACCCGTCGAGCCGGGTGAGCCGGGCCAGCTGCTGGTGGCGTCGGCCACCTGCATGCAGGGTTACTGGGCCCGCCCGGACCTCAACGAAAAGGCGTTCTTCATCGATGAGCCCCTGCCGGGCTTCCGCCGTCGCTATTATCGCACGGGGGACATGGCACGTCTCGATTCCGACGGCGTGCTTCACTTCCTCGGCCGCAAGGACCGACAGATCAAGATCCGGGGCTATCGCCTCGAACTCGATGAGGTCGAGGCAGCGTTCGCATCCCAAGCCCCGGTCGAGGAAGCGGCCGCCATCACCGCCGCGGGCGAAGACGGCGACAAGCGGCTTCGCGTCTTTGTCCTGCCCCGTCAGGCCGCCGCGTTCGACCCCGCCGATGCCTTGTCGAAGGCCCGCGCCCGACTCCCCTACTACGCCGTGCCTGACCGGCTTGAAATCGTGACCGCATTTCCCCGCACCGCGACCGGCAAGATCGATCGCACGAAACTTTCCCGGCTCCATGAAGACGTCCGTCCGTCCTGACCAATCCGCCTTTGCTCAAAGACTGGAGCAGGAGTCCGGCCTCACCCATAGCCAGCTCCAGATCTGGACCGCGCAGAAGGTGCATCCCGAAAGCCCGTTCTGCAACATGGCCTTCGCCATCGTCATCGAAGGCTCGCTCGACGTTTCCCTGTTTCAACAGGCGTGGAGCACCGTCTTCGCCGGAAGCGACGCCCTTCGCACGTGCGTGGAGGACGTGAATGGATTTCCTCACCGCACGCTGCACGACGCGGATGCATGCCCGACTGAAACCATCGACCTCTCCGCCCACCCGGATCCTGCCTCCGCGTTTCGCTCGTGGGCCGAACAACGCTGCGCCACGCCGCTCCCGCTTTCGGGCCTGCTTGTGGAAAGCGTCCTGTGCAAACTCTCCGACACGCAATTCGGCTGGTATCTCAATCAACACCACCTGGTCACCGACGCCACCGCCACGGTGCTGCTCTTCCAGGCGGTCGCCAAAGCTTACGCCGCCCTGCGAGAGGACGCCACACACGCCGTCCCGGCCGGACCGGGCTACTACGACACGGTTCAATCCCTTCGCGCTTCCTCCGCGGCAATCACGGAGAAGGCCAGACAACATTGGCGCGAACACAGGACGGATGGCCCCCGTTCGATGCCCATCTACGGAAGGGCGGGCGATCCCTCGCGTACCGAAAGCGAGCGCATTGAGATTGTCCTGTCGCAAGCCGAGACCGAGGGGCTGCGCGCGCTGAGCACGGATCCGGAGTTCGCCAGCTTCTTTCCCGAGACTTCACAGTTCGCCGTACTCACCACGGTGTTCGCCGCCTTCCTCAAACGCGTCACCGGGCAGGACCGCATCTCGTTCGACTCGCCCGCCGGCAACCGTCCCGGTCGCGCCGCCCGGCAATCCCTCGGCTGCTTCATCGAGATGT
>CAYOSX010000071.1:0-12805 GCA_964406745.1 uncultured Opitutus sp.
TTGCAGGGCCACCCCGACGTGCGCTTCGTGCTCGACCGCGCAGCGGCCTCCGAGCTGACACGCTTCAAGCATCCCTGGCTCGTCGGTCCGGTGAAATGGGACACCCTGACCGCACGGCGCGCCGTTGTCTGGCTCTCCCGCACCGTGCGCAAACCCGTGCTCAAACTGGTCGACGAGGACTTCACCGAACACGGCATGGCCGACCTGCTCACCGAACAGGGGCCGGCGTACACGTTGAACATCCGCATCTTTAACGAACTCCAGCACACAATCACCGGCTGGCCCGGAGGGAAACCCAACGCCGACGACACTCATCGGCCGGAGCGCGCCTCACCGCATCCCAAACGTGTGCTCGTCTTCAGTCCTGAACCTTCCGACGACATCCTGGGCATGGGCGGCACCCTGCGCCGCCTCGCCGACCAGGGCCACGAGGTCACGGTCGTTTACCTGACCTCAGGCAACCTCGCGGTCCCGGACGAGGAGGCACTCATGGCGTCCGATCTCGCGATCGATGTCGGCCACAGCGCCAGTGGCAACGCAGCGTCGGCCGCAGAATCGTTCGCCGCCCGCGTTCGCGTGCAGCTCCAGGCGAAGGCCCCCCTCGATCAGGACACCGAGGAAATTCGTCGTTTGAAGGGACTCATCCGTCGCAACGAGGCCCGCGCCGCCTTGCGCGCCAGCCGCATTCCGGGCGACCGCGTGCGTTTCCTGGACCTCCCCTTCTACGAACGCGGTCGCTACCGCCAATTCCGTCCCGACGTTGCCGACCTCGGAGCGGTGACCGCCGTGCTCGCGGAGATCCAGCCGCACCAGATCTTTGCCACGGGCCACCTTGATGACCCGAGCTCGGTCGCCGCCGTCTGCTGGAACCTCGTGCGCGAGGCCCTCGCCGGCGCACGCAGCGCCCCGTGGACAAAGGACTGTCGCCTCTGGCTCTACCGCCCTCCCACACGACCGTGGAACCCCGCGGAGATCGACATGGCCGTGCCCCTCAGTCCGACCGAACTCACGTTGAAGATCCAGGCCATCTACCAGCACAAGAGCCAGCGCAGCCAGAGCCCCGTCGCTGACGTCTCCCTGCAGGAAGCCTGGCAGCAAGCTGACGCCAACAACCGCGCCACCGCCCGCGACTACGACACCCTCGGCCTCGCCGAGTACGCCGCCATCGAGGGATTCCAGCGCGGCGAACTCTGATCACCCCCTGGACGGACGGACCCTCTTACCCGCCTCAGGAGGGCCGGTCCGTCCCCGCCCCCACCTCCTTCTCGTAATCGAAATCGAAACTCCGCAGATCCGACGGATCGGTCCGATCCGACCGATCCCTCTCATCCCAGAGGCCTGACCGCCGATGCCCACCTCCCGCTTCCAAGCTCCCACCCCTAAGGCGCGCGCCGACCTTGCCCCCGGCTTTGTCCCGGCCGCGCTCTGGACCCGCGCCTACCGCACGCTGGCCGAGGCAACCCCCAACCACCGTACGCTCACGTTCACACTCTTCCAGGCGGACGAACCGCTTTGTGCGTACGCCACGCCCCTTCTGCCGGCAGACCACCCAGACGCCGCACACTCGCTGCGGCACGCGGAGCGTCTGCTCAAGTTCCTCCTCTGGCAGCGGGGCGCCGCACGCGTGATCGTTTCCGGCGCGGCGGAAATCTCCGCGGCCCTCGCCGCGATCTACGCCCCCAACGGCGCCCGCGCCTTCGACGCGACCTTTCTGGGCGACAAGGTTTACGGCCGCCCGTTCACGATTGAAGCCGGCGAAATCCCACCGGCAAATGCGTCATCCTTCTCCGGATACGCCCTCGGCCGGCACCTCGAAGGATGCCGGATCGGCTTCGACCTCGGCGGCAGCGATCGAAAGGCGGCCGCATTGATCGACGGTGAGGTTGTGTACTCCGAGGAGATTCCCTGGGACCCCTATTTCCAGAGCGACCCATCCTATCACCTCGAGGGCGTCCACGATTCCTTAAAGCGCGCCGCCGCCCACCTGCCGCGCGTCGACGCTATTGGCGGCAGCGCCGCCGGCGTTTACGTCGACAACGAAGTGCGCGTGGCCTCGCTTTTTCGCGGAGTCTCCGCCGAAAACTTCGAGCGCCACGTTCGCCGCATGTTTTTCACGCTCCGGGAACGGTGGGGCGGCGTGCCCTTCGTCGTGGTCAACGACGGCGAGGTCACGGCGCTGGCCGGTGCCATGTCGATCGGCGACAACGCCGTCCTCGGCATCTCCATGGGCACGAGTCAGGCCGGCGGCTACGTCACGCCGGAAGGCGCCCTCACGCCCTGGCTCAACGAACTTGCCTTCGCACCGATTGACTACGCCGCCGCCGCCCCCGTTGACGAATGGTCGGGCGACGCTGGCTGCGGAGTACAGTACTTCTCCCAGCAAGGCGTGGCCCGGCTCGCGAGCGTCGCCGGGATGACCTTTCACGAAGGCCAGGCGCTCGCCGAGCGCCTCGTGGCGGTCCAGGAGGCCTTCGCCGCCGGCGCCGCCGCGGCCGTCCGCGTGTTCGACGCGATCGGCACCGCCTTTGGGTATTCGCTGGCTCACTACGCCGATTTCTACGACCTCCGCCACGTGCTCGTGCTCGGCCGGGTCACCTCGGGTCCGTCCGGGGAACACCTGCTGCGCCGCGCCCGCGAAACCCTGCACACCGAGTTCCCCGACCTCGCGGCGCGCCTCGACGTCCGCCTCCCCGACGAAAAGTCCCGCCGTCACGGCCAGGCCGTCGCCGCCGCCAGCCTCCCAGCCCTCGCCAAACGCTAACACGCCCCCCCCCGGAGGACGGACACTCCTATCCGTCCCGTTCTCTTGAGAGAGAGAAAAGTGAAAAACGCATCACCCCTCACCCCTGACCCATCACCCGGCGCGCAGCGCCCCTTCCCTCAACTTAAACTTCCAACCTCAACCAGTGGGCGTCCGCCCGCTCTCGTCCCATGAAACTTTCACGGCCCGACGCCGACATCTGCATTCCGTCCGGAGAAGCGGACCCAACCAACGCTCTCTCCCGAGTGACGCATCTCTGTATTGGCGCTCATCAGGACGACATTGAAATCATGGCGCATGAGGGCATTGCTACCTGCCTCGACTCACCCGGCAAAGCCTTCGGCGGCGTGGTCGTGACGAATGGTGCAGGCTCACCGCGCAGCGGCCCGTACGCCCATCTCACGGACGAACAGATGCAAGCCGTCCGCCGGGATGAACAGCGCAAGGCCGCCGCGCTCGGCCGTTACGCCGTCCAGTTTCAGCTTGCCCATCCCAGCGCCGACGTGAAGAGGCCCGGACACCCCGGCGTGGTCGCCGATCTTCGCTCCATCCTCCATGGCTGCGATCCGGAAGTGGTCTACCTGCACAATCCCGCGGACAAGCACGACACCCACATCGCGGTCCTGCTGCGTTGCCTTGAGGCCCTTCGGTCGCGTCCGGCCGGGCGCCCCATACCCCGCGTGCTCGGCTGCGAAGTCTGGCGCGACCTCGACTGGCTGCTCGACAGCGACAAGGTTGCCCTCGACGCGAGCGCGCACCCCGACCTCGCCGCTGCCTTGCTCAAGGTCTTCGACTCGCAGGTCACGGGAGGAAAACGCTACGACCTCGCCGCCCTCGGCCGCCGCCTCGCCAACGCAACCTTTCACACGGCGCACGCCACGGACAAAGCCCGCGCCCTTACCTGGGCGATCGACCTCACCCCGCTGCTGCGAAACACCTCACTCTCCCTCGAGGATCATATTCTTGGGGCAATTGATCGCCTTCGGGAAGATGTCCAGAGCCGCATCGCGCGACTTTCGTGAGGCAGCGGCCCCCTCACGCGTCACAGCCGCTTCCATACGCACCAGAACACTGCGAGCTGATCCGGCACGAACCCCAACGCGCTCCATGCGCGGCCGCAGCGGACTAGGCGAGAAAAGGGTTGAATGCCCGTTCGTGGGCCAGGGTCGTCATCGGTCCGTGACCGGGAGCAACCACGGTGTGGTCAGGCAGGCGCCCCAGCAGGCGATCGATTTGCTCGAGCAAACGGCGGTGGCAGAAGTATCCGCCTCCCACCGAACCCGCGAACAGCAGGTCTCCCGACACCAGCATGGGCGTGCCGCCGGGCGCGGCCTTCGATCGCACCACATAGCAATGATGCGCTTCGGCGTGACCCGGCGTATTCAGCACCTCGATCTCAAAGGCATCATAGGTAAACCGGGCCCCCTCGGCGACGGCCGTGACACTCTCCGCCCGCATGCCTGCCGGACCAAAGACAGGCACCCGCCCAAAGCTGCGCGCCACCTCGCCCAAGCCACCGATGTGCTCGGTCTCGCGGTGGGTGACGAAGACGGCCTCCAGTTTTCGGATGTTGGCAGGCCAGACCCGGCGCAACGCCTCATCGCCTGAGCCTGTATCGAAAAGGATGCCCGTGTCCCGGCTGCAGTCTGCAATCACATACGCATTCGCGACACCGATGCCGTGTGCCATGCGCAGAGGATAGACGCAAAAGGGCAGGCCTTTGATTTCCGGCAGCGCATAGCGTCCACTCGCCAGCGCGCGCAGGCCGACCTCGTTCAAACCAAGCGCCCCGGCGAGAACACCCAGCTCGTCGATGCTGAAATCATACCGATAATCGATGGCATCACGAAGCCGGCTTTCATCAATTCCCGTCTTCACGGCCAAGCTCGTCTCGGTGAGGCCAGCATGGCGGAGCGCCTTCTCCAATACGTCGCCCAGTTCGTCTTCCAGAGGTGTGCGCTCGATGACCACGGGCCATGTTTCCCCACATTCACGCCCAAGGCAAAAAAGTTTTGGTTTTGGAGAACGACTTCACCAGCGTTCGCGGCATGGATCCGGTTCAACAAGAGGTCATTGATATTTTCACGCGCACGAAGGCGCTGCTTCAGGGTCACTTCGTCCTCCGCTCGGGCCTTCACAGCGGCCATTACTTCCAGTGCGCACAGGTGTGCCAACGGATGGACGCGGTCACCCGCCTCGCCGAACTGCTCGTGGCGAAAATCGCGAACCTGAAATTCGAAACCGTGCTCGCCCCCGCCATGGGCGGCCTCGTCATTGGGCAGGAGGTCGCCCGCCAAACCGGGGCGCGGTATATCTTCGCGGAAAAGGAAAACAACGTCCTCGTGCTCAGGCGCGGCTTCAAGTTCGCACCGGGCGAACCGGTTTTGATTGTCGAGGACGTGGTCACGCGCGGCGGCCGTGTGCTCGAGTGCATCGACCTCGTTCGCAAAGCAGGCGGCACGCCCATCGCGGTTGCGATGCTCGTGGACCGCAGCGCGGGTACGGCGCGCTTTGAGATCCCGGCAGTGTCGTTGCTCGAAATGAGCTTCCCCACCTACGCTGCTGATGCCGTACCGGAGTGGCTGGCGAAGCTTCCAGTCGAAAAGCCGGGGAGCTGAGCTGCCGAATGAAAGAGGATAGTGGATAGAGGATCGTGGATAGAGGATAGAAGGTAGTGGATAGTGACCCCCAGCCGGCCGGCACGGCCGTCGATGCAACAGGCGCCTGCGACAGGCGCGGCTACATGCTATCCACTACCCTCGATCCTCTATCCTCGTTCCTCTTTCATCCTGCCCTTTACGGAATCACCACGGTCATCGCTCGAACCGCGCCGCGATAATAAACGTAGATGAGATTGCGGGAGCCTGACCTTAATGCAGACCGCGCTGACGCGATCGTTGTGACCGGTTCTCGATTGATTTCCAGGACGAGCATGTTGGGAGCAAAACGATCGGCGTAAGGGGATCGCGGGTCGACCTCCGTCACCAGCAACCCATCGATGCTCTCGGGAATCGCGAACTGTTGCCGGATCTCCGTTGTCAGGCGGGTCACTTGCACACCGGGCACGAGTTCGTTCGAACCGGCACCGTCTTCCGGCAGCGCATCCAGGGTGGCGGTCAGGGTTTTCGACTCTCCCTCGGATAAGCTTGATCGCGACTTCGGTCCCTGGCGCAAGTTGCGAAACATACAAGCGGAGGTCCTGCAGGCTCGCGACCGGACGGTTGTTCACCGAGAGGATGGCATCGCTTCGTTCGAGGCCCGCTTTTTCGGCCGGACTGCCCTCCGTCACCTGGGTGACCATGACGCCGCGCGTGTTGTTCTCAAGACCGAGGGCCTCGGCAAGTTCGGATGTGATCGGCTCGACGGCGACCCCCAGGTAGCCACGCGCCACCCGACCCGTTTCAATAAGACTGCGCATGATGTTCGCAGCGAGATTCACCGGCACGGCAAAGCCGATGCCGATACTGCCGCGATTGGGCGAGAGGATGGCGCTGTTGATGCCCACCAGCCGACCGCGTGCATCCACCAGCGCGCCACCAGAGTTGCCTTGATTGATGGCGGCGTCCGTCTGGATGAAATCCTCGTAGCCGGCGACATCCTCGAGAATGCCAATGCTGCGACCCTTGGCCGAAACAACGCCCATGGTCACGGTCTGGCCCACGCCCAGAGGATTACCGACGGCAAAGACCACGTCTCCGACGCGTAGCAGGTCGCTGTCGGCGAGCGTGACGTGCGGCAGTCCTTCAGCTTCTATCTTGATAATGGCGATGTCGGTCTTCGGGTCCGCTCCGACCACCGAGGCCTTGAACTCACGTTCGTCCGGCAGGAGCACCTTGAGTTCGTCCGCGTCCTCGATGACGTGATTATTGGTGATGATGTAGCCGTCCGCCGTGACGACGACGCCAGAGCCCATCCCGCTGAGAGGAGTCTCCCGTTCGGGGACGCGATCGCCGAAAAACTCGCGAAGGAAGGGGTTCATCGGCACGCGCTCGCGCACGATTTTCGTCGAATACACGGAGACGACGGCCTTCTGCACGGGCTCGATCATATCCGCATAGCTCAGAACGGTACCGGAGCCTGCGACGGCCACCGGCGTCGGATCGACCTTCAAGTCAGCCTTGCGCGTTTCAGTTGAGGAGAGCTCGGCCGCAAGCGCCGACAACGACGCAGAGGCGGCCGCCACCGCGAGGAATAACAGAAGCTTGGTCTTCATGGTCGTGTAAGGTGAAAAAACAACGCATCCGCGATCGCGCAACTCGGCGGCGTGGTTCAGCACGCGGCCTGATCCGGTCGTCAAACGGCGAACGAGATCCTAAAAACCCTTTATCTTAAAGAGGCTGGTGACGCTCTCGTTGTTGCTGATACGCGAAATCGCTTCTCCGAGAATGCCCGCCACACTGAGCACCTTGATCGGCAGCCCCCGGGTGTCGATCGGGATGGTATTCGTAGTGATGAGTTCGTCGATCAGCCCACCCTTCAACCGGTCGTAGGCCATCGTGCTCAACAAGGAATGGCTGACGGCCGCGCGAACGCTGAGCGCCCCACTTTCGCGCATAAGCTTCGCGGCGTTGACGAGCGTGCCTGCGGTCTCGGTGATGTCGTCCACAAGCAGTACATCCTTGCCGGCGACATCTCCAACGACGTTAACCGATTCCACCGTTGTTGAACTCGTGCGCTTTTTCCAGACCATGCCCAATTGGGCGCCCAGGATGCCGGCATAGGCCGCGGCCATCTTCATCCCTCCGACGTCGGGTGACACCACCACCATGTTTTCGGCAGGGATCTTCTCGAGGTACTTGAAGAAAACGGGTGAGGCGAAGAGATGATCGACGGGGATATCGAAGAAGCCCTGGATTTGCTGCGAATGCAGATCCATGGTCAGGATGCGGTTGGCCCCGGCGGCAACGAGCAGGTTGGCCACCAGTTTGGCCGTGATCGGCACACGAGGCTGATCTTTCCGATCCTGACGTGCATAACCGTAGAACGGCATGACCGCCGTGATCCGATGAGCCGACGCCCGTTTGGCCGCGTCGATCATGATGAGCAGCTCCATCAAGTGATGATTCGTGGGCGTGCACGTGGACTGCACGATGAAGACATCCTGACCGCGGATGTTTTCGTTGATCTTCACGAACGACTCACCATCCGGAAAACTCGTCACCGTCGCCTCGCCGAGTGGCATGCCGATGCACTTGCAGATATCCTCGGCCAAGGGCCGGTTGGAGTTGCCAGAGAAGATTTTCAGCCGGGGAACGCTCATTCGGAAGGGATCGTGACCAAACGCCTACGAGGCGGAAGTCTTTTTTAGGGCCTCGATCTCCGTCTCCAACGCATCCACACGGTGGAAGAGGTCTGGCAAGCGCTGTTTCAGCACCGCGATGCGACGTTCCAGCATGTAAGGAATCGCAGGGTTTCCGTTGACGTAGCCTCCGGCCGGTATGTCGCTCGCAATGCCCGCCTGCCCGCCGGCCTTAACGCCCTTGCCGACGGTCAAATGACCCGCAACCCCCACCTGTCCGCCGAGAACAACGTAGTCCTCGAGTGTGGTGCTTCCGGCAATGCCCACCTGGGCGCAAAGGATGACGTGGTTTCCGATTAGGCAATTGTGACCGACCTGCACGAGGTTATCGATTTTTGTTCCAGCACCGATGCGAGTGACCGCAAAGCGGGCACGGTCGATGGTCGAGTTGGCGCCGATCTCTACATCTGATTCGATTTCAACGAAGCCCACTTGTGCGACCTTCTCGTGCCGGCCGTTGACGAACTCGTAACCGAAACCGTCGGATCCGACCACAACCCCTGGATGCAGGCGCACGCGATCACGCAAGCGGCACTCTGCGAGTACGCGTACGCCGGGCATGAGCCAACAATCGGCGCCGACGCTCACTCCGTGCCCAATGAACACATGAGCCTCAAGATGCGTCCCTTCGCCAATCTGGGCGCCAGCTCCGATAACACACAAGGGCCCCACGGCCGCCGACGGAGCGATCCGGGCGTCGGCGGCAACGACTGCGGTCGGGTGAATGCCTGGGGCGGGACGCGGCCAAAGGCCCTGCTCGATTCGTGCGCACACCTTCGCAAGCGCCACCGAAGGCTTGTCGACAAGGACGAAAAGCTGCCCCGCCTTCGGTTCGCCAACGTAGTCCACGGGAAGCAGGACCACCGAAGCGTCCGACCCGGCCACCTCGGCCTTGTACCGATTGTTGCCCAGAAAACTCAAGTCCCCGGACCGAGCAGACCCCAAAGCGGCCAGACCCGTCACCCGAACGGAGGTTGCGCCCCGCACAGCTTGGGGTTCCACGATGGCAATGATGTCATCTGCCGAGAACGAGATCTGCATGCGCAATCGAGCGTGGTGTATCCGGCGCTCGACGCAAGCCGTCGGGGCCCTGCCTGACGCAATCCGACGGACGAGGTATCCGGCAGAACTCGCTCGACGTGGCGGGGTGAACCTCCAAACCCCCGACAAAAAAACCCCGGCTCCAGACGGAGCCGGGGTTTTCGAAAGGGACGGGATCCCTTATTTCTTCGATGCGCCGGGGAAGGAAACCGCCGGGGCGTCAGACGCCGGAGGTGTCGCGGGAGCGGCGCTCGTCGCCGGCGGGGTGGTCGCCGCCGGAGCCGGGGCCGGAGGCGTGGCCGGACGATCCTTGTTCACCACCGCCATCACCTCGTCGGTAATGTCATAAGCCGGATCAACGTAAAGGAAGGGCGAGATGCCAAAACCAGCGGGAGCGGACTTGTCGACGAGAAGAGTGGCGCCCTTCTGCTTGGCGATGTCGGTGGCGATCTTGCTGAGTTCCTCGAGCAGGAGATCGCGGAAGTTACCGATGCGGGTCTGCAGGGTGCGCTGAACGTTTTGGCGGAAGGTCTGAACTTCGTTCTGCTTCGCCTGAATCTCCTCGAGCTTCTTTTGGGCATCCTGCTCGAGCTTGGCTTTCGCCTCGTCGGAAAGGACGGGATTGTTCATCTGCTCCATGAGTTCCTGATAGGCGGCAACGATGGTGTTGCCTTCCTGGTTCAGGCGCTGGAGGTCCTCTTGGGCACGCTGCTCATCGGCCTGGAGCTTGGCGTTCTGCTCTTCGGTCTTGTAGTGCTTGTCGTAAAGCGAGGCCATGTCGACCACGGCGACCTTGGGAGCCGGTTGGGCGTGAACGAGCAACGCCGGGGCACCGATGGCCAGGGAGACAAGGAGGGTTTTCAGGATGTTCTTCATAGGATGGGTAAAGGGTGAATTGGATCAGAAACGGGTGCCGAAGGAAAAGTTAAATTGATTTCCCTCGTCATTCGTACCGTCCGAAGTGATCGGAATACCGAAGTCGAGTCGAAGCGGCGCACCCGCCACGAAGAGGCCGAGTCCGACACCAAAGTTGTCGTTGTAGCGACCGGGGCTGAAATCGTAGGCGTCTTCATTGACGAAGCCCGCATCGTAGAAGATCGCGAACCGGATGGGGCTCACGATGTCGATGGTGTACTCAAGGCTGAGCAAACCGTACGACTTTCCGCCCAAGGGCTCCCCGGTCGGATCGCGGGGGCCCACATCGCGATACTCAAAACCACGGAGGGTGTAGGGACCGCCCAGGAAGAAGCGGTCATAGAAGGGCACCGAGTTGCTGTCGCCGAAGTTCTCCACCACCCCGAGGCGACCAATGATCGACAGCACCTGAGATTGGGTGGCGAAAAGCGGGAGAAATTGTGAACCGCGGAACTCCGCCTTGTAGTAATTCACATCGCCGCCCAACGGTCCTCCGGCAAACTCCGTGAGCAGCTCCGCGCGATTGCCCGAGGTGGTGTTGATGATCTTGTCGCGCGTGTCGCGCAGAAGTTGGAAGCCGAGCTTGGATACCCGTTGCTCCCCTTCGAGTTCCTGGAAGATGGGCGACGCACTGGGATCTACATTGGCGATCTCCACCACCTCGTACGTGTAGGAGAATCGTCCTTCCACCCATTCGAAGAGGCGTTTGCGCAGATAGATTTCTCCACCCGTCCGGATTTCCTCGTACAGCGCGCTGTTGTAATCGGAGCTGGCGCGGAACACTTGGCCACCGACGGCGAGCTCGCGCTCAAAAAGCCAAGGCTCCTCAAATGACATCACGACTTCGCTGGAACGGGATCCCAGCTGCATGCGCAGGCGGAACTTCTGGCCGTCGCCCTGAAAGAACGATCGCCGGTTAAAGAGATCGAAGTTCGACTGGGATACCTCGGCAAAGATCACCGCGCTTTCGAGCGAACTGAAGCCCGCGCCAAAGGTAAGATTACCCGTACGCCCTTCGCGCACCACGACCTTCAGGTTGCGTCGACCGGGGATGTTGGTGACCTCCGGAGTCATGTTCACGTCCTCGAAGAACCGGGTGTTATCCAAACGATTCTTCGAAATGTTCATGCGCTCCGTGTTGAACACGTCGCCGGGCCCGAGCACGAGTTCACGCAGGATCACCACGCTCTTCGTCTTCGAGTTCCCCTCAATGTTCACCGACTCGACCGAGTATTGCTCGCTCTCATCGAAGGTGTACTCGATGTCGATGTCTCCGGTGCTGATGTTGGGCTTTCGCACCAGACGCACCCGCGTCTCGAGATAGCCGCCGCGACCGTAAAAGTTTTCAAGCGTCTCGACATCCTTGTCCAACTCCGAGGGTTTGAAGGTCATGCCGCTTCGCTGGGTCAGCAAGAGGTTGAGCAGGGGGCTCTCGTAGAGCTCATTGCCCACAAAACTGATTTCGCCGATCTTGTACTGGCGTCCTTCGACGATCGGAACAGTCAGCACCAGGCTGCCCGAGGAAGGATAATCGTAGGAAATGCGCTCGACCGGAATCTCGACGTCGAGAAAGCCCTCCTCGCGGTAAAAATCGCGCAGTTTGTCTAGGTCGTCCTCGAAGACCTCATCTTTGAAACGCCCCGATCCTGTGAGCCAGGAGAACATCCACCACCGCTTGGTCTCCATCTCCTTCCGCAACCGTCGGGCCTTGATGTTGTCGTTCCCTTCGAAGCGCACCTGACGGATCTTTACACGCGGTCCTTCGCTGATGTTGAAAATCACCGTACCGAAGCCCGTGGTGCGATCCCGTTCGATCTCATAATAGACTGAGATCTGGTTATATCCGGCCTTTTGATAATACTCGCGCAGCTTTTCGGCATCTTCTTTCACCAAACGCTCATCGAGAGGAAGATTCGCACGGGTCTTGGTCTCACGCTCAAGACGGCTGTCCCGCACCCGCTCATTGCCGTCGAAGCGGACGGCCAACACACGGTACTTTGGGGTCACCTCATAGACGAGATCGACCGTGTTGTCCGGTTTGGGATCGCTGTGCTTGATCTCGACGAACTCAAAAAGCTGGGTGCGGTAAAGGGATCGAATGTCACGATCCAGGGCCGCTCCGTCCAGTTCCTGGCCCTCGCGTGTCTGGATGTTCGCTCGAACGACGTCCTCGCTGACATTGGCCGTGCCGAGGAAGCGGACGGTGACGGTCCCGACCTTCGCAGCCGGGGCGGCCGGCGCGCCCTCCTGGCCATAAAGCCGAACACCACCTAGCGCGATCAAAACGAAGACAACAAGAAGGCGGGTGACCCGCTTAACCGGGTTACTGAGTGTAGTTTTCAAAGCGGGTGATGTCTCGTAGGAACGTGAGCTTCAATTCTCCTACCGGTCCGTTTCGTTGCTTGGCAACGATTAACTCGGCTGAGTCCGCGGCCACTTGGAACTTCTCGTCCGCATCGCGGGGGCGGGCGAGCATGAGTACGACGTCTGCATCCTGTTCGATCGAGCCAGATTCACGGAGGTCGGAGAGCTTGGGCGTTCGGTTTTCCTTTTCGGATGCACGGTTCAACTGACTGAGAACAAGGACGGGAACATCGAGTTCCTTCGCCAAGGACTTTAATCCGCGCGAAATCTCCGCGACTTGCTGTTCGCGCGCCACTTTGGGATCCGTGGGGCTCAACAGCTGCAAATAATCGACAATGATAAACCCAATCTTGCGCCGGGCCGACAGACGCCGGGCCTTGGCCCGGAGCTCCATGATCGTGAGATGCGAGGAATCGTCGATGTAG
>CAYOSX010000072.1:0-639 GCA_964406745.1 uncultured Opitutus sp.
ACGATTGCGGACATCCTTCGTGCTGCCGTGCCACCGGCCAGCGTGACGTTGCTGTCGACCGGACAACCCGTGGGCGCCTCCGCGGTGCTGACGAGCAGCGGTACGATGTCGATGCACTGTGCGCTTGCGGGCATACCGGGGGCGATTGCCTACCGGGCCAACCCTCTGACCTACCTTCTCGGACGCATGCTGGTGAAGGTGAAGTACCTGGGGATCGCAAACCTGCTGCTCGATGAGCCGATGTATCCCGAATATATCCAGGGAGCGGCGACTCCGGCCGCGCTGGCGAAGGAACTCCGGGACTGCCTGGAGAACCCCGACCGGGTGGCGCGCACCCAGGAACATGCCACCCGCCTGCGGAATATTCTGCGGGAGCCGGCGGGGGTCGATGCCGCCGGTTGGTTGGCGGCCGGGATCGGAAGCTAAAGTTTTTGCCAAAAGCGGCCGATGCAGGAATGCGGTCGCGACATTCTCCCAATCTTTGCTCAAAACCTCCGCGTGGATACCTCGCCGCCGAGCCTCCGCCAGACACCGTGGCTGCGCCGCAATCTGCTGGCCGTGGTCTTGCTGGTGGGCGGCTGCATTTTGTCCACCTGGGGGTGGTGGACGGTGCGGGAGCAGCTAGCCGAGGCGGACGCG
>CAYOSX010000072.1:649-12574 GCA_964406745.1 uncultured Opitutus sp.
GACGGACCACCAGCCGGAGGTCAGCGTTATCGAACCCACATCGCCAAGGTACGGCACGGCGGTGCGCACCAGATTGATCTGGCCCATCAACTTGTCGTCAAAGCTCGCCTGAAAGTCCCGAGGCGTCAGCTCGGCGAGCGGCTTGTCAGCGCGATCAGCGGACGCTTCCTGAGCACCGAACAGGCGCTGTACGCGGCGCGCGGGCTTTTCGATGCGAGCAACGAGGTGGAGCGCGAGGAGTGGCGCAACTTTTCCCGCGAGATGGAGCCGTTCATGCAAGCGGGGGTGGTGGGCCTCGGCTTCGTGCAACGGGTGCCTCGCGAAGGCCTCGACGCCTTTGTTGCGCGGATGCGCGCGGGCGGCATGCCGGATTTTGCCATCCATTCCGACGGAGGAGGGCCTGAACTGTTCGTCCACGCCTTTGTCGAGCCGATGGATCGGAATCGGGCGGCCTATGGCTTCGATCTCACGTCCGATCCGAACCGTAGGCAAACGGCCGACCAGGCAATGCGGCTTGGACAGCCGGTGCTCAGTCGCAGGCTTGCGCTGCTTCAGGACGCTGAAACCCGACCGGGCTTCCTCCTGTTTCTCCCTGTCTATGCAAGCCACAACCCGCCCGACGACGAAGCCGGTCGGGTCGGCACGTTGCGCGGATGGGTGACCGCCAGCCTGCGGATCGACGTGCTCATGGCGGGCATCGACGAAATGACCGAGGGCAAGCTGGACTTCGACCTTTACGAGGGAACGCGCGCTGACCCTGCCAACCTGATGTTCGACTCGGATGGCCATGTCGCCGACGCGGCCACCATCGGGGAGGCACAGGCGCGTTTGAGCGAGCGACGGTTCTCCGATCTCCTGACGATGACGTTGTATGGGAGAGATTGGACCGTAGAGGTCAGCACGCTGCCGGCGTTCGACGAGGCCCGGCGGCAAGACGTTCCCTGGATCGTGCTGGGCGGAGGAATCGCGATGAGTCTTCTGGCCGCCGGGTTTGTGTGGTCTCTCGGTCTCGCCCGCTCACGCGCAGAGGCTCTGGCCGCGGACATGACGCGGGGAAGGCAGCGGGCGGAGGCGGAAACCCGCCGGCTGGCCTTGGTGGCGAGCCGCACCGACAACGCCGTCGTGCTCACCGACCCAGAGGGATTGATCGAGTGGGTGAACGAAGGCTTCACGAGGATTTCCGGGTACGCGCTCGACGAGGTCAAGGGCCGCAAGCCGGGAGCGTTTCTGCAGGGGCCCGCCACGGATCTCCGGACGGTCGAGCGCATGCGTCAGGGGATCGCCAGCGGCAAAGGCTTCAACCTGGAGGTGATCAATTATCACAAGAACGGCCACGCTTACTGGCTGCAGATCGAAGCCCAGCCTTTGCACGACGAGCAGGGGCGACTGACGGGCTTCATGGCGATTCAAGCCGACATCACGCAGCGCAAGCGCACGGAGCAGGAACTGGCGCAGAAGGAGGCGCAGCTTCGCTTCATCTTCGAGTTCGTTCCCGTGGGAATCTCCTGGATGATTGTCGGCCGCGAGGAAACGCGCATGATGAACGTCGCACACACGACGATCAGCGGCGTTGACCTCGATGCTCTGCAGGCGGACCCCGCCGCGTTCGAACACCTGACCCACCCGGACGACCTGGGGCGCGAGCGCGTGGAGATGTCGCGGTTGCGTCGGGGGGAAATCGATCACTTCAGCCTCGAGAAGCGGTTCGTCCAGAAGGATGGCTCCGTCATTTGGGCTGTCTTGAGCGTGCGTCTTTTCAAGGATCCGGTGACAGGCGAGACCCAGCAGATCTCCACCTTGATCGACATCACGCCGGTCAAAGCGGCGCAGGATGAAATCGCACTCCAGGAGTCGCGGTTCCGGTTCATCTTCGAGTCGGCTCCGATCGGTATTTCGTGGCGGTTGCTCCGCAAGGACGGGAGCCAGGTGCGCCTGTTGAATGATGAACACCTGCGGATCGGCGGCCTCACCCGCGAGCAGGCCACGGCGTCCGTGGATGCGTTCTTTGCGCTCACGCATCCCGACGACAAGGAGTCGCAGCGGGCGTTGAACGAGCGCCTGCTCGCCGGCGAAATCGATCGCTACAACATCGAGAAGCGTTACATGCGGCCCGATGGGCGCGTCGTCTGGGTGAGCTTCACCACCCAACGGCGCATGCACCCCGACGGCAGCGAGGTTCGCCTCACGACCGTCGTGGACATCACGGCACAAAAGCAGGCGGCGGAGGAGCTGCTCATCGCAAAGGACGTGGCTGAAAAGGCGAATCTCGCGAAGAGCCAGTTCCTCGCGATGATGAGTCACGAGATCCGCACGCCCATGAACGGCGTGATCGGGATGACCTCGCTCCTGCTTGATACGCCGCTGACCTCGGAGCAGCAGGAGTACGCGGAGACGATTCGCGCCAGCGGTGACGCCCTGCTCACCATCATCAACGACATTCTCGATTTCTCGAAGATCGAGTCCGGACGACTCGACCTCGAACACACCGAGTTCAACCTGCGCGAATGCGTCGAGGGCGCGCTCGACCTGCTCGCGCCCGTCGCCGCCGGGAAGAAACTCGATCTCTTGTACGAAATCGGCGACGAAGTGCCGGCATTGGTTCGCGGTGACTCGTCGCGGCTGCGGCAGATTCTGGTCAATCTCCTCGGCAACGCGGTCAAGTTTACCACGGAAGGAGAAGTGGTTCTCACCGTGCGCTCGGGATCGATGCGCGAAGGGCGACTCGAGTTGCAGTTCGCCGTGTCGGATACGGGCATCGGCATTCCGCAGGAGGCGATGGGGCGGCTGTTCCAGTCCTTCACGCAAGTGGACGCGTCGACGACGCGCCGATTTGGAGGGACCGGCCTCGGGCTGGCCATCAGCCGCCGGCTGGCCGAACTGATGGGCGGGGAAATGCGCGTGGAGAGTGTGGAAGGGGCAGGCTCGACCTTTCACTTTAGCATCCGGGTCGACGTGCCTCCGAGCCGGCCGCGGCCCTACCTCGGGACGACGCGTGCGGATCTCAACGGCCGGCGGGTACTGGTGGTCGACGACAATGCCACGAGTCGTCGAATTCTGACGTCGCTGCTCGAAGGTTGGGGCATGCAGGCCTGCGTGTTTGCTTCCGGAGCGGATACGCTTGCTGCCTTGCGTTCAGGCGAAACGTTCGATGTCGGCGTGCTCGACATGCACATGCCCGAGATGGACGGGTCGATGCTGGCAAAGGCCATCCGCGACACCTGCGGGGCGTTCGCGCCTCCCCTGGTGCTGTTGTCCTCGCTGGGGCAGCGCGACTTTGTCGACGACCAGACGCTCTTCACGGCCTACCTTACCAAGCCGGCCAAACCGGCGCAGGTTCAGGAGACGTTGCGTAATGCCTTGGGCAGTACGGCGTCGCCGTTCGCAGCAACGGTTCCCGAGAGCCTGCCCACCGTGAACGGCGAAGCCCGGGCCGAGCGGGTCCTGCTCGCCGAAGACAACCCGGTGAACCAGAAGGTTGCGTTGCATATGCTGGCACGCATCGGCTATCGGGCGGACGTGGTGTCGAACGGCCTGCGGGTGCTCGAGGCGGTGAAGAAGCAACGGTACGATATCGTGCTGATGGACGTGCAAATGCCCGAGATGGACGGACTCGAGGCGGCGCGTCGGATTGTCGCCGACGCTCCTGACCGCGAGCAGCGCCCGTGGCTGATCGCTCTCACGGCCAACGCGATGCAGGGGGACCGTGAACGCTGCCTCGAGGCCGGGTTGGATGACTACCTGAGCAAGCCAATCAAGGTGGCGGAATTGGAAGACGCCTTGAGACGCGCGAAGCTCCGCGTTTAAGCGGCACGATTCAATCGTCTGCGCCGTTCGACGATCGGCCCGCACTGAAATTCGCGTCGAGTGGCGTCCATTCGCGGTTCCCCGCTCCCCCCCTGACTTGGGGTGCGTGACTGCTTCAAACGTCCGCCTGAGCCCCGTCGAGCGGCCGGGAGGGCTGCGGGTTGGCGGCGGGATGGGCGGAAGTAAGCGTGGTACCGCCGCACTGTCGTGCGAGTTGCTCCCAGAGCGCTTCGGTGCGGGCCTCGACGAGTTCACGGGCGTGGGCCACCTTCGCCGCGCGCACGGCGCGGTTCTGGTCTGCGATGCGCGCGAGATCATCGAGATTGTAGAGGAAAACGTTGGAGAGGCCGGCCACGGCGGTGTCGACATCGCGAGGCAGCGCCAGGTCAATCAGGAAGAGCGGCTGGGCCGGGCGGCGCTTCATCGAGGCGACCACATCGGCGTGGGTGACCACGGCGCCCGGGGCGGCGGTGGAGCAGACGACGATATCAAACTGGTGCAGGTGCGCCGCGAAGTGCTCGAACGGCAGGGCGACGGCGCCAAAGGTCGAGGCGAGCTCCATCGCGCGGGCGAGCGTGCGGCTTGAAACAGCAAGGCCGCCGGCCCCGCGGCTCTGGAAAGCCTTGGCGGTCTTCTCCCCGATCTCGCCGGCGCCGAGCAGAAGGACCTGCGCCGAGGCAAGGTCTCCGAAGATGTTCACGGCGAGGTCCACGGCGACGTTGGCCACGCTGATCTGGCCCTCGGTGATGGCGGTGTGGGTGCGAACGTGCTTCGCGGCGTGGAAGGCTTTCTGAAAAAGCCGGTTGAGCACCGGCCCGACGGTGCGTCGCTCCTGCGCGGAGGCATAGGCGGACTTCACCTGGCCGAAAATCTCGTTCTCGCCGATCATCTGGGAGTCGAGTCCGGAGGAAACTTCGAGCAAATGCCGAACCGCACCCGCACCCGTAAGCGTCTGGCGGATACGCTGGAACTCCCGTTCGTCGAAACCATTGAGGCGGCAGAAGGTCTCCTGGACGCGGGCGACGGCGTCCACCGAACCGGCCACGCCGTAGAACTCGACGCGATTGCAGGTGTTGAGCACCGCGTATTCGTCCAGTCCCGGAACCGCCCGCAGGCCCTCGTGAAGCGAGGGAAGCTTGTCCGCCGTGAGGGCAAGTTTCTCCCGCAGTTCAAGCGGCGTCGTGTGGTGGCTTGCGCCGAGCAGGAAAAGAATGGGACCGCTCATCGCGAGGAGTGGGTGACCTGATCGGCTGGCGCGCGGTGGGAGTCGACGGCACCGAGGGAAAGCAGCGCAAGGGCGAAGAGGGCGGTGTTGACCCAGGCCAGACGCTGGGCGACGAGGTGGCCGCGGAGGCGGAGCCCCAAGGTCATCGCGTAGGCCAGCCAGACGATCAGCGTGACCAACACCTTTAACGAGTTGTCCTCCGGGGGCTCGCGAAACCACCAGACGGCGCCCACCGCAAGTGACGTCGACATCAGGCCGACGCCGGCAATGAGCAGGCGCAGGCTGATGTGATCGAGATCGCGGATCGAGGGCAGGAAGGCGAACATGCCGCTCAGGTGCTTGTTCTTCAGGCTGTGATTGCGGAGCAGGAACATCACCGACGTCAGGGCGAGCAGTCCGAACACGCCGTAGCTGAACAGGGCGAGGGCGGCATGAAACTCGATCCAGGCATTCCCTCCAAAAATCCCCACCCGTCGCGTCGCGTCCCACGCGGGGATTGCCAGAGAGATCACGGTGAGGGCCGTGGTGAGCATCGATGAGAAATACCCCAGCAAGCTGAGGCGGAAAACCGCGCCGACCATCAGGTAGAGTGAGATCGCCGACCAGGCGGTGAACTGAAACATCTCGAAGGTGTTGCCCAGCGGGCAGCCTTTGACTTCAAGCCCGCGCAGATAGAGCCCGATCGTCTGGGCGACAAACCCGCTTGCGATGATGCCGTACATCAAGCCGTGCGAGTGGCGCCGATCGCGCAGCAGGGCGATGGTGCCCAGCGCAAAGCCCGCCAGATAAGCAGCGGCGGCAAACCAAAGCCAGGTGCGGTCGGTAAGGTCGGGCATGGGCGAAAAGGAGACGTTGCATAACCCCGCCCCGCCGCGCAAGTGCGGCGGTGGGCCCTCCCGTACGCGTTATATTGCTCCGGTCAGGAAGGGCCTGTCGCAAAAGCGTAACATCGGCTTCGGCGCCTGGGATGTTGTCGACAGTGCGGTGGCCAGATGGTCTGAACGGAGCGGCGACACTCCTGTCGCCGGCTTGGATCCCGGACGGCACGCGCAAGCCGAACGGCGACAAGAGTGTCGCCGCTCCGTCAGACCCAGCTTTGACGTTCAGCGTCGGCGCCGGATCTTCAAGGGCCGGCGAGTGCCCGGGACACGGCATCCGCGAGGGTTTCGGTGGCGAGGGGCTTGTCGATGATGCCGTTGAGGTTGGCGGCGCGGGTCCGGGCCTCCTGTTCCGCGCCCAGATAGCCGCTCATGAGCACACAGGGGAGGCTGGGGCGAGTTGCCCGGATGGTGGCGATGAGATCGAGGCCGTTCATCCCGGGCATGGTCAGGTCGCTGAGCAGGAGATCGAAGGTCTCCGGACGCGAGATGAAATCATGCAACGCTTCCCGGGGATCGTGACGTGCCGTGACCTGATAGCCCAGTCGGCGCAGGAGGTTGGTGGCGACGTTGGTGATGGTGGCCTCGTCGTCGACCAGCAGGATGTGCTCGCCCTTGCCACGCGGAAGGGCCGGGGAGGCCGCAGGAAGAATCGCGGGTGCCTGGGCCTGCGGCGGGGGGAACCGCAGCCGGAAGGTGGTGCCGATGCCCGGGGCGCTCAAGACAGAGATCGATCCTCTGTGTGATTCCATGATGCCGTGCGCGACGGAGAGGCCGAGGCCGGTTCCCTTGCCGGCCGGTTTCGTGGTGAAAAACGGCTCGAAGATTCGCGCGGCGACCTCGGGCTTCATGCCGGGGCCCGTATCGGAAACGAGAATACAGGGGTTTCCTTCGACGTCGATCTCCCCGGCATAGACCACGCCGCCCTGGCTCCCGTCAAACGCCTGCACGGCGTTGGTGCCAAGGTTCATGAGGACCTGCTGCAGCTGGGTGGGGTCGGCATCGATCACGACCGGGATCGGACTGCGACGGTGTTCGAGGATGACGGAGCGGGGTGAGGCGGCCCGAAGGAACCGCAGGGTCTCGTCGATGGCTTCCGCGGCGTCGAGGCGCTGCCGCCGCGATTCGGTCTTGCGCGCGAAGGTGAGGATCTGGCGGACGAGCGCGGCGGCGCGGGCCGCTCCCTGGATTACTTCCGAGAGGTGGGCTTGCACGGGATGATCGGGGGGCAGGCGGAGCCGGCTGATCTCGGTGTTGCCTCCGATGCCGGTGAGGATGTTGTTGAAGTCGTGCGCGATCCCGCTCGCGAGCGTGCCGATGGCCTCAAGTTTTTGCGCCTGCCGGAGCTGGCGCTCGCTCTCGTGCCAGCGATCTCGTGCCTCTTTTTCTGCAGACACGTCGCTGAGGATCACGAGCATCCCGTCGCCCACCGGAGCGGTGGCCGCGCGCATCCAGCGGGTCGCGCCACCGACCTCAAGGGCGTGCTCGGTGAAGGCCGGTTCCGCGCGCCCGGAGGCGTTGGCGAGACGTTCCTGGAGGGCGGAATTGATGGCAGGGAACGAGTCCAGCGACACGCCGGACACCGGTGGTCGGGACTGCCCCACCAGTGCGGCGAAGGCGCGGTTGGCCTGCTCGATCCGCCAGCTGCCGCCGGGTCCCATGCAGAGGAGAAGCAGGGCGTCAGGCGATGCGTCGAAGATGCCGCGATGTAATTCCTCGCTGGTCCTCAGGGCGGTGGCCTGGGCGGCGAGCCGGAGCCGCAGCCTGCGTTGGTGAAAGAAAAAACCGACCGCGATCAACAGCGCGAGCGCCAGTCCGGCGGACGTGGCGACGAGGACGTCGACGACCGTATAGGACGCGGGATCGAGATGGCCGAACCAGCGACGGTGGATGGCGTCGAACTCGCCCGTGCGTTGGAGAATGGCCAGGCCTTCGTTGATTTTGGCGAGCAGAGCACGATCGCCATCCTGCACCGCAAAGCAGTAATCGACGGCGTACTCGTCCAACGGCATCCCCGCGGGCACAATGCGGTGAAGGTCGAGCCGATGCACCGTCGCGAGGCCGGTGAGGCGCGAGGCAAGCGTGGCGTCTCCCTGTCCTTCGTGGAGCAGCCGGAAGGCTTCTTCCACGGATTCGACGGAAGCGATGGAATCCGCGAGGCCGGCATCGCTCAGCAAACGCTCGCCCAGGCTGCCGCGGTGCACGAGGACGCGTTTTCCACGAAGGTCCTCAAGAGACGTGATCGCGGGGGCGGTTTCGCGGCGGGTGAAGATCGAACCCGACATCGAAAGATACGGTACGGAGAAGTCCGCGTGGTCCTCACGCGCTTCCGAACGGGCGTACGACTGCAAAAGGTCGAGCCGCCCTGCGACAAACCTGCCGTTGATCTCGCTGGTGGTACCTTGGATCCGGTCGAGGTTGAGCCCGAGGTGCCGCTCGATGCCGGCAAGGAGGTCCACCGCAAAGCCGCGGATTTGCCCGTCGGTATCCTGATATGAATACGGATCATTGTCGATCAACACGCCGACGCGAACAGGCGCTTCTCCAGCGTGGGTTGCGACGAGTCCGAGCAGGGCGAGGGTCATCCACCGCGTGGCGCGGAGGAAACGATGGGCAGTTTCCGGCAAAGTGAAACTCCGTCGAATCTCGCGTGCCGGGCCTGTCGGATGCGGTGCGAAGAGCGGGACCATCGAAGAGCCGCTAGGTTCGTGGCGGGGAAGGCGCCGAGTCAAACTTCAACCGAGTGGCATTTCACGAAGGCTCCGTGCTCGGTGGAATTACGAACCGCCGAACGATTGCGTTGACCGCGTCAACGCCGCGTGGCAGGGATTGCTTCCGTGAAGTCACCCATAGTCTGCGTGCTCTTTTTCACGTTCGCGTCGGCACTCGGAGCCCAAGGCACGGGGCTCTCCTCTTCGGGCGACGCCTCCCCGGGCGTTCCGCCCTCGACAAACCTGCAGGCGACCATCGATCGGTTGGAACGGCGCCTGGCCCAAGTCGAGGCGAGAATCGCCTCGTGGGAGAAAGCGCCGGTGAGCCCTGCCACCACGGCGCCGGCGTCCTCGTCCGGCGGAGCTGCAAGCGTCACCGTTGAAACGGCGACAACTCCGGCCAGTGCGACGGGCGGTGAATCGGTGGCCCTCGATATTTCTGCGCCAGCGGACACTGCCATCCAAAGCCGGCCGGCCCGGTCGGCCCCGAACCCGTATGGCGTGGCGGCGCGGAAGCTGCCGGATGGCCAGGTCCTCTTGGTCTACGGGGGCGGCGAGCTGGTGCAGTTTCCCAATGAGTCTGAGGCCAACGCGTTCATTCGTCGCTGGCATGAACAGCTGGCCGAGCGAAAGGCTGCCGAGGCGTCTTCGGCCTCGGGAGGAACCTGAGGCGGGGCCCGGCACGCCGGATAATCGCCCCGCTTGACGCACAAAATCGTGCGTCGCCGATTTGCCACGGGCGCAGACCGCACTCACGGTTGCGCCCGTGGATCCGTTAACTCACACCGTCTTGGGTGCCAGTATTGGCTATGCCGTGCATGGCCGCGCCTTGGGGCGAATGGCGGCGGCAGTGGGAGCGGCGGCCTCGCTTCTGCCGGACGCCGATGTGTTCATCGGGAGCAAGGTGGATCCTCTCGTAGCCGTGGAGATTCACCGGGGTTTTTCGCACAGCCTTTTCTTCGCGCCCCTTGGCGCCTTGATTGCCGCCGCTCCCTTCATGATAGGACCCGCGGCCTCCGGCAGGCGGCGCCTGCTTTGGTTGTGCGCGCTGTCGTCCTACGTGAGCCATTGCCTGCTCGATGCGGCGACAAGCTACGGCACGAACCTGTGGTGGCCGTTTTCGTCGTATCGCGTGGGGTGGGACATCATCTCGGTCATTGATCCGCTGATAACCCTAACGCTGATTATCGGTTTGGTCATTGCCTTGATCGCACGCCAACGGCGCGCCTCGTTCGTGGCTCTGGGGCTGGTGGCGGGCTATCTAAGCCTCGGCGTGGTGCAGCACTCCCGCGCGGTGAACGCGCAAGAGGAACTGGCGCGTCAACGCGGCCATGAGCGCGAGCGCTTCGAGGTCATGCCGACCCTGGGCAATCTCATGGTGTGGCGGGCGCTGTATTTGCACGACGGGCAGATCGTCAGCGATCGGGTGCGCGTCGGCGTGCGGGCGGGGCCTGAGTTTGTCGAAGGGTGGTCGTTGCCTGCGGTGAAAGAGACGGATTTGACGCCCGACGAACGGGCCGCGTCCGAGGAACGAAACTCCTTCGCGCGGTTCAGCCATTTCTCCGGTCATTGGGTCGCGCGCAGTCCCGACGATCCGACGCTGCTCGGTGACATGCGTTATTCGCTCTCGACGGCGGCGTTCGACCCGATCTGGGGCGTGCGTTTCGGGCGAGCCGGCACGGTGGAAGCGGTCGCCTGGGTCAGCCGTTCTGCGGAACGCCAGGTGGATGCAGCGGGCATGTGGGCGGAGATCGTCGGGCAGGACCCGCGTTATCGTCCTTTGCCGGTTGACCCGGTTTCGGCAGATTGAGCGTGCTTCAACGCGACGCGTGTTACTAGATCCTCCCTTTAACCCAAATCCACATCATGGCCGGAGTAGGAAAACTGATCAAACAAGCCCAGAAAATGCAGCGGACGATCGAGCAGTTGAATGCTCAATTGGACGCCAAGGAAATCGACGTCACCAGCGGTGGCGGCGCGGTGAAGATCAAGATCAGCGGTACCGGTGTGTTCCGCTCGATCGACCTCGATCCCGAGTTGCTCAAGGAGGATCCGAAGATCGTCGGGGAAACGCTGCTGGTCGCGGTCCAGGATGCGGCGAAGCAGGCGCAGGAGTTTCACGAGGCCGAGACGCAGAAGGTCACCGGCGGCATGTCGTTTCCGGGCCTGATGTGAGCGTGGGGATGATGTTCGTAGATGGAGGCAGAGGAAACCTTCCGGCGTGACACCTGCGTTTGACCGGCTCCGTCAGCAGTTGAAGCGCCTGCCCGGGGTGGGGCACCGGGCGGCCGAGCGTATCGCCCTTCACCTCCTGGTGGGCAAGCCGGCCGAACTTTCCGCGCTGGTCACGGCGTTGAACGACGCGGCGTCAAGCGTGCGCCGGTGCACCCGTTGCGGCAATCTGGCCGAGACGGACCTGTGCGAGATCTGCGCCGACGAGCGTCGGGATCGCGGAGTGGTCTGTGTCGTGGAACACGTGCCCGATCTGGGCGCGATGGAGCGGTCGGGCGCCTATCGCGGCGGCTACCACGTCCTTCACGGAAAGCTGTCGCCGATTCACGGGGTGGGTCCTGCGGACCTCAATCTTGAGAGCCTGCTGCAGCGCGTTCGTGGCGGCGAGGTGCAGGAACTCATCTTGGCGCTTTCGAACGACGTCGAGGGCGAGGCGACCTGCCACTATATCACCGAGCACCTCCCGGCCGAGCCGGCGGTGAAGGTGTCACGCATCGGCTTCGGGCTGCCGAGCGGCGGCGGGGTGCTGTACGCCGACTCGGTGACACTGAAGAGTGCCCTCGAGGGACGGCGGCACTATTCCTGAGCGAGATGGACGCGCGGCCCTCCCCCTTGCGCATTTGGCTGGAGGCGTCCCGTCCGCGGACCCTGCCGGCGGCCGTCGCACCGGTGCTGGTTGGTTGCGCGCTTGCCTGGCGGGAGGAGTCGTTCGTGGCCCCGGCTGCCGCCGCCTGCCTCGTTTTCGCCCTGTTGATCCAGGTCGGCACGAATTTCGCCAACGACTACTACGACTATATCCAAGGAGCAGATACGGCCGAACGCGTGGGACCGCGGCGTGCGGTGGCCTCGGGCTGGGTGGCGCCGCGTGCAATGAAAGCCGCCATGATCGTCGTGTTTTCGGCGGCGTTCGTGGCCGGATTGACGCTGCTTCCCTACGGAGGCTGGCCGCTGCTGGTAGTGGGTGTGACGAGCATCCTGTGCGGAATCGCCTACACGGGCGGTCCGTATCCGCTCGGCTACCACGGGTTGGGCGATCTGTTTGTGTTCCTCTTTTTCGGACTCGTGGCCGTGGGGG
>CAYOSX010000073.1:0-10509 GCA_964406745.1 uncultured Opitutus sp.
GCCGCTCGTGCAGGGGGGCTACGCGCCGCTGCCGATCGACTGGCTCAAGCAGCAGAAGCCGTCCGAGAAACCCTTTTTCCTCTACCTCTCGCACAAGGCGGTCCACGCCAACTTCACGCCGGCCGACCGGCACAAGGGTTCACTTGCCAGCCGCTCCTTTGAAAAACCCTTCCTCGATCCCGTGCCTGAACGCTCCGCGCACCGCCCGCGCTGGCTCCAGGACCAGCGCAACAGCTGGCACGGCGCCGACTTCCCGTACCACAGCGCCCTCGACATCGAAGATTACTATCGAAGCTACTGCGAGACGCTGAGCGGCGTCGACGACAGCATCGGCCGAGTCATGGACCAGTTGAAGGCCATGGGCATCCATGACGATACGATCGTGATCTACATGGGCGACAACGGCTTCATGTTCGGCGAACACGGTCTCATCGACAAACGCGTCGCCTATGAGGCCTCCATTCGTGTCCCCATGATCATGCAATGCCCGAACCTCGTCAAAGGCGGCACCGTGCTCGAAGAGGTCATTGCCAACATCGACGTCGCCCCCACCGTGATGGAGGCGATGGGCCTGGAACCCGCCGCGCATTTTGACGGCCAGAGTTTTCTTCCGCTCGCCCAGGGCCTCAAGACCCCCTGGCGCGAACACTTCCTCTACGTCTACTACTGGGAAAAGAACTTCCCGCAGTCGCCGACCGTCTTCGCGCTGCGCGGCAACCGTTACAAGTACATCACGTATTACGGACTCTGGGACGCCGACGAACTCTACGACCTGCAATCCGATCCGCACGAGCAGCAGAACCTGCTCTACAAGGAAGGCTACGCGACCATCGCGCAGGACATGGAGAAGCAACTCTACGCCACCATGGCTGAGCTCGGCGGCATGGAAATCCCGCTCAACGCCCCCATCGGCCGTTCGAACAATAAACGCCTCGCCCCGCGCGGCGGCCAGCAAAGCGCCGACTTCCCCGAGCCGCTCGTCGTGGAGAAGCCACTCAACGTGAACGCGCACTGAAGCTCCTGGGAGGACGGACACTCTTGTCCGTCCTGGTTGCACCGACCGCGTGATCGTACTCGTTCTCCAAACCATCCATCCGTCGGATCGGGCCGATCGGTCGGATGGATACAGAAGAGAACAAGAACGATTCCGCGAACTGGTTCGGAAATGGACGGACAGGAGTGTCCGTCCTCCCAGGCTCACTCCTGCGCGGCGAGGAAGTTCACGATGCGGTCGCCCGGCTCGCCGAACTCCCGACCACGCACCGCCGCCTGTGCTTGCGCAAGCGTCGCGGCGCCGGCGCGCCAGAGCGCCTCGATGGTGTTGAGGGCGGCGAGATGGGTTTCCGGGCGGCCCGAAGCGAGCACGCCCGTCAACGCTTCCAGCGCGCGGTCGCCGTCGCCGAGGTGACCGAGCGCCTCGGCGGCCGCCGTACGCACGTCCTCCCAGTCGTCGGCAAGCAGACCGCGGAGGGCCTCGCGCGCCGGGGCGGCGCGCTCGCGGAGAAGGATGCAACCCACCGCGCCCCAGTAGCGGATCGCCGGATACGAATCCGCGAGCGCCGCGCGCAGCACAGGGAGTTCGCGCGGATCGCGCGAGGTGGCTCGTTCGGCCAGATCAAGCAGACGCTCCAGAGGATAGGCCGCGCTTCGCGCGTAGTCGAAGATCGTGTCCTCCCCCGCGAGACGGGCATGCATGCCCTCGGGCAGGAACCCGGTGTCGCGGCTGGCAAGGATCTCGGCCCGCAGGGCGGCGCGCAACGCGGCGATGCGTCCGGCGTCAGGCGCGGAGTCAATCCGGTTGCTCAATTCGTACGGATCCTCTGCGAGGCGATAGAACTCCTCCGCCGGCTTGGGTTGCCAGTAGGCCGACTGGTGCCCCGTCGTCCGGCCCACCCGATACGCTTCGTACCATGACCCCATGCCGGGCATGACGGAGAACGGATAGGTGTAGTGCTGTCCCCACGGACGATGAGGCGAGAAATTGCGCACGTACCGGTAGCCGCGGTCACGCACCGCGCGCACCATGTCGTACCGTTCGTCCATGCGATCGCGGTAGAGAAAGACATGCTCCCTCGGGGCCGAGGCAGCCGCGCCGAGGAAGGGGAGGCCTTCGTAGGCCTCCGGGATCGGCACACCGAGCAGGCTGAAAAAGGTCACAGGGAGATCCACAAAACTCACCGGTTGTTCCACCCACGCGCCGGGCGCGGCGGGGGCGAGATGCCGCCACTTGGCAGGGAAACGCACAATGAGCGGCACGCGCGTACCGGAGTCGTGGAGGTTGCGCTTGCCACGCGGAAGGGCCCCTCCGTGGTCGCTGCAATAGACAACAATCGTGTCCTCCGCGAGCCCCAGGGATTCGAGTTCATCAAGCAACTCGCCCACGCGACGATCCATGGCCGTCATCTGGTCGTAATAGTTCGCCCAATCGCGACGCAGTTCCGGCGTATCGGGGTGGTAGGGAGGCAGCACAATGTCCGCAGGGGCGATGCGGAAATCTTGTTTCCCCTCCTTCGGCGCGACCTGGCTCTCGTGGCTGAGCGTGATGTTGAACACCGCAAAAAACGGACGGCCCTCCGGACGATTCGTGTAATGAGCCCGCCCACTGCTCGCATCCCACGGCTGCGGATTGCCGATCAGGTTGTAGTCGGTTTTGACGTTGTTCGTCGCGTAGTAGCCGGCGGCACGCAAGTGCTCGGGGTAGAGCTTCATGCGCGACGGGATCGCCACCCGGCTGCGATGATGCTGGACGCCCAGGGACGTGGCGTGCAGGCCCGTGATCAGCGTCGAGCGGGCCGTCGAGCACACGGCCGAGTTGGCGAAGGCGTTACGGTACCGCACGCCCTCGTTCGCGAGCTGGTCCAGGCGCGGCGTCTGAGCCTGCGGGTCCCCGTAACAACCGAGGTAGGGACTGTTGTCCTCGCTCGTGATCCAGAGCAAATTCGGCCGGTCGGCGGCCGCCGCCGCGCCCGCCATGAGGGAGGCGAACGCGATCGTGAAGACGGAAAAGACTCGCATGGGGTGGCAGCCACCAAACGCCGCGCACCTCCGCCGGTCAACCCAGGACCGAGGACGACGTTCATCTTCGCGTTGCACGGGCATCTTGCCCGTGGACGGCGCTTGGCGCCGCAGACTTGAGCGAGACGCACAAGCGACATCACGGGCAAGATGCCCGTGCCACGCGGGATCACCGCCGGCCAAGAAACCGAGCTGTGCCGGTTCGTTCTCCTCACACGTTTCCGAACTCGACAATCCGCGCACGGACGCCTTGCGTTTCCTCTCGCTTCGGGCGCCCCACCCGACCGGTCCCACCGCTCGCATCGCTCGCGCTTCCCGCCTCCGCTTTCTCCATGCCTGTCATCACCCCTTCCCAACTCCGCGAATCGTATGATGTCATCGTCGTCGGCTCCGGTGCCGCCGGCGGCCAGACCGCGTACACCCTCGCTCTCCAAGGCGCCAAGGTCCTCATGCTCGAGGCGGGGCGCGACTACGATCCGCGTCGCGAGACGCCGATGTTCGAGACAAACTATCATGCGCCCCTGCGCGGCCGCAGCACGCCCGACAAGCCCTTCGGTTTCTACGACTCCACGATCGACGGCGGTTGGGAAGTACCGGGCGAGCCCTACACGCAGGCTTCCGACGACCCGGCGCGCCAGTTCCGCTGGTGGCGTGCCCGCATGACCGGAGGCCGCACGAATCACTGGGGCCGCATCTCGCTGCGAAACGGCCCGTATGACTTCAAGCCCTACAGCCGTGACGGACTCGGCTTCGACTGGCCGATCAACTACGAGGACGTCGCTCCGTACTACGACAAGGTTGAGACCCTCATCGGCGTCTACGGCTCGAACGAAGGTCTCGAGAACACCCCCGATTCCCCTCCCGGCGTGCTGCAACCGCCGCCCAAGTTCCGCGCCGGCGAACTCTATACCCAAAAGCACGCGAAATCGCTCGGTTTGCCGGTCATCCCCATCCACCGGGCCGTCCTCACCCAACGGCAGGACGGCAATGGCCTCGCGCCAAAACTCTTCCCGGGCAACGCGACCGCCCAGCGCCTCGCCGCCGACGGCATGAACGCCCGCGCGGCCTGCTTCTGGGCGACTCCCTGCGGCCGCGGTTGCAGCATCGGCGCCACCTATCAATCGACCGTCGTGCACCTTCCGCCGGCGCTTGCCTCGGGCAACATGGACCTCGTGGCCAACGCCATGACCCGGGAGGTATTGATGAACGATGAGGGCAAGGCCACCGGCGTTCTCTTCATCGACAAGACCACCCGCACCGAATTCCGCGTGCGCGCCCGCATCGTCGTGCTCGCCGCCAGTTCGGCCGAGTCCGTGCGCATCCTGCTCAACTCGAAGGCCCGCCACCCCGAGGGCGTGGCCAACTCCAGCGGCCTCGTCGGTAAATATATCATGGATACGGTGGGCGCGCGTCTCGGCGGGCAGATCCCCGCCTTCGAGAACATGCCGACCTACAACGAGGACGGCGCCGGCGGCGATCACGCCTACGTTCCCTGGTGGCTCTACAAGGAGCAGCTCGCCGGCCAGCTGGGCTTCGCCCGCGGTTACCATATCGAGTTCTCCACCGGCCGCCGCATGCCGGACAGCGGCACCGTCGCCGGACTCGAATGGCTCAACGGCGGCACGTACGGCAAGAAGTTCAAGGAGGACGCCCGCCGCTACTACGGTTCGTTCGTCAACTTCTCGGGCCGCGGGGAGATGATCCCCAACGAAGACAGCTTCTGCGACCTCGATCCGTCGGTGAAAGACGTCTGGGGCATCCCTGTCCTGCGCTTCCACTGGAAATGGTCCGAGCACGAGCTTCGCCAGGCGAAGCACATGCAGGATACCTTCGCACAGCTCTTCACCGCCTTGGGCGGCCGCCTGCGCACCCCTCCGGCCGACGATGGTGCCAAGGCCATCTATTTGGGCGGCGAGATCATCCACGAAGTCGGCGGCACCATCATGGGCGCAGACGCAAAGAAATCGGTCACCAACCAGTGGTGCCAGACCTGGGACGTGAAGAACCTCTTCGTCACCGACGGCGGACCGTTTTGCAGCAACGCCGACAAGAACCCCACGCTCACCATCATGGCCCTCGCCTGGCGCGCGGCCGACTACATGCTCGACGAAATGCGAAAGGGCAATTTGTGAACACCCCCGACCTTCCCCGCCTCGATCGCCGCACGGCGATCAAATGGATGCTCACCGCCGCCGCCTCGACGTCGCTGCTCGGTCCCGCCGGGCGCGCCCAAGCCGCCGCCCAGGCCGCGCCGGTAAACGCAACGGGCTACGGCACCGACCCGGATCTGCGCAAGGTCTACAAGCCGGGCGATGTCTGGCCGCTCACCCTCACCGACGCCCAGCGTCGCACCGCCGCCGCCCTCTGCGGAGTGATCATTCCCGCGGATGACAAGTCTCCCTCCGCGGAAGCCCTGAACGTGCACGACTTCATCGACGAGTGGATCAGCTCCCCTTACCCGGAGCAGGTTCGCGACCGTCCCGTCATCCTCGAAGGGCTTGCCTGGATCGACGCGGAGGCGCAGCGCCGCTACAGCGCAGGCTTCGCCGCCCTCACCGACGCCCAGAAGGCGACAATCTGCGACGACCTCGCCTCCCCCGCCCGCGCCCGGCCCGAGTTCGCGCAAGCCGCACGTTTCTTCGCCCGCTTCCGCGACCTGACCGCCGGTGGCTTCTACACGACGCCCGAGGGCATGAAGGACCTCGGCTATGTCGGAAACGTTCCCACCGTCACCTTCGATGGCCCCCCGCCTGCCGTGCTCAAGCACCTCGGCTTGGCTTAGGATGCCGTCGAAAGTCAAAAGTCGCAGGTCCAAGGTCGCCATCTGCTCCGCCTCGCGGAGGATCCCGCTCCCTAAGTGGCCCGCTCCCGCGGGCCGGTGACGACCTTCGACCTTAAGACCTTCGACTTTCTACCTCTACCCCCACTTCATCCCTTTACTCCCATGAAGAACTCCACGCGACTGCTCACCTGCCTCCTCGTTTCAGTTTCGGCGCTTTTCGCCGCGAACGCCTCCGCCCAAGCTGGACTCAATCCGCTTGAGATGGCCTCCCGCGCCCAAGGATTGCCTACACCGCGGCCCTCGTTTCCCACGCTCAACACGCTCACCGAACAGGACAAGGCCGATGGCTGGCACCTGCTCTTCGACGGCAAATCGCTCGACGGCTGGAAAATCACCACGGAGAACCCGTCCACCTTTTCGGTGAAGGACGGCATCATGGTCGTCGACGGTCCGCGCGCCCACGCCTTCTACGCAGGTCCTGTGGCCAATGCGGATTTCAAGAACTTCGAACTTCGTCTCGAGGTCTTCACCTATCCGGGCGCGAACTCCGGCATTTATTTTCACACCGCCTATCAGGACAGCGGCTGGCCCGCCAAAGGCTACGAAGTGCAGGTCAACAACACCCACACCGACAAGCGCAAGCTGGCCGGCCTCTACGCGATTCAGGACAACGAAAAGATTCTCGTACCCGACGAAACCTGGTTCGAACTGCGCATCCGCGTCGTCGGCAAACTCGTGCAAACCTGGGTCAACGGCCAGATGATCTCCAACTACATCGAGGAGAACAACCCCGCTCGCCCCGACAACATGAAGGGCCGCGTGATCGACCGCGGCACCATCGCCATCCAAGGCCACGACCCGAAGAGCCGCATCCTTTATCGCAACATTGCGATCAAACCGCTGCCGTAAGGCGTTTTCAGGCCGACGGGGACGTCGGCGCTCCCGGGAACGCCGGCGTCCCCGCCGGCTATCCACCCCGCTCAAACGGGCGGCGTTCAGAACCAGGAGAAGCGCTCCGGCACGAAGACGATGTCCGACGGCTCAAGCATGAAGGGATCGCTGGAACGACCGGAGAGCACGCTCTGGAGATCGATTGTGTAGTTGCGCGTCTGGCCGCCCACCTGGCGGATGATCACGACGGCCTTCATGTTGGCGCGGGAGGCGTCGAAACCGCCGGCTTCCATGACGGCTTCCAACGCCGACAGGGGACGATCCGTGGTGATCTTGCCCGGACGCAACACGGCGCCGTTTACAAAGACCGAGTACGCGGACGACAGGACCGTGACCTGGACCTCGTTCGAAACGATCTGGGAGGCGTAGAGCTTCGCGAGCTCCTGCTCGACCTGCACGGGCGTCATGCCGACGGGTGAGAACTCGCCGATCAGCGAAAGCGTGATGCGACCGTCGCGACGGACCTGCTGCTGGGTGTCGAGATTCGGCGCTCCCGGGAAGCTGATCCGGAGGGTGTCCCCTTCGCGAACCACCTGCGATTCCGTGCGGCGGGTGTCAGAGGCTTCGGGAAGGGCATTGTTGCCCACCACCGCGGTGGTTTCACAGCCGCTAAAAATCATGGCCAAGGCGAGGCCCAGAAGACCGAAGACGTAGCGTCGCAGAGCACTCATACGCGAGGCGGAGGGGGATTGGGAACCGGAGATCATAGGAGTTGGGAGGTGAATCAATAGACGGACCGTCGAGCCCGGGGCTCGTTCCACGCGGAGTTGGGCATAGTCCGGACAACGGATGTCATCAAGTCGAAACCCGGTTTGCACCCGATGGGCAGACCGGAGAAACTACGTATCCAAAGCGGACCCACAAGGGAGTGCAGCGCCAGGAGTCCCTGGGCGGCAAACCCGGCTCAGGCCCGACCCGCGTCCGGCGCCGCAGAGACCAGGGCCAGGATCGGCCGATCGTTGAGCGAACGACCCTGCCGGCAGCTGCTCGCTCGGCAATGTGCCGCATGGTGACGCGTTCCTGATTCAAAGGGGGTAAGGGTTCCAACTTAAGGATCCAAGCAACCGACTTCACGCCGAGCCCAGCATATTTTATGTAGTTAATCAGCGCGGACTGAGGCGGGACGACACCGGTGAAGCCACCAGAGCCCTCGGTAAAACCCTTCGACCCGTCTGTTCAGCGAAAACGCGTGCGGCGATGACTACGAGGCCTGGCTGCCTCAGCCGATCATCGGTATCAAGGGGAGGACGCGGAAGCGGCTCCCCCGCTCTCCTTTTCATCTGTAGCAGAGGTCGCCGGCGAGCCATCCGAAGGCGGACTGATCAACGGCATTCGCAAGAATCCCACGCAGAGGCCAAAGAGCCCGAGGCTCAGCAACACGAACCAGTCGCCATTGCGCACGTAGAAGCTCTCGCGCCCGATCCAGCGGTGATCACGCGTGACGTCCACTGTCGTGGCGCCACGGAAATAAATGGATCCCTCGTCGCGCGGCCGGTGGGAGACGACCTGACGATCGGCTCCCGAGGGATCGGCGAAATCCACCTTCTGCAACACGGCCCGCACGCTGCCAAATTCGTCGATCCAGCCGCTCCAGCCTCCGTTGCCGGCACGCAGCACCGGTCGCCGGGTCTCGATGGCCCGAAGCACGCTGTGCGCGGCGTGCTGCATGGCAGCCCCGCCTTCGCCGAACCAGCCGTTGTTGGTGAGCACGACGAGCACGTCCGCTCCGGCCCGGGTGCTGCGACGCGCCAGCTGGGGGAACACGTCCTCATAGCAAATCAAGGGTCCGGCCGAAACCACGCCTCCACGTGTGCGCATGATGAGGAGCGTGGGATCCTCACCCCTCTCGAAATCGCCGCCGACAGGCACCACTTTTTCCAGCCAGCCCAGCAGCGGGCGGAATGGCACGAATTCGCCGAAGGGCACCAGCCGCCGCTTCGTATAGTAGCGCGCGGCCAATCCAGCCTCAGGCTCGACGAGGAACGCGCCGTTGCGCCACGAAGGCTCGCCGTCCTCCCCTGCTTCAATGCCGATCGAACCCAACACCAGCGGCGCTCCCGCGCGATTCACCAGGTTTTCGGTCCACGCCTTCACCGTCGGATCGCCTTTGACCGCCATGGGCGTAACGGCCTCCGGCCAGAGAATGAAATCCGGCCGCCGTGGCGCGAGGCTCAGCGTGGTGCGTTCCAGAATCCGGAGTATCTCGGGCGCGCGTTCGGGATCCCACTTCACATCCTGCGGCACATAGGGCTGGACAAAGCCGACCCGCGCCAACGGCACGTTGAAACGGACCCGGTTGAACGTCTCCTGCACGTGGATACTCAGACAGACGAGCAGGAGGAACAAGGCGGCGAAGAACTCCTGGCTGCGCCGGTTGAGTCCGGTCACGCTCTCGAACATGAGTCGATGGGCGTAAGCGGCCAGGCCGATGTTCATCGCGACGAGGACAAAGGAAACGCCGCTGGCGCCGGTGAACGAGGCGATCTGCAGGATGCTCGCATGCTCCCACTGGCTCGCCGCGAGCGAGAGCCACGGAAAACCGCTGAGCAGCCACGTGCGCGTCCACTCGATGACCACCCATGCCCCGGCGAGCCCGAGCATGGAGAACGTGCGCACCAGCATCGAGCGGCCGGGCAGGCGGTGGATCAACGCCCGCGCGAGCAGGAACCACGATCCCACCCAGACGCCGACGAAAGGCCCCAGCAAGAAGAGGCCCAGCCAGGTGACGTGATGAAGCCAGCCCAGAATGAGGGTCCAGGCCACCGCCTGCGCCCCGAGCAGGGTCCAGGCGTAGAGCTTGAAGGACGGCCGGCGATAGGCCCAGAGGATCGCCGGCGCCGCGAAGACGTAGGCGAGCGGCCCCACATTGTAGGGCGGGAACATCAGCACCGTCGGGATGACGGTGAGAACAAAGACCGCGAGCGCGGTCAGCGGCTCCGGGTGGCGCCGCCAGAGGGGCGGCGGTCGGTCGTAGGGATTGGCTGCGAGGATCGTCGCGTTGTTCACGCGCCGTGACACTGCTTGTACTTCTTTCCGCTGCCACAGGGGCACGGATCGTTCCGTCCCACCTTGGGCATCTCCCGCCGGATCGTCACCGTCGGAAGCTTGATCTCGGGCTCGGAGCCTGTGGCGGACGGACCGCTGGAGGTCACCGTGGTGCGAACCTGCGGAGGCGGGATCGCCGTGGCGGCATCCTCGGGCCCCTGCGTGCGGGCCGAGCGGCTGAGCAAGGAGAGCATGTTCTCGAAGGCCTGCAGGTTCGAGGCGCTGCGGAAAAGCCCCGTGCAGATCTGCAGGCGCACGTTCTGCATGAGCTCCTCGAAATACTTGAACGCCTCGCTCTTGTATTCAACCAGTGGATCCTTCTGGCCGTAGCTGCGCAGGCCGATGGAGCGGCGGAGCTCCTCCATCTCGGTCAGGTGCTCCTGCCAGTGGTGGTCGATCGCGTTGATGACCACATAACGCTCGAGGGCCCCGAGGGCCTCGGGGATCTCGACGGACTCCTTGACGGCATAGGCCTTGCGGATGCGTTCGAGCACGACCTTCGCGAGGGCGTCGACGTCGTTACCCTTGAGGTCGTCGACGTGCAGGCTGATCGGGAAGTGCGTGTTGACCCAGCCGACGAACCCTTCGATGGCGGTCGTCGTGGCGCCGGACTTCTCGCTGAAACCAGCCGCCTCGATGCGCGTGAGCAACTCCTCTTCGACCTGTTCGAAGATGATGTCCTTCGGGCGGTCCGCATGGATCGCGCCGTTGCGGAT
>CAYOSX010000073.1:10519-12422 GCA_964406745.1 uncultured Opitutus sp.
GGTGGTGTCTTCGTTGGAGAACTGCATCACCTTCTGGATCACCACTTCTTCCATGTTGTCCATCAAGCGATCCTGCACGTCGTCCGCGTTGATGATTTCGTTGCGGAAGCCGTAAATGACCTCGCGCTGCTTGTTCAGCACGTCGTCGTACTGGAGCAGGCGCTTGCGGATCGAGTAGTTCTGCTGCTCGACCTTCTTCTGGGCGCTCTCGATCGAGCGATTGAGCCAGGGATGCTCGAGCTCCTCGCCCTCTTTCATGGAGCCTTCCATGAGCTTCGAGGCGAGGTTGCCCTGCAGGAACAGGCGCATGAGGTCATCCTCCAGCGAGAGGAAGAACTTAGTGCGACCAGGGTCGCCCTGACGGGAGCAGCGGCCGCGCAGCTGGCGGTCGATGCGGCGGGACTCATGGCGCTCGGTGCCGACGACGTAGAGACCTCCGAGTTCGCGCACACCTTCGCCGAGTTTGATGTCCGTGCCGCGGCCGGCCATGTTGGTGGCAATCGTCACGCCCCCACGCTGGCCGGCGCGGGCGACGATCTCGGACTCCTGCTGGTGAAACTTCGCGTTGAGCACCGTGTGCACGATGCCGGCGCGCTTGAGCATGCGCGAGAGCACCTCGGACGACTCGACGCTCACCGTGCCGACGAGCACGGGCTGGCCGCGCTTGTGCGCCTCCTCGATCTCGCGGACGACCGCGTTGTACTTGTCACGCCGGGTCTTGAAGATCGAATCGTTCGCATCGACGCGAATGCACGGCTTGTTGGTCGGGATGACCTGCACCGCGAGACGATAGATGTCATTGAACTCCGTCGCCTCCGTCTCGGCCGTACCGGTCATGCCGGCCAGCTTGTCGTACATGCGGAAGTAGTTCTGGAACGTGATCGAGGCGAGCGTCTGGTTCTCCGCCTGGATCTTCACCCCTTCCTTGGCTTCGATCGCCTGATGCAGGCCATCCGACCAGCGGCGTCCGGGCATGACGCGGCCGGTGTTCTCGTCGACGATCATCACCTTGCCGTCCTGCACCACGTACTCGACGTCGCGTTCGTAGAGCGAGTAGGCGCGCAGCAGCTGGGAAATGGCGTGAATCTCCTCGGAGATCGCGGCGTAGCGCTGCTGCGATTCCCGCTTCTGTTCCTCGCGCTTCTCCGGGGCGAGCGACGTGTCCTTCTCGAGGTCGGAGAACTCCGTGGCGAGGTCGGGCAGCACGAAGGCGTTGGGGTTGTCGGGACGCAGGTAGGTGCGCCCTTTTTCCGACAGGTCAGCCTGGTGCTGTTTCTCGTCGATCGAGTAGAGGAGCTCCTCCTTGAGACGATAGAGCTCGGACTTTTGCAGGTCGGAATGGAGCTCCGTCTCGAAGCGGTCGAGTCCCTTGCGCCACTCCGGATTCTCCATGAGGCGGAGCAGCTGCTTGTTGTTGGGCTGGCCGATCTTGACCTGGAGCAGGCGCCGGTAGGCGTTCGTCTTGTCCTCGGCGGTGGCGCCCGGTTTTTCGAGGGCGTCCTTGGCCTCGCTGACGAACCGGTTGCAAAGGCGGCCCTGCTCGGTCACCAGCCGCTCGATCGGCGGCCTGAGGCGGGTGAAGGGCTGTTCGCGCTCGATGGGCGCCGGTCCGGAAATGATGAGGGGGGTGCGGGCTTCGTCGACGAGGATGGAATCGATTTCGTCGACGATGCAGAACCAGTAGTCGCGCTGCACCTGGTCTTCCCGGCGCGTCGCCATGCCGTTGTCGCGCAGGTAATCGAAGCCGAACTCGCTCGCCGTCCCGTACGTGATGTCGCGGCCGTACATCTCGCGGCGCAGGTTCGACGGCATCTGCTGCTGGATGCAGCCGACGGTGAGGCCGAGAAATTGATACAGGTAACCCATCCACTCCGAGTCGCGGCGTGCGAGGTAGTCGTTGACC
>CAYOSX010000074.1:0-12270 GCA_964406745.1 uncultured Opitutus sp.
CCCGCGGAGGACGCCGCCCGGCTGGCGGGCCCGCGTGTGGTCGCCCTGACCCTGCCTTACCGGTTCTCCTCGCCGCCCGATCTCAAGGTGGCCGGCCGGGTCGACGGGCCGGGCGCGGAGGGAGGGCCAAAGGCAGCCCTCGTCATCGAAGGGCGCACCGACCAGCCGATGACCTTTCACGATTTCCCGCTCTCGAGCCTTGCGTTCAAGGCCACCGTTGACGGTGAACGCGTGTTGGTGGACGATGTCGTCGCCGGTTTCGCCGAAGGCGTCGTACGCGGACACGGTGAACTCAGCGGTCCTCCCGATGACCGCCGTCTCGCCTTCGACGGTGAACTCGACGACGCGGCGCTCGGCCTCGCCATCCGCACGGTGGAGGAGTTTAGCGCCCGCCGTCAGGGCGTGCCGCCACCCCCGCAGAGCCGGTTCCAGCAACGCATCGCGAGCGGACGCCTTGATCTCGCGGTGTCCGCAGAGGGCCGAAACGATGATATTCGCAGTTTCAACGGATCCGGGAATGCGCTCATCGCCCAGGCCAATCTCGGCGAGGTCAACCTGCTGGGTATCCTCTCAACCTTGCTGCGCCGCACGCTCCTGAACTACAGCACGCTGCAACTCGACACCGCGCGCGCAAACTTCCGCATCGAAGGTCCGCTGCTCGTCTTTCCCGAGGTACGGATCACCGGCCCCCGCGCCGCGATCGACGCCTCCGGGACGTACGATTTCGACGCCAAGGACCTCGATTTCCTCACGAAGGTCTACCCCTTCGAAGAGAGCCGCGGGCTTCTGGGATCAGCCTTGGGCACGGTCCTCGCCCCGCTTTCGTCAGCCCTTGAAGTCAAGTTGACCGGCCGGCTGGACGACCCTTCGTGGGCCTTCGTCTATGGGCCGACGAGCCTGTTCCGGGCAATCACGGGCGCGGAACCGTCTTCACCTGAAACCTATCAGAACGGACCTGAAAAAACAGATCCTTGAGCACAGGTGCATTTGGGGGTGGAAACTACGTAGCTAGCTAGGAAACCATTGCCGCCCCCTCCTCGTCGCCGTAAAAACCCGACGACCCCCATGGCGCGTGATACATATCGTGACCGGACACTCCGGCCGGAAACCCTTATTCTGGTTACAGGCTGGGTCGCCTTGGCTCATGCCGTCTTTGCAACGCTTTCATGGGCGTCAGATGTATCTTGGATGTATGGGATTGCGGAATTCCTAGCGCCGCCGGTCCCCGCATGGACAACATGGATGTGGACGGCAGGGTTGCTTGGGGCGGGCGTGGCACTCCTGCGCCTCCGTCGCCTGCCTGCAGAGAATCGGCTGCCGAAAGATGTGCCGTGGACTGTCTTTGCTGCCGTGACGTGCTGCACGATGCTTGTTCGCGAAGCGGTCGTGGCGCAGCACGCAGGCTTGGCCGACGCGCGCAACATCGCTCCAACGGTGGTCGCCGTCACCGGGCTGCTCGCGGCCGCCGCGCTTGGAGGCTGGGCGTGGCTGGTCCGGGAACGTGCGGCCTTGCAGCGTATCCTAAATTCGGAGACTTCGGCCCGCGAGACGGCCGACGACCGGCGGGCCGCGACCGAGAGGCAGCTCGACCTTGTCCTGACCGGCACCAAGACCGCCTTGTTCGACTGGGACCTCGCCCGCAACGACCTTCGCTTCAGCGCCGGGCTCGCGGAATTGCTTGGCTATCCCCCGGGTGGCCTCAGCCGTCGCCCCGAGGATTGGAACGCACTGATTCACCCCGAAGACCTCCACGCCTACACCCTCGCGGTCGGCCGGCAGATCGCCGGTACCGATGCCGTTATCGAACCCGAATACCGGGTCCGCACCGCCGGCGGCGATTGGTGCTGGCTTCGCTCACGCGCCTGCATCGAGCGCCGGGATGAACACAAGCGACCGCTCTCGATCGTCGGGACGCTTCAGGACGTCACCTCGCAACGCAACGCCGAGACCGCCCTGAGGGAAAGCCAGGCCGCCACGCGCAAGCTCTCCCTCGTCGCCAGCCGCACCGACAACCTCGTGATGATCTGCTCCCCCGATGGGACCATTGAGTGGGTCAATGACAGCTTCACCCGCGTTCTGGAGTACGGACTGAAAGAGGTTGTGGGCAGGAATCCCGCGACCTTCATGATCGGCCCGGAGACCAGCGCCCGCACCGTCCGCCGTATCCGCAGCGCCATGGCACGCGGCGACGGGCACAGCTGCGATGTGGTCAACTACTCCAAGTCGGGACGCAAATACCACCTTCATCTCGAGATCCAACCCGTCCGCAACGAAGCCGGGCTCGTCGAGACGTTCATCGCCATCCTCGCCGACGTGACCGCGCGCGTGGAAACCGAGCGCGCGCTGCGCCGGGCGAAAGCCGAGGTCGACGCCGCCTCGCGCGCCAAGAGCGAATTCCTCGCGTCCATGTCGCACGAGATCCGCACGCCGATGAACGGCGTGATCGGCATGACCAGCCTGCTGCTCGACACCGGCCTCACCCAGCAGCAGCGCGATCACGTCAACACGATCCGCACCAGCAGCGAACATCTGCTGGGCATCATCAACGACATCCTGGACTTCTCGAAAATCGAGTCAGGCCGCTTCGAACTCGACAACCTTCCCTTCGAACTCTCCGCCTGCCTCGAGGACACCCTCGAACTGCTCTCCGACGAGGCCGGGGGCAAGCACCTCGAGCTTTCCTACGTCGTCGAGACCGGCGTGCCGCCGTGGATCGTGGGCGACATCAGCCGCCTGCGGCAGGTCCTGGTCAACCTCGTGAACAACGCGGTCAAGTTCACTCCCGGCGGCTGCATCGACCTCAGCGTCCGTCCGTTGCCCGGCGCGTCTGTATCCACGGGACGGATTCTCCTCGAGTTCACCGTGCAGGACACGGGCATCGGGATCGAGCGCGAGCAATTCGGACGTCTTTTCCAACCCTTCAGCCAGGTCGACTCCTCCAACGCCCGCAGGTACGGCGGCACGGGCCTCGGCCTGGCGATCTGCCATCGCCTCTGCGCCCTGATGGGCGGCGGGTTCCGGGTCGAAAGCACACCGGGCAAGGGCTCGCGCTTCATCTTCACGATCGAGACGGAGGCCGCGCGTCCGCCGGCAGGCAGCGGGTTGCCTCCCACGCCCGAGCCGCTGCGAGGCCGCACGGTGCTTTGCGTGGAGGATAATCCGGCGACCGTGCGCCGTTTCGAGCTGCTCTTTCAGCAATGGGGCGTCCGCTTCGTCGCCGCCGGCACCGCGAGCCAGGCGCTCGTCCTGCTCGACGGAGACCTCGACCCGGCCCTCGTCCTCGTCGACGTGGAGATGCTTTCCGGCGAGACCGGCTCGACCCTCGGCGCACGTTTTGCCACTTCGCCGCTGCCGGTGCTCATGCTGCTGCCCTCGGGCTACTCCTCGTCGCAGACGCCGTTCCCCTTCGGCCGTCTCGCCACCGTGGGCAAACCCGTCCGCACCCTCTCGTTCATCCGCAGCCTCCAGGCGCTGCTGCAGATCCCCGCCGACCCGCCACTCAGCGAGTTCGAGGCCTCCACCGCACGTTCGCTCGCCGAGGAATTCCCCCTCAGCATTCTTCTCGTCGAGGATAATCCGGTGAACCAAAAGGTCGCCCTCCGCTACCTCGAGCAACTCGGCTACCGCGCCGACGCGGTCGCCAACGGACTTGAAGCGCTTGCCAGCGTTTCCTCCCGCGACTACCAACTCGTCCTCATGGACCTGCAGATGCCAGAGATGGACGGTTTCGAGGCCTCGCGCCGGATTCGCCAGATGCTTCCCGCCGAGCGTCAGCCGCGGATCGTTGCCCTGACCGCCAACGCCCTCCAAGGCGACCGGCAGCTGTGTTTCGCCGCCGGCATGGATGATTACATCACCAAACCCCTCAAGTCCCACGACCTCGCCGGCGCCATCCGCCGCCAGTTCGGCGCCCACCAGAACCACGTCCCGGCCTGACCGTCATGCGCCGTCACGCCAGCGCCGCCTCCCTCGGCCGCATCGCCGAAGAAGCAGGGGTTTCCCGCGCAACCGTCTCGATGGCCTTGCGCAACCATCCGCGCATTCCCCTCGCGACCCGCAACCGCGTCCAGGCGATCGCGACTCGTCTCGGCTGGAAGCCGAATCCCCTGCTCGCCGAGGTCATGACCGCGATCCGTGCCGGCCAGCCGCCCGCCGATCGCGTCACACTGGCCTGGATCACCGCCCATCCGCGCCGCGACGGCTGGCAACGCGTACCGTTCTTTCGCCGCTGCTTCGAGGGGGCGCGTGACCGTGCGGCCGCCGCCGGTTATCACCTCGAACATTTCTGGCTCGGTGACGCGGACGGCAACGCCGCGCGGCTGGGCGACATCCTCATCGCCCGCGGCATCACCGGACTCGTCGTCTCACCGCTGCCAAGGCCCGAGTCGATTCCGTTGCCCTGGGACAAATTCTCGTCGGTCAGCGTTGCCTACACCCTAATCGGCCCGAAACTGCACCGCGCGACCGACAACCACTGCGCCTCGGCGCGCCTTGCCGTGGCCTGCCTGCACGCCGCCGGTCGCAAACGCATCGGGCTCGCGCTCACGACCGACTATCATCAGCGCGTGAACGGCCTGTGGACCGCCGGCTATCTGCTCGAAATGCAAGCCGCCGGCCTCGTCGACGACACGCTGATCTACCGCCCCGAGGAACTTCATGAGGCGGCCCTCCTCGCCTGGGTCAAGCGAGCCCGCATCGACTCCATCGTCGGCACCGAGCCAGCTATCGCCACCTGGCTCCGCCGCGCGGGCCTCAAGGTTCCGTCACAGGTCGCCTACGCCGACCTCAATCTTCCCACCACCGACGGGACCGTCGCCGGCATCTATCAGGACGCCACGAGCATCGGCGCCTGCGCCATCGACCTGCTCGCCGGACAGTTGCTCCGGCACGAACGGGGCCTGCCCGAGAAGGCCAAGACCCTCATGATCGACAGCCGCTGGGTCAATGGCGCCACCGCGCCGCGTATCCAGCCGGAGGAGACACCGCACACCCACGCCGAGCCGCCGACCCTGCCGTCGCTGCCCGTGCCATTCGACTGACGGGCGGGACCTGCGGCGCCGCCTACCCTTCGCTCAACATTCGCCGAAACCCGGCCTCGTCGATCACCGGCACTCCGAGCGCACGCGCTTTCTCGAGTTTGGAGCCGGCTTCCTCGCCGGCGAGCACGTAGCTGGTTTTCTTGCTCACGCTTCCGCTCACCTTGCCGCCGGCGGACTCGATCATTTCCGTCGCCGCCTCACGCGTCAGCGCTGGCAGGGTTCCCGTCAGCACAAAGGTCTTCCCCGCAAGCGCCGTGCCCTTGGGGCCGCTGCTGGCGGGCGCGGTGGGAGCCACGCCGAGCGCACCGAGTTCCGCGATCAGCGTTCGGTTCCGCGGTTCGTTGAAATGATCGATGATGGCCAGGGCCATGGTTTCGCCGATTCCCTCGATGCGAGTCGCCTTCTTCTCACCGATAAAGTCTTCGTACTTCGCCTCCGCCAGGGCCTCGAGACTGGCGAAAACGCGGGCCAGGTCCTTTGCGGCTGCGGCACCCACGTGCGGAATCCCGAGGCCATGCACAAACCGCCAGAGCTCGGCCCGCTTGCTCGTCTCGATCGCGGCCAGCAGGTTGGTGGTCGATTTCTCGACGCTCTTGCCCAGCGTCAGCAACTGGTCGCGCCGAAGCCGGTAGATATCGGGAATGCTTCGCACCCAGCCTTTGTCGACGAGCGCGTCCACCATCGCGACGCCCAGGCCGTCGATGTCGACGCACGCCTTCGAGGCGAAATGCCGCACCCGGCGGCGCACCTGCACCGGACATTCGTAGTTGGGACAACGCAGCGCCACCTCCCCCTCGGCCTGCACCACCGGCGTGCCGCAGACCGGACATTTCTCCGGATAGACATACGCCACGCAGGTCGGGCGCCGCCGCGCCGTGTTGACGCCGATCACGGCCGGGATGACTTCACCCGCCTTTTCCACGAAGACGAAATCCCCCACGCGGATATCCTTCCGCGCGATTTCGTCGCGGTTATGCAACGTGGCCCGCGACACCGTTGTCCCCGCGAGCTGCACCGGCGCAAGTTCCGCCACCGGAGTAAGCACGCCGGTGCGGCCCACCTGAATCGTGATGCCCAACAGCTCCGTCTCCGCGCGTTCCGCGGCAAACTTGTACGCCATCGCCCAGCGGGGAGCCTTCGACGTCGCCCCGGCCTCGCGCTGCCACGGAATCGAGTTGAGCTTCACGACGGCGCCGTCGGTCCCGTAGGCAAACGTATCGCGCAGGCGGTCGAGTTCCTGCACCGCCGCCCACACCTCGTCCATGCCCTTCGCCGTCCAGTATTTCTCCACGGTCGGAAGGCCCCACGCCTTCACCCGTTCGATGTAACCTTCCTGAGTCGTCGGCAAATCGCCGCTGGGCTCCGCGTAACCCAATCCGTAAAGTACAATCTCCAGCTTCCGGGCAGCCACTTCGCGCGGATCGAGTTGCTTGATCGTCCCTGCCGCGAGATTGCGCGGATTGGCATACAACGGCTCACCCGCTTCCTCGCGCTGCTTGTTGATGCGCTCGAACTCGGCGTGGGTCATGTAGATCTCCCCGCGTATCTCGATGACCTCGGGCACCGGATGTGCGTTCGAGGCGTGGAGGACGCGCGGCAGTCCGGCGATGGTCCGCGCGTTGGCCGTGATATCGTCGCCCTCGATTCCGTTGCCCCGCGTCACCGCTCGCGCAAAGCGCCCGCCTTCGTAGGTCACGCTCACTGCCAGGCCGTCGACCTTGGGTTCGACGACGTAGCTCAATTCCTCGCGGCCGAGCAGTTTGACGAGGCGCGCGTGAAACTCCCGCAATTCGTCCTCCGAGTACGTGTTGTCGAGGCTCATCATCCGCTCGCGATGGCGGTACGTGACGAAACCCTCGGTGCGGTCGTCGCCAACCTGGGCGGTGGGCGACGTGTCCTCGGCAAACTCCGGAAACCGCTGCTCCAACTCGGCCAGCTCGCGTTTCAGCCGGTCATACTCGAGATCGGTGATCTCCGGCATCGCCTCGCGATAGTACCGGGCGTCGTGGTGCTCGATCTCGGAGCGGAGACGGGCGATGCGGGAGGACACCTCGACTGGGTTCATGCGACGTTTTCTGGCATGGTTGCAGCGGAGGATTCAACCCGCCGTTTTGGCCGGCCAAAGATCGACCGTTCCAAGAGATTGCGGTAGGCAGCCCAGCGCGAATAGAGCGCGACGGCGAGCAAGGCCCCCAACGTGTCCGCCAGCCAATCGCCCACTTCGACGAAGCGCCCCGGCGTAAAACTCTGGTGGAACTCGTCCACCACACCGTAAGCCGACGCAAGCACGACGGCCCACCCCGCCCCCAGCCCCGCCCAGCCCCGGACCGCCGGCACGCGGGCGAAGAGCGTGCCGAGCAACCCATAGACAAGAAAATGCACAACCTTGTCGATGTAGGGCAGATCAGGACCTTCGACGACCGGACGCGATGAAGCCAGCGCGATGGTCGCCATCAGCGCCACCGGCCAAAACCAATCCGTCCTCACCGGACGTCTCACGCGATTCGTCGTCATGACTGCCCGCGTGTAAGCCGCCAGACGCCCTGCGGTGCAATTCGTTTCGAAGCGAACCATCGATTTAATGCCAAAATCTTGCCAGAGCCCCTCCGCAAACCGCGGGTATCCCGGACCAGAAGCGCCATCGGGGGATTGGAGCGGCTGGCAGCGGCGCAGTAGGCGCAGTTCGTGAAGACCGGCATTCCGCGACAAAGCCGTCAGGGCATTTGCCAAGTTTCCCGAGCCCGTCCACGGTCTCCGCCTACCCTCTTCTCCGATCCTTTCACCCCATGGAAACCAATACGTACGACGCCATCGTGGTCGGCTCCGGAATCAGCGGTGGCTGGGCCGCCAAGGAACTGACCGAACGCGGTCTCAAAGTGCTCCTGCTCGAGCGCGGACGAAACATCGAGCACATCAAGGACTACACGAACGCGCTCAAAGGCCCGTGGGAGGTCCCGCACCGCGGACGCACCCCCACCGCCTTGCGCGACAAACATCCGGTGCTGAGTCGTGACTACACGATCAACGAGATGCGGATCGACATGTGGGTGCACGAGGCCGACCAGCCCTACGTCGAGAAGAAGCCGTTCGACTGGTTCCGCGGCTACCATGTCGGCGGGCGCTCCCTTCTTTGGGGACGCCAGAGCTACCGTTTCTCCGAGCAGGACTTCGAAGCCAACGCCCGCGAAGGCATCGCGATCGACTGGCCGATCCGCTACCAGGAGATCGCCCCGTGGTATGACTACGTCGAGCGTTTCGCCGGCATCAGCGGCTCCAAGGAAAACCTGCCCCAGCTGCCCGACGGACAGTTTCTCCCGCCCATGGAGCTCAACGTCGTCGAGAAGCACGTCGCGGCACGCATTCGCGCACACTACAACGACCACCGCCGCCTCATCATCGGCCGGGTGGCCAACCTCACCGCTCCGATCGACACCCGGAGCAATTGCCAGTACCGCAACAAGTGCTGGTTCGGCTGCCCCTTCGGCGCCTACTTCAGCACGCAGTCCTCCACCCTCCCGGCGGCGGTCAAGACCGGCAACCTCACGCTGCGCCCCCACTCCATCGTCACGCAGGTCCTCTACGACAAGGACCGCAAGCGCGCCCGCGGCGTCGAGGTGCTCGACGCCGAGACCCGGCAGACCATCGAGTACACGTCGAAGATCGTCTTCCTCTGCGCCTCGTCCTTCAACTCGACGTGGATCCTCATGAACTCCGCAAACGATGTCTGGCCCGGCGGCCTCGGCAGCAGTTCGGGCGAACTTGGCCACAACGTGATGGACCACCACTTCCGCGTCGGCGCCGGCGGCCGCGTCGAGGGTTTCGGCGACCGCATCGTCCATGGCCGCCGTCCCAATGGCTACTACATCCCGCGCTTCCGCAATGTCGGCTCCGACAAACGCGACTACCTGCGCGGCTTCGGCTACCAGGGCAGCGCCAGCCGCCAAGGATGGTCCCGCGAGATCGCCGAGCTCGGCATCGGCGCCGATCTCAAGGAGGCCTTGCGCGAGCCGGGCGACTGGACCATTGGCATGACCGGCTTCGGCGAGATGCTCCCCTATCACGAGAACCGCATCTCGCTCGACCGTTCCAAGACCGACAAATGGGGCCTGCCGATCCTCGCCATGGACTGCGAGATCAAGGACAACGAACACCGCATGAGGCGCGACATGGGAGCCGACGCCGCCGAGATGCTCGAGGCCGCCGGTGTGAAGGACGTGAAGATCAACGACACCGGCTACAACGTCGGCCGCGGTATCCACGAAATGGGTACCGCCCGCATGGGCCGCGACCCGAAGACCTCCGTGCTCAACGCGCACAATCAGGTCTGGGAGGCTCCCAACGTCTTCGTGACCGACGGAGCCGCCATGACGTCCGCCTCCTGCGTGAACCCCTCCCTCACCTACATGGCCCTCACCGCCCGCGCCGCCGCGTTCGCGGTGGACGAGCTCAAGAAGCAGAACCTTTGATCCCCCGTCCCATGCACCTCTCCCGCCGCCAGGCCATCGTTCAGCTCGCCACGCTCATGGGCGCATCCCTCGCCGGATCGCGCCTGCTCGCCGCCTCGCTTTCCGACGGTGCCGCCCACGGATTCTCCACAGCCGACGTCGCCCTGCTCGACGAGATCGGTGACACGATCATCCCCCCCACCGACGTTCCGGGCGCCAAGGCGGTCGGCATCGGCGCATTCATGACCATGATGGTCAACGCCTGCTACGACGCGCCCGACCAGAACGCCTTCAAGACCGGCCTCAAGACCCTCGCCGATGGCTTCCTCACCCGTTTCCGCGTCGACTTCGCGCAAGCCAGCGCTGCGCAGCGCACCGCCTATCTCAACGAACTCGACGCGGAACAGCGCGCCCACACCGCCACCCGCCGCGATCCGCAGCCCCATCATTATTTCCGAATCATGAAGGACCTCACGATTCTCGGCTACTTCTCGTCCGAGATCGGCGCGACCAAGGCACTGCGCTACGAGGAAGTCCCCGGTCGCTTCGACGGCAACGCTCCATATCAAAAGGGCGACCGGGCTTGGTTCAATTGAGGCGGGCGTGAGCTCGTAAGGAGGCCGGCAGACGAACGCCGGCCCCACGCGGGCGGCACGCCCGCGGCTACACCTGAAACAACTTCATGCGCCACTTCGTGGCACCTGCCGTGCTGGCTGAACGCGCCGCTTCAGAATCACCTGGCGAGGGGCGGCGTCCATGCCACGTCTCCTCTCTCTGCTCCTATTCATCCGGCATTGCGGCGCCGCTCTGGTTCTCGTTCTCGCCCCATCCGACACGTTCGCGGCGTCCGCCTCGCCACCACGCACGGCTTCGCCGCTCCTCGCCGGAGCGCCCCCCGTTATTGACGGGTTGCTCGACGAGGCAATCTGGCAGGCGCCCGCCACTGTGGTTGCGTTCCGCCAGGTCGAGCCCCTTCCCGGCGCGGACCCGACCGCGCACACCGAGGTGCGCCTCGCCTACGATGCAACGCGCCTCTACTTCGCCGTGCTCGCGAGCGATCCAGAACCCGATCGCATCGTCGCCACTCAACGCCGGCGCGACGCCGATCTGGGCGGAGACGACCATGTGGCCCTCGTGCTCGACCCGTTTCTCGATCGCCGCAACGGCTTCTACTTCGCCTTCAATCCGCTGGGCGCCCGTCAGGACGCCCTCATCCGCGGCGGCGTCACCCTCAACACCGATTGGGATGGTCTCTGGGATGTCGTTGCCCGGCGCACCGCGCACGGGTGGATGGCCGAGGGCTCCATCCCGCTCTCGACGCTCTCCTTCAACACCCGCGCCCCCGCCTGGGGACTCAACGTCGAACGCCACATCGCCCGCACGGGCGAACGCGTGCGCTGGCATGGTCCGCAGCGGCAGTACGAGGTCAGCAGCCTCGCGGTCGCCGGACACCTCACGGGACTGCAGGGACTGCGCCGGGCCAGCCGCCTCGAGGTGCGCCCATTCGTCTCCGCCACACGAATACACGATCGCCCCCAGGATCTCGAGACCACCCGCCTCAAGCCGGGATTCGATGTCTTCTACAAGCTCACCGAGTCGACGACCGCCGTCGTGACCGTCAACACGGACTTTGCCGACGCCGAGGTTGATGAACGTCAGGTAAACCTCACGCGTTTTCCCGTCTTTTTCCCGGAGAAGCGCGCGTTTTTTCTGCAGGACGCAGGCGTCTTTTCCTACAGTCTCATCAACAACAATCCCCTCCCGTACCACTCGCGCCGCATCGGCATCGGTCCGCGCGGCGAGATCGTCGACCTCGTGGGCGGCGCGCGCATCTCCGGGCGCGAAGGGCCGGTAAGCTTCGGCTTGCTCGGCGTCCGTACCGAGCGTTCGGGCACCCTCGAGGCACGGGAACTCGGCGTCGCGCGGATGCTGGTCCGGCTCACCGACGAGGTCGGCGCCGGCTTGATCGCCACCTGGGGCGATCCCCGGACCAACGGCGAAGCGTGGCTCACCGGCTTCGACCTCAATTACAACACCGGCACGCTCTTCGCCCGGGCCGCCTCTCCTTTTGAGGGATCGTTGTATTTCCAACGCACGCAATCGACCGGGCGCGACGGTGACGCCGACGCCTACGGCTGGGCGGTCAAATACGACAGTCCTTCGTGGGGGTTCACCAGTTACCTCGACCGGGTCGGCGCCGACTACTATCCCGCGCTCGGCAACGTGCGCCAGACCGGCGTCTGGACCGCCACCGCGAAGCTCGACCGCGAGTACAATCCACGCGCCTTCAAACGCATCGTGCCGGTCTTCAGCGCAAGCCGGCGATACAGCGAACGGCTGGACGACCGCGAACAGGATATGTTCGGCCCGGAGATTTCGTTGGAATCAGCACGCGGTGACACGCTGCTCGTGCGCGCAAAGATCGAACGCGAACGATTGCCCGACCCGTTTCGCGTCGCCAACGGCGTGGTGGTCCTGCCAGGCGATTTTGCAGGCGAACACCTCGAGGCCGGACTGACGCTCTCCAAATCCCGGCCACTCTCCGGCAGCGCCAGCGTGGCGAAGCGTCTTTACTATGGCGGTAACCAGATCCTCTACAAAACGACGCTCACGTGGCGCCCGTCACCCATGTTCAATCTCGACGCGGCCTTCGACTACACCGACGTCACCCTCCCCTACGCCCGGTTTGCCGTGCGCCTGCTCCGGGTAGGCGGCGCGATCCAGTTCTCGCCGGACCTGGTCTGGTCCATCCTCGGCCAATACGATAATCTCAGCCATAGCGTCGG
>CAYOSX010000075.1:0-12228 GCA_964406745.1 uncultured Opitutus sp.
TTGGCGATTCCGACGATCTGCTGCCCGGCCAGACGGTGTTTGCGGTCGGCACGCCGCATGGGCTCACGCGCACGGTGACCCGCGGAATCATCTCCAACAATCGCCGTTTCTTTCAGAGCAATTCGGGCGTGCGTGGGTACGAGACGGGTTTGTTCAACACCTGGTTGCAGACCGATGCCGCGATCAATCCCGGCAACTCCGGTGGGCCCCTCGTCGACGAACAGGGCCACGTCGTGGGCATCAATTCGCGCGGTTACATGGGCGCGGACAACCTCGGTTTCGCGATCCCGGCGAATACGGCCAAAGGTGTTGTTGCAGACCTCTCCGGGGACGGCAGCGTGACGCGCAGCTACATCGGCATCGTGCCGGGCGCCCTGCGTGACCTCGAAGGGTTTTACGCGCTCGAGCTCAATACGGGCATGCTCATCAACAGCGTCGACCCCGGCTCGCCCGCGGCGAGCGCCGGCATGCGTGGCGGGGACATCCTGCTCGCGATCGACGGCGAGAAGGTCGACGGACGCTTTCCCGAGCAGCTTCCTCCCATTCAGAACCTCATCGCGAGCAAGCCTGTCGGCTCGACCGTAAAGCTGTCGGTCAAGCGCGCCGCCCAGACGACCGAGCATGAGATCGTGACCGAGGAGCTTGTCAGCCGCGTGGGCGAGGAGTGGGCGCTCGAAAAGTGGGGCCTCAGCGTGCGCAAGGTCTCGCGTACGTTCGCGCGAGAGAACCAGCTCACTGACGACACAGGGGTGCTCGTGATCGGCGTGCAGGCCGGCTTCCCGGCCGCGGTCGCAGGGCTGTCGCGGGGTGACATTATCACGAAGGTGAATCAGGAGGCCATTCTCAGCCTCGACCAGATGAAGGCGGCCCATGCCGCGTTCGAAGCCGACCCGCAGCCCGTGCTGATCGAGGCGCGCCGCAACTTCCGTGTGTCTCTCTACGTCTTGAAACCATGAAACGAACCCTGCTCCTCGCCGCCCTCCTGCTGTCCGCCCCCCTTCTCTCCGCCGCTGATCGCGCCGCGCTCTGGGCGGAGCGGGTGAATTCGGTGGTGGCGATCGAGTTCTTCACCGAGACGGAGCTCGACCGCCGTCCCTCCTTTTCCTACGGCACGGTGATCGACGATCAGGGCACGGTCGTCCTGCCGGCCCCGGCGGTGAATCCCCGCGCCACGCCGGGTCAACTCAAGGATTTCCGCGTGTATCGCCCGGGCCAGCCTGTGACGGCGTATTATGCAGGTGAATACCTCGGGCAGGATCCCCTGACCGACTGGCATTTTGTACGGATTGAGGAAAAAGGACGTGAAGGCCTCGTGCCGATCACGGCGTTCGCGGGCGACACGCCGGGCGAACCGGCGCTGGCCGAGGATGTCTGGGGCATCGGGCTGCGGAAAAAGGACGAGGACTTCATGCCCTACTACCTCGCCGGCAACGTGGCGATCGTGCAGGCGATCCCGCGCAAGACGGCCCTTGCGACCATGGATGTGACCGGCCCGGGCCTTCCCGTGTTCAATGGGAACGGCCAGTTTCTCGGTCTCGGTGCGGTCGGCTTTGGCCAGACGTTCATCATGTTTTCCGAGCGCGCCCGGGGCGGGCAGGGCATCGTTCTCGTGGACTCCGAGGAGTGCGCGGCCTTTCTCGTCGCTTCGGAGGTGCTGCCTCATTTGAACCGGATTCCTGCCAACGTCTACGGCCGCCCCTGGCCCTACCTCGGCGCGCACGGCCTCGAGCCGGTCGATCCCGAAGTGGCGCGTTTTCTCAACATCGAAAACCAGGCCGGCCTCGTCGTGAGCGAGGTGCTCGAGGGAAGCCCCGCCGAGAAGGCCGGCATGCAGGAACGCGACATCCTCCTCGCCCTCGATGGCAGCCCGCTGCCGCGCCTCAAGCCTGACGCGGTGGTTTCGGGATATCTGGACAACGAGATCACGCGCCGGGCGCCGGGAGACTCGGTGGCGTTGACGGTTTTGCGTGGCACCGACCGCGTTGACCTGACCGCCGTGCTGGAGGAAGCGCCTCCGACGCCGCGCGAGGTGGAGCGGCGTTACTTTGAGCAGCTTGGGCTGACCGTTCGCGAGTTCACCTTCAGCGACGGCGTGGCGCGCCGGGTGAAGATGGCCGAACACGGCGGTGTCGTGGCGCACTTCGTCAAACCCAACACGCCGATCGCCACCGCCGGCCTGCGCACGGACGACTGGATCAAGGAGATCGACGGCACGGAGGTGAAGACCTTTGCCGATGCGGTGGAAAAACTCGCCGCGATCGAAGCCGACAAGGACCGGGCCGAGACCGTCATCCTCGCCAGCCGGGGCGGCGAAACCGCCGTGCTGCGCGTGAAGTTGAAGTAGGCAAGGGTCGAAACCACAATTCAGTCCCAGGTCAAAGGTCGCATATCCAAAGTCTCCAGCGGCTCCGTTTCGCAGAGCATGGCATCTCCAACAATAGCCCGCTCCGGCGGGCGGGTGACGACGTTCGACGTTGCGACCTTTGACCTTTGACCGGCCGCTAGGCCTAACCGCACTCCGGACTTCCTTCCGGCGGCCGGCCGGCTTTTGATGCGGGCATGTTTACGGGCATCATCGAGGAAACGGGACAGGTCGAGTCCTTCTCGCCGGCGGGCGAGGCGTGGAAACTCGTCATCGCCGCGCGTGCCGTCCTCGACGGGGTCGCGTTGGGCGACAGCATCGCCGTCAACGGATGCTGCCTCACGGTGACCCGCTTCGAGCAGGGCCGCCTCCACTTTGACGTGCTCGAGGAAACGCGGCGCCTGACGAACTTCGACGACCTCGCCGCCGGTGCCCCGGTCAACCTCGAGCGCAGCCTTGCGTTCGGCGGGAAGATGGGCGGCCACTTCGTCACGGGACATGTCGACGGCACGGGCCGGATCGAAACCTTCGAAGTGAGGGGTCGCGACCACTACCTCGCGGTGCGGGCCCCGGCGGGCGGCGGGCGTTACCTGATTCAGAAGGGCAGCATCGCGATCGACGGCATCTCGCTGACGGTGGCGGAGGTGGACGGAGACCGGTTCGCCGTCTGGCTGATTCCGCACACCCTCACCGTGACCAACCTCCATGTCCGCGCCGTGGGTGACCGGGTGAATCTCGAGTTCGACCTGCTCGGAAAGTATGTCGAGAAACTGACGGCCGCGGGCCGGGGCGCCTGACCATGCGGGCGACTCTCCAGGCTCTGGTCGAGGAACTGCGGCGGCTCAAAAGCACCGGGGTGACCTCCCTGCCTGCGTCCGAGGAAGGGCTGGCCGCCCTGCGTGCGGCAGTGGCCTCGGCCCGGCGCGAGCACCCGGACGCTCCGGCGCCCGAGTCCCCGCCCCGCGATCCGACGCCAGCGGTGCCGCCCGTCGTGGTTTCGGCCGCGCCTCGTATTCAAAAAACAGCGACGGCTTCGGAGGCGCCGGCCCTGCCGCCCCCGCCGGCGATTGTCCTGCCCGAGGGTGATCGCGACGCCCGCTGGAACTGGCTCCGCACCCGCGTCGAAAACGATCCGGTCTGCCGCGAGCGGGTGCGTCCGGGAAAGAAGATCGTGCTCGGCGTCGGCAACCTGGAGGCGCGGATCTTTTTCTGTGGCGAAGCACCTGGCGCGGAGGAGGAGATCCAGGGCGAACCCTTTGTCGGGCCCGCCGGCCAGTTGCTCACCCGCATGATCGAGGCGATGGGCTTGTCCCGGGGCGACGTCTACATTGGCAACATCATGAACTGGCGTCCCGACCTGCCGACGCCTCCCGGCATGGAGCAGACCGGCAATCGTCCGCCGACGCCCGCGGAGCTCGCCTATTGCCTCCCGTTCCTGCGCGCCCAGCTTGAGATCGTGAAGCCGGAACTGATCGTCGCCCTGGGGTCGACGGCGGCGCAGGGCCTGCTCGGCGTGGGCACCTTCAAGACGCTCGGCGAGATCCGGGGACGGTGGCACGCCTTCGAGGGCACCCCGTTGATGGTGACGTATCACCCCAGCTACATCCTGCGAAATCCTTCCAATCGCTCGAAACGTGCGATCTGGGAGGATCTGCTCAAGGTGATGGAGCGCGCGGGTCTGCCGATCAGCGAGAAACAGCAGCGGTTCTTTCAGGCCAAGGCCGGATAGAATACCGGCGATGGACGTCTGGCCGGGCCGGCGTTGCGGTCAGCGCGAGATCGGATCGGCCTCGGCGGCGGTCTGCCACGATTTCAAACGGGCCACCAGGCGTTGAACCTGCTCGGGATGGGCGGCGGCGAGGTTTTGGGATTCGGCGGGATCGGCCGCGAGGTCGAACAAGAGGGGTTGGTCACCGTGGTTGCCGGTGAAACGCGGTTGGTTGGGCATCACGAGTTTCCAGCGGCCCTCGCGCATGGCGGTGATCTCGCCGGATCCGAAGTACAGCGGGCGGTCGGCCGCGGGGGAGCCCTCGCCGCGCACCAGCGGGGCAAGGCTGACACCGTCGTAAGTGCGGTCGGCGGGCAGGGTCAGGCCGGCGAGTTCGAGGAAGGTCGGCATGAGGTCCGCGATCCAGACCGGTTCGTCGACGCGGCGTCCTGACGTGATCATGCCGGGCCAGTGGATGAACGTGGGCACGCGCACGCCGCCCTCGAAGGTGGAGACCTTGCCGCCGCGCAACGGGGCGTTGGAGCCGAAGGTGAGGTCGGGGAACATCACGCGCGCGGTGTCGTCGTTTCCCTGATACATCGCGCGAAGCACCGCCCCGTTGTCGGAGGTGAACACGACCATCGTGTTGGATTCGAGATCGAGCGCACGGAGCAGGCGGAGGATCTCGCCGACGCTCCAGTCGAGTTCCTGCACCGCGTCGCCATACAGGCCGTTGCGCGACTTGCCCCGGAAATCCGCCGAGGCCCCGACGATGCTGTGCGGCATGGCGTGGGACAGAAACAGGAAGAAGGGCCGGGCGCGGTTTTCCGCGATGAACCGGCTGGCCGCGCTCGTGTACTGCTGGGTGAGCAGGTTGACGTCGATCGGGGCCTCGACGATCTCGTTGCCCGTCATCATCGGCATCGGCGGCCAGGTTTCCTTCATCGCGGCCGCGCGGCTGTGCATCGGACCCATGTCGTTGGGATAGGGCATGCCGTAGAATTCATCGAATCCATGGTTGAGCGGCAGGTTGGCGGTTTCGGCGTGGCCGAGGTGCCATTTTCCGATGAGCCCGGTGCGATAGCCGTGGGTGCGCAGGATTTCCGGCAAGGTTCGCTCGGATTCCGGGAGACCGCCCTTGCTCGTCGGCCAGAGCAGCGCATGAAAACCGACGCGCACGGGATGGCGCGCGGTCAGAAGCGCGACCCGTGTCGGCGTGCAGACGGGCGAACTGACGTAGAAGTTGTCGAAACGCAGTCCCTCGCCCGCAAGACGGTCGAGGTGGGGCGTGGCGTGGGCGGTGCTGCCGTTGTACCCCACGTCCCCGTAGCCGAGATCATCGGCCATGATGACCACGAGATTCGGCGGACGGGCGCCGCTGGCCAACGCGAACAAGGCTAGGGAGACGAAAACGGCAAAGAACACGCGAGGCATGGCGGGCAGGGGATTGTCGGGTTTGAGAAGGAGCGGCGACACTTTTAACCGCCTTTGGAGGTCCTGTCGCCGAGTTTGAGTGCGGGACGGCTTTCGTTCGCCGGTCAGATCAAGAAAAGCGGGTTCTTATCGTGCGTCTGAATGTCTCGACGCGGTGGATAAGATACTCGGGTTGCCGGTCCGGCTGCGGGTTCGGCGACAGGACCTCCAAAGGCGGTTTAAAGTGTCGCCGCTCCTTGTCAAACAGACGGGGCATCGGAAGGGTTACGGACGGCGAAGATCGTCGGTGACGACGGGGCGGGCGGCGAAGCCCGGGCCGTTCCACGTGAGAACGAGGGCGGCCTTGGCGGTGTCGGCATGCCGCGTGACGATGCTGATGGGATGAAGACCGGCCTCGAGCCGGGCGGTGGCCGAACGGATTTCGCCTGAGGTGTAACCGCGATCGCAATCGAAGAGGACCGCAGTGTGCAACCGGACGACCGCGCCGGTATCCGTGGAGAGGGAGAAGGTGTAATCCCCGTCGACCGGCACGCGCAGGTAACCGGTGTATTCGAGCACCGAAGGCCCGGTTGCGCCGTCGAGCGCCGGCTTCAGTTCAAGCGAGTCGACCGTGCCGGAGGCGGTCTGGGTCAAGGCGTCGGTGGACGGCACCCAAGGGAAATCGCCGTCGAAGCGGCGCCAGACCAGCCCCGAAGAAAGGGTGTCGGCGGAGACCGCGGGCACGGGGGCGTTGTCGTAGGGGCGGGCGGCTGTCTCGTCGGGACGGCGCGACTGGAGGGCGAGGGCCTTGAGCTGGCGCTGCAACGGAGCCAGGACCGGATCACCGGCGAGGTTGCGCGCCTGCTTGGGGTCGGTCACCACGTTGTAGATCTGGAAATCGTCGTTCGCGGAGGCGATGTTGTAACGCACACCCATGAGTTCCCCGACGCGCACGGCCTGCATCTCCTGGCGGACCCCGCCGCGGCGGGACGCTTCGAAGGCCGGATAGTTTGGCGTGCGCGTGTTGTTGAAGTACTCGAAGTACATCGGCGACGTGCCGCGGGAGAATGGCTTGCCCTCGAGCGCCGGCACCAGCGAGACACCGTCGGCGAGGGCGGGCGCGTGTTTCCCGGCCAGTTCGGCGAAGGTGGGCAACCAGTCCCATTGGCCGCTCGGGGCGTCGACCACGCGGCCGGCTGGAATCCGGCCCGGCCAGTAGGCGATGGTGGGGGTGCGGATGCCGCCTTCCCACAGATCGCGCTTCACACCGTCGAAAGGGCCGAAGCCCACGAAGAATTCCGGACTGAATGGCTCGGTGAGGTACGATTCGAGGGAGGGTCCGTTGTCGGACGAAAAGACGATCAGGGTGTTCTCCGCGATGCCGAGATCCTGCAGGAGTTTCGCGAGGTCGGCGACCGCGTCATCGATGCGGCGGACGCTGGTGGCATAGCGCCGGTAAACGTCCGGCCAGGGGACCTCGGGCGTCGCCGCGTTGGCATCGTGGTCGTAGGTCGCATCGGCGAAATCGGGATGCAGCCACGAGTTGATGGTGCCGCCGGCGGTGTTGATTGCGCGGCCGGGCTCGCCGGTCCACTGCAGCCCGCCGTGCAGGCCGCCCCCGCTTGGATATGCCATGGTGGGGATCTCGATGGCGGCGTGGGGTGTGGCGAGGGAGAGGAAGGCGAAGAAAGGCTGGTCGGGCCGGCTGGTCCGGTGGTCCACAATCCATCGTTTGGCGCGGGCGGTGAAGAGATCGGTGGTCAGGCACTTGTCCAATGTATCCGAAATCTCGCGACGGTTCTCCCAGACTTCCTTGCCGAAGATCGCCGGGTTCACGTCGTTGTCCTCCCCGTGCGTGGCCGAGCGCCGGCGCGGCGGCGAGTTGTCGCGATTCCGGATGGGCGCCTCCTTCGGGTACTGTTCGTGCCCGTCGACGTGCCGGATGTATCCGAAGTAGAAGTCGAAGCCGCGGTTGAGCGGATGGGCCGGCCAGTTGGGTGTGGAGCCCTCGGCGTAGCCTTGCAGACCCCATTTGCCGAAGAGCGACGTGGCGTAGCCGGCCTCGCGGAGGACGGTGGCGACCGTGTGATTGTCGGCGAGGGCCTTGTCGAACTGGTTGTTCCTGACGTTGGCATGGCCCTGGTGCCGGCCGGAGTAAAGGGAGGCACGGGCGGGGGCGCAGACGGGCGCGGACGTATAGTGATGCGTCAGCTTGGCGCCCGTTGACGCGAGGCGGTCAAGGTGGGGTGTCATGCGCCCGCCCATCGGGCCCGACGGGCGCGCGCCCTCGAAGAAAGCGCCGACGTCTCCGTAACCGAGATCGTCGGTGTAAATGAAGAGGATGTTCGGGCGCTCTGCGGCGTGGAGCGCGCCGGCTGCGATGAGGAGGAGGAAGAAGGGCAGGTTTCTCATGAAGCGGCGGTCAGGGATGCGATTGTGGGTGCGAGGCAGGTGTCGTGAGGAGCGGAGGAATTGAATCAAGGCGTGCTGAATCAGAGGCCCGGGATGGGATCGGCACGGCGCACGGTTGTCCCCTCCCAAACCGCCTCGTCCGTGGCCGGGTCGTACGTGAAGACGCGGTGGGCGGAGCGGGGGGCGGCATCCGCATCGATGCGGGGGAGCCAGCGGCGGTGTTCGGCGAGGATGGATGCGTTCCGGGGATTCGCGGCGAGATTGGTCCATTCGTTGGGATCGCTGGCGTGGTCGTACAACTCCTCGGTGCCGTCGGCGTAGCGGATATAGCGCCAGCGTTCACTGCGAACGCTGTGGTTTCCCTGATTATGGGAGGTGATCGCGGGGCGCGTGCGCGGGGCCCCGGCGTTTCGCAGCTGGGGCGCAAGGCTCAGGCCCTCGAGGTCTTCGCGCGGGGCGAGTCCGCACAGTTCGATCAGCGTGGGATAGAGATCGAGCAACTCCGCCGGTCGCGTCGAGCGGCCGCCTGGGGCGACGCCGGGTCCGGCGAAGAGCAGCGGCACCCGGGTCGAGCGCTCCCAGAGCGTGTTCTTGCCCGTGATCCCTTTCTCCCCGAGATGGAAGCCGTGATCGCCCCACACGACGACGATGGTGTTGTCGGCGAGTCCAGACGCCTCGAGTTGATCGAGCAGGCGGCCGATCTGTGCATCGATGAAACTGGTGGAGGCGAGGTAGGAGCGGACCAGATTGTGCCACTGGTTGTTCTCGCGCACCCACTTGAGGCGCGGCTCGGGGAGGTCCCAGTGCAAGTACCAGGAGAAACGCGGCGTGTCCTCGCGGTCGTCGGCTTTCACGGGTGGCAGGATGCGGTCGTCGCCCGGGTAGAGGTCGTACCAGCTTTGCGTGACGTAGTTGGGCACGTGCGGGAGGAAAAGCCCGACGGCGAGGAAGAACGGTTCCTCCTGCGAGGCGCCCTTGAGTTGCTCAACGGCCCACGAGGTGGCAATGTAGTCGCCCTTGTCCTCGTCGCGATGGGGAAACACGCCCCAGTCCATCAGCGGATGGTTGCCGCCCGGGGTTTCGGGAATCAGCTTCTTTTCCGGGCGCACGCCGACGCCACCGGCCGGACCCCAGACATCGAATTCGCGGGCGCGCGCCTCCGCGGTGCCGACGCCGCCGTGGTAAATCTTGCCCGTGGTGAGGGTACGGTAGCCGTGGGCCTTGAAGTGCTGTGACAGCGAGACGCGATCGCGCCAGTCGTCCAGGGTGCGGATCCAGGGAGCCAGCCCGTAAATGCCGGTCGTGGTTGGACGCAGGCTGAACATGAGGCTGGTGCGCGAAGGATTGCAGAGCGGAGCCTGGCAATGCGCATTGAGGAGCGTCGTTCCGCGGGCGGCAAGACGGTCGAGATTCGGCGTCTTGACCAACGGGTGACCGCGGAGGGGGCCGACCCAGTCGTTTTGATCATCGATGGCGATGAAGAGGACGTTGGGGGGGCGCTTTGCTCCGGTTGCCTGCGCGGACAGGACGGCCGGGGACGCCAGGATGAGGAGACCGAGGGAGAGAAAGATGCGCATGGGCAGTGGGGTGGGGCGGGGCACTATGGAGCAAAGCAGGCGGGAAAATCGCAAGGCAATGCGCCATCCGGGCCGACATCGGTGATCCCGTTGAATGGTAACGTGGACAAGTTGCGAACCCACCCGAAGATTTTGGATCGCGATACGCGGTCCCTCTGCTTGTGGTGGTGCGCATGGCGACCTTACCCCGCTCCGCTTTCCGCTTCGACGTGCTTCGTCTTGTGCGCGCCGCACTGCTCGCCGGCCTGGCGGCGTTCGCTGCGCAGGCCGGCTTCTCCCGCACCGAGCGTCCCAACATCATCGTGATCATGGCCGATGACCTCGGCTACGGCGATCTCTCCAGCTACGGCGCCACCGAGCTCGCGACGCCGCACATCGACCGCCTGGCGTCCGAGGGCCTGCGTTTCACGAGCGGCTACACCACGGCGTCGACCTGCACGCCGACGCGCTACTCGTTTCTCACCGGGGAGTATGCGTTCCGTCGCGCCGGCACGGGCATCGCGCCGACGAACGGTCCACTGGTCGTTCCTGAGGATGCGGTGACTCTCCCCGATCTGCTCAAATCGGTCGGCTACCGCACGGCCGTCATCGGGAAATGGCACCTCGGACTCGGGGGCGCGGGTGGACCCGACTGGAATGGCGAGCTTCGCCCCGGGCCGCTGGAACTCGGTTTCGACCACGCTTTTCTGCTGCCGACGACCAACGACCGCGTGCCGCAGGTCTATGTCGAGGACCGGCGCGTGTTGAACCTCGATCCGGCCGATCCCCTGTGGGTGGGCAACCGGAAGCCGTCGGAGGACCATCCGACCGGCATTACGCATCGGGAGAGCCTCAAGATGGATTGGTCACACGGACACAACGGGACGATCCACAATGGTATCAGCCGCATCGGCTTCTATACCGGAGGGCACGCTGCGCGTTTTCGCGACGAGGACCTTGCCGACAAGTGGGTGGAGAAGTCTGTCGCCTGGATGGAGGCAAATCGCAAGGAACCCTTTTTTCTCTTCTTCGCGTCGCACGACCTCCACGTGCCGCGGGTTCCCCACGAACGGTTTCAAGGGGTCACCAAGCTCGGCTGGCGCGGCGATTCGATCGCGCAGCTCGACTGGTGCGTCGGCGAACTGGTCGCGGCGCTCGACCGGCTGGGGCTGGCGGAGAACACGCTGGTGATTTTCTGCTCGGACAACGGCCCGGTGATGGACGACGGCTACCAGGACCTGGCCCTTGAGAAGCGCGGCAGCCACCGGGCGGCCGGTCCGTATCGAGGCGGAAAATACAGTGTGTTCGAGGGCGGCACGCGCACGCCTTTCATCGCGCGATGGAAGGGGCGGATCCCGTCCGGCGTTTCCGACGAGATTGTGGCAACGGTCGATCTCGCCGCGAGCCTGGCGGCGCTCACGGCCGCCACGCTGCCTCCCGATGCCTGCGGGGACAGCTTTGATGTGTCGGCCGCGTTGCTCGGCGAGCCGGGGGCGCGCGGGCGCGATCATGTCGTCCAGCAGGACAACGGACAGGCGGGAGTGTTCGGCCTGCGCGAAGGCAAGTGGAAGCTGGTACGGCATGACTCGCTCCGGGCGCGCAACGTCATCGTCGAGACGTCGCTGGCGAACACACCCGTGCCGCGCTTCCAGTTGTTCAACCTCGAACTCGACCCCACGGAGAGCACGGACCTGGCGGCCGCGGAGCCGGCGGTGGCCGGACGCCTGCAGCGGCGCCTCGAGACGATCATCGAGCAGGGACGAAGCCGTCCTTGAGGCGGACGCCCGGGGCGGGGCTTATTTGCCGCCAAGGCGGCCCATCGAGATCGTGACCTGCTCGCGCCGGGCGAAACGCTCGATGCGGCCGTCGCGCATCCATGCGATGCGGTCGGAGATGTCCAGCATCTTGGGGTCGTGGGTGGAGCAGACGACGGTGACGCCGTGCTCCCGGTTCATTTCCTTGAGCAGCGCGACGATCTCCCCGCCGGTGCGAAGGTCGAGGTTGGCTGTCGGTTCGTCGGCGAGAATGATGGCGGGGCGGTTGGCGAAGGCGCGGGCGATGGCGACCCGCTGCTGTTGGCCGCCGGAAAGTTCCTTCGGCGTGTGCAAGAGCCGGTCACCGAGCCCGACGCGTTTCAGGATCCCGACGGCGCGATCCCGGGCCTCGTCGGCGGGCACTCCGGCGAAGAGCATCGGCAGGGTGACGTTCTCGAGGGCCGTCATGACCTTCACGATGTTGTAGGTCTGGAAGATGTATCCAATCTTTCGGCACCGCAGCCACGCCAGCTCCTGGGCGTCGAGCTGGGCGATGTCGATTTCGTCGATGAACACGCTGCCGGAGTCGGGACGGGCCAGGCCGCCGATGACGTTGAACAACGTCGTCTTGCCCGACCCTGAGGGGCCCATGATCGAAACATACTCGCCGGTCGCGATCGACAGATCGACCCCCGCGAGCGCCTGGATGGTCTCGTCGCCCATCCGGTGGCTCAGCGAAACCCCGCGCGCCATGACCGTCCACTCGGTCTCCGCGGGGGCGGGCGAGGGGTGCGAGGTGCCGGGCATTTCCGGGAGGATGACGCAGGGAGGTGGCGAGGAGAAGCCTGCTTTGCCTTCCATCCTCAGGACGATCGGTCCGGGAGCCGCTCAATCGGTGCCGCGTTCGAGCTGGATGCTCAGGCGGTCAACGCGCCAGCAGTTGGCGCGTGAGGAAGGCGGTCTGGGCGGCGGCGATCTCTTTGATGCCTTTCTGGCCGAGGGCGATCAGGCTGTGCAGCTGCT
>CAYOSX010000076.1:0-7316 GCA_964406745.1 uncultured Opitutus sp.
GCGCGTATCCACTTCACGGCGACAAAAATAAACGATCGCCCACCTTAACTAAGCGCCATTCAAACCTGACCCCTTCTGTTCCCTTCCGTAAAGCGGATGGATGGCTCTTGCTCACGTTCCGCGCGGGTGCATCGTGGACCATCATGATAACTCCCGCCCGATCCGGTTTCCTATCGGTAATATGCGTTAGGTTGATTTCCCGCTGGCGCTCCTCCCATGGTCGCACTACTTCGATGGTCAATCACTCGCTGGAGTTCACTTCCCTATGAAATTGCCGAAGCTTCTCGCCTGCGCAGCCGCGCTGACCATCCTCTCTGCGCCGCTTGTCGCGCAGCAAGCCATTGAACTTGCCGCCTTCCCGCTGGCGCTCAAGAAGGATTACGGCAACGACAAGCCCTACACGTTGTTCCCCAACCGGGTGATGGTCGCGGGCTATAATCTCGGTGCCTATCGCGAAGCCAAGGCAATCGGCACGGCGCGCGGGCTGATGGGCGGAGGGTATAACGCCAAGTCCGAGGTCCAGCTTACCGCGGAAGGCATCGACGAAGCGCTGCTCGTGCGGATCGCCAATGCGGCCTATTCGGATCTTATCGCGCAGCTTTCTGCAGCCGGTTTCGAAGTGGTTTCGCTCGAACAGGCGAATGCCTCGCCCGGGGCAGCCAAGCTGAAATTCGGCGGCACACCCTATGAATCGACCGTCCCGGTCGATGGCGGCAAGAAGCGCGCGCTGGTGGTCGGCCCAGCGGCAACCGGGGTGCGCGGCAATTTCCCGATGGCCAAGAAGGAAATCGGCTCGTTCGGCGCACCGGCGCTTTCGAACGAATTGCAGTCGATGATCGTGCTCCCGAATGTGATGCTGGATTTTGCGCAGCTCAAGGGCGGCGGCAAACTCAGCAACAAGGCATCGGCTGAGGCCGAGCTGCAATTTGCTGTCGACCGATTCAACACCAAGGCGCGGGTGATGGCTTCGACCCGCAGCCAGTTTGCCGAAGGCGACATCATCTACGTGATGAGCGAGGATGTTGAATCGGACGCATCAATCGGTTCGATTGGATCATCAGCGAACGACGGCAATCACCTTGAACGCGGCCTGGGTGCCGCCTTGGGCATGAGCGTCGTTCCCAAATCGAAGAAGGAAGCGACGGTCCAGATCGACCCGGCTGCCTTCGAGCGCCTCGCCCTCTCTGCAGTCCGTGGTTACAATGCCGCGCTGGTCGAAAAGATGAAGACCGCAACCGGCCGCTGACCTCAGGGTACGATCCGGCGAGATAGGTGACAGATAGTCCGGGGAGATGGGTTACACAATCAGGGCAAGATGCCCTGGCAAAACGTAACCCTGATGGAAGAGATCGATCGATTCGTGATGCTCGCGCGCAGCGGGCGTTTTACCGTGACCGATCTGTGCGAGCAGTTTGGCATCAGCCGCAAGGCCGGCTACAAGCACTTGGCGCGATACGCAGAGGCGGGGCTCGAGGGCTCGCGCCCGCGCAGCCACCGTCCGCACCGCTCGCCCCAGCGCACGCCCGGTACGATCCGGCTTGGATGGGATAGTGCTCGCATCACCCGCCCGATGCATCTCAGCCGCTCGAATCGTTGTCGCTCATTGAGTGGACGCCTCGCTTGCGGCTGAAACCTGCCTGCGTTTGGTTGCACCATGGCCACGCCACCCCGTATTCTCGCCTTTGCCGGCAGCGCACGTCGCGAATCGTTTAACCGGAAACTCCTCGCCGTGGTCGCGAACGCCGCCTCCGAAGCGGGCGCCGAAGTGAAGGTGCTCGATTTGAACCAATGGGCTCTGCCGCTTTACCATGGCGACCTCGAAAGCGAACAGGGATTGCCTGAGAACGCCCGAAACCTCGTCGAACTGATCGCCGGCCACCACGGGCTGCTCATTGCGTCACCCGAGTATAATTCAATGATCACCCCGCTGCTCAAGAATACCTTGGATTGGTGTACACGCGCAGACGACGATCCCTTTCCCGGCCGCGTCGCCGCCGTTGTGTCAGCCTCGCCGGGGCGCTTCGGCGGGCTGCGATCCATGACTCAGGCCCGGCAGTTGCTCGCGCATCTCGGCTGCCACGTCATTCCCGAACAATGCATTCTGCCGCAGGCCGACCAGGCTTTCGATCCAGCAGGCCAACTCACGTCGGAGCGGGTGCAAAAATCCGCCGAGAGCGTGGCCCGGGCCCTCGTCGACGTGACGCGAAAGCTCCACGGTCTGTAAGGCAACGCCTCCATTTCTTGCGGATATCTTATGTCAAAGGGGGCAATGAATAGCGGTTGATATTTTTGGTGAACGGCGGGCTCTCTCATGCCGCGGCCATGGTGGGCCTTTCGGGTCGGCTTAATGGTGCTGTATCTGAGCCAATTGCTTCCGCGAGGCGATGGGCAGCATTTCTGGTGGCGTTGAGAATGGATGGAGTTCACCCGCGACACGACTTGCGCTGCGGTGAAGATGGGCAGGGCGCATTACGGAGTTTCCGCCACAATCTTCCCGTTGCCACCAAGCGTCGCACACCGATGATTAGATATATCACATCCGTCTGAGGGCTTCTCATTCGTTGAACGGGATGGCAGGGTCAGTCATGGCTGGCCCTGCCGCAGAACCCAACCCGCGTCCGGTCTGGATTTTCGCTTTGCTCTACTTCAGTGAAGGGGCGCCGATCGGATTCATCTGGTGGGCGCTGCCCACTCTCCTTCGTTCGGAGGGTGTGGGCGTGGAGCGTATCACCGCGATCACCGCAATGCTGGTCCTGCCTTGGATGGGAAAGTTTCTCTGGGCGCCGCTGGTCGACGCACTGCGAAGCGACCGGTGGGGCTTCCGGCATTGGGCGATCACAGCTCAACTCGCGATGGGGGCTTGTCTGGTGCCGTTGCTGTGGGTCGATCCGACGCTGCATTTGGACGTCTGGATCGCGCTCCTGCTGGCCCACGCATTTTTTGCCGCCACCCAGGATGTGGCGATCGATGCCCTGGCCGTGACCACCACGCCTCCGGCGCAACGCGGCTGGCTCAACGGTGCAATGCAAGCCGGCATGCTGCTCGGACGCGGTCTCTTCGGCGGAGGCGCCATCCTGCTCGCGAACCACCTCGGATGGCGGGCCGTGATGGCGGCCCTGTTGTTCACCGTGTGGGGGTCGGTGGTTTTTCTCTGGACCTCGTCCCTGCGCGAATCGGGACCCGCCTTGGGGGGCCGATCGGCGTGGGCGCAGTTCGTGCGCACGCTCGGACAGGCCGTGCGCAGCCGTACGACCTGGCTCGGCTTGGGGTTTGCCCTCGTGGCCGGAGCGGGATTCGAGGCCATGGGGGCTCTGGCCGGTCCTTTTCTGATCGACGCAGGTGTTGGCGTGGATTCGACCGGCTTGTTTTTCGGCGTGCCGGTCGTGTTCGCCATGCTGGCCGGTGGGCTGACCGGGGGACGCTTCGCGGACCGTGGAGAACGCCGGTGCACCGTCGCACGAACGTTGGTGCTGCTATGCTGTCTCGTGGCTTCGCTCGGAGTCGCGCAGCTGGCGGGTCTGCCGGGCTTTGTTCTGATGGGATTGCTGACCCTGGCCTACTTTGCCATCGGCCTGTTCACCGCCTCTTCCTATGCACTCTTCATGGACCTCACCGATCCGCGGCTCGGGGCCACGCAATTCAGCACCTTCATGGCGGCCACAAATGGTTGCGAAGCCTGGGCGGCCTGGGCCGGTGGACGGATCGTCGGTGGCGCGGGCTATGGCGCGGCGCTTTTGATCATGCCGCTGATCGCGCTCAGTGGATTGATCTTCCTGTGGCGCCTTCCGCGGAACCCATCGGCACCGAAGGCGGGTTGATGAGTTCGCGTTATGGGGTCCCGGTACGATCCGGAGAGATAGGTACCTATGTCCCCGGTTCATACCTGGACGCGCTCGAGGTGTGGCGGCGCTACAACGGCCGCGCCGACATCGAGAACTGCATCAAGGAACTCGGCGCGCAGTTCGGGCTGCGGGGCTTTTGCCTGCGTTCGTTCTGGACCACCGAAGCCGCCTGCCAGCTTTGCCTGCTCGCCTACAACCTTTGCGTTGGCCTCCAACGCCGGCTCGGCGTCGCCCGCAGCGCGGAGCTGAAGACCCTGCGCGCGCGGCTCTTCTCGTGCGCCGCCGTCTTCAGCCACATCCAAGGCAAACCTACCCTCAAACTGGCCTCCGCCTCCACCGCTGCACGCCGCTGGTGGATCGCTCTGCTCCAGCAGTTTGCGACCGACGATCCCAACTGCGATGCAGTTGACGGCTTCGCCGCCAGAACCCCCGACTTCAACGTCAAAACCTCGCTCCATCTGCATGATCCCGGCTGAGGGGTGCGGTTTCAGTTCTTGGGCGGCGTTGCAAGCACCCCTGATTTGGCGAGGGCGGTTTTCAGATCAGCGACTTCCTTGGCGAGCTCTTGAAGCTTGATGAAGGCGATGACGCCAAACATCCCCATGGTTGTGCCCAGTATGCCGAATATTTCATTTCCACTCATGATGTTTATCCTTGGTTTTTTTTGGTTGAAGAAGGCGCCGGGGGCATCAGCCCTCCGCTTGCGTGAGTTTGGCCCGTAGGGATTCCAGCTCCCGTTTTCTCGGGCGGATCTGGTGATCCACCAATCGCTGCTGGCCCCGGACCTCGATGGTCAGGGCGACCACCGCCAGCACGATCAGGGGCAACGTCAGTTCCGCCCCGATCCCGGCTCCGCGCATTGCGACCAGCACGAAGAGCACAGACCCGGCGTAGGGTGGCAGGTAGTCCCAAGCCAGCCGGGCCCGGGCTTTGATCTGATAGTTGACCCGGGACAGGTCGCGTTCGATTTCTCCGAGCAGAGAAGAGGCCTGTGCGCGTTCAAACCCGGCCTGCCGTTGTTTCCCGGCGTGATAGTTCCAGGCGAACCGCCCCCAAAAGGCCGCCGACAGAACGAGCGCAAGCCGGTCCCATGCTGACAGCTGGTCCAAGGGACCAAATTTCCCGATGATTCCCATGTAATCCGCGGCGAGGCAGGCCAATTGGGCTGTGAGCACGAAGGCCGTGCTGCCGTAGATCAGGATTTCCTGCCCACGCACCAGCCGCTCGAATTTGCGGGTCTTTTCCTGCAAAACTTCGCGAAGTCCGACTTCATTGACCGCGTAAAGGGGTTCGGCATTTTGCGAATCCCAGATGGTTTTCATGTCTTCAAAGTTCATGATCGGTTCCTTCTTTTGATAAATTCATGAGGTGTTTCTTGAGGCGGTTAAGTTTTACTCCCACGTGGCTCTCGGAGATTCCCAGGGTCGCGGCGATATCCGCGTAGCTGAATCCGTCGAGCATCAGCAGTGTCAGCGAGCGGTCGATCTCGTCGAGTTGACGGATTTGTTCATAAAGCCACTCGACGCGCGGATTCCGCCGGGGTGCAACGGCGAGCAGGACCGGCGCAGCTTCGGCCAGGTGCTGTTGGTGGTCGCGATGCCTTTTCTCCTTCTTTGACCAACTGATGGCCGCAAATAGCGCCACGCGATAGATCCAGGTCGAGGTCTTCGATTCGCCCCGATAGTTCGGCACGGAATTCCAAACCTGCGTCGCGACCACCTGGAACAGGTCCTCTTGATCGTGGTGATTGAACGCATAAGCCCGCACGATCTTGAAGAACAACCCGCGGTGGGTCGCGAGCCAGTCTTCAAAAATGTGCTGTTGTTGTCCGGGGCGCATGGTTCAAATTACGTTCAGCCCATTAGTCGGTGGCGAGGGAGGTTTTATTACAACGCAGGCAAAATCGCGGCCGGTTTTCGCGGCCGGTTCACGCGCGGCGGGGATCCGGCCCGTCAGAAGCAGCCGTAAGGGGTCATGCCGTTACACGTTACAGAACCTCCGAAGGAGCGGATCATACCAACCAGGAAGCGTAGAAAGTGAGCACTCCCTCCGTCCGGGATCATGGAGGCTAAGGGTCGGCGTGCAGTTAGGTCCAGGAGCAGCGGGAACCGTGGCCACGGGCGCTCCCGCTGCTTTGCGGGATTTTGGTGACGCTGCCCGGTTTCCGGTCGAAACTATCTCCGTGGCTGCACTGCATCAGCTCCATGCGGACCTCTGGGTTTGCCGCGTACCCTATCGTGCCATGGGCATGCCCTTGGGGCGACAGCTCGTGGTCGTGCGGCTGCCCGCGGGCGGCCTGTGGGTGCATTCGCCGGTGCCGATGACGCCCTCATTGAGGCGAGAGTTGGATGAACGGGGAGAGGTCCGCCATGTCGTCGGACCCAACCTCTGGCACGACGAGTGTCTGCGCGAGTTTCAAGCGGACTATCCCAAGGCCCGATTTCACGCCGCCCCGGGACTTGCCGCCCTGAAGAAGGATGTTCGATTCTCCGGTGAACTGTCGGATGCACCTCACCCCGACTGGTCGGAGGTCTTGGACCAACATCTCGTACGAGGAATGCCGAGAATGAACGAAGTGGTGTTCCTGCATCGCGCCTCCCGTACCCTTATCCTCGCCGACCTTGCTTTCAACCTCGGCCCCGAAGGTCCCTGGTGGTTCGCCCTGACGATGCGCGCCTACGGCGCCTGGAACCGCTTCGGCCCCACCGCGCTGGAGAAATGGATGATGCAAGACCGCGCCGCTGTCCGCGGCTCGATCGACCATCTGCTCAATTGGGACTTCGACCGCATCCTCGTCGGACACGGCCGCAACGTCGAAGCCCAGGGAAAGGCGACCTTCAGGGCCGCATACGATTTTCTCCCGGCTCAGCGTTGATGGGGGCGTGCTGACGACTTCAGGCCTTCGCCCACGCCAGGCCCATCTTGAACAAACGACAGCCCCCTTTGGGACGGGAGCCAATGGCGAACGCAACGCACGCTTCAGCGCGGCGGAGGGTTCGCCGAAGAAGGTCCGGGTGTCGCTCCGACATTAACGCTGGGTAGCGGCAACGAGTCAAAATCAAGGATCATCCGCTCCGCGAGCTGGAGACGTAATTCGCGTTCAATGTCGCGCACCTCCGGCGTGCCGCTGAGATTGTTCAACTCGGCCGGGTCCGCCTCCAGATCATATAATTCAAAGATTGGGCGCGGCACACTGAAGTACGCATTACTCAGCGGAGCGGCGAGCGTGCCCGCTGCATGAGCGGCTGATATCTGACGCCAGGCTACGCCTCCAGCGGTATCCACAGGGCTGTACGGCAGCCACGGTGTGCAGTTGTAGATGAGCTTGTAGCGGTCCGTCCGGATTGCGCGGCCGAGGTCATACGCATTGGACTTGCTGCCGTGGAAAAGCACCGCGTGGGCGTCGGCATGCGGGCCGCGCGCAATGAACACGTATGGCTTGGGCGCAAGCGCTTCGCCACGGAGCAACGGGAG
>CAYOSX010000076.1:7334-12218 GCA_964406745.1 uncultured Opitutus sp.
TCGGCGCGAGGTCCTCCGCGCTCAGCAGCGCCCGTGAATCACCGCCGGGACGTACCACACCGGGCCAGCGCACGACCAGAGGCACGTTGGCGCCCGGGTCATACAACGAACCTTTGCCTCGCGGCAGCGCCAGTCCGTTGTCGCCCGCGAAAACCACCAGCGTGTTCTCCGCCACGCCTTGTTCCTCAAGCAGCGCAAGCACGTCCGCCATGCTCCGGTCGAGGCGGTTCACCTCGGCGGCGTGATCCGCAAGTTGCTCCCTCATGCCGGGCAGATCGGGCCAGTAGGGAGGCAGGACGAGGCTGCTCGGATCCGGTCGCAACTCCGCAGGCGCGTTCCACGGCGTGTGCGGATCGCTGAAATTCAGCCAGAGGCAGAACGGTTTCTCCGCAGGCCGCAGCCGAAGGAATTCGGCCATCTGCAAGAGGGCCTCGCGGTCAGATCCTTTGCGCAGGTAATCGACACGCCCGGCGAATGTTTGCAACTGATGCCCTTCGAGCACATTCACCAGAGGCGAACCGGCGGGCAGCGAGCCGTCGAGGTGATACGACCGGCCGGCAATGCCAGTGAAATAGCCGGCTTGGGCGCGCAGGAGTTCGAGGAAGGTGATCTCATCGCGCGGCAGCGGGGAAGAAAACCGCATCATGCGCGCCGCGACAGGCGAACGGCCCGTCAGGAAGGACGCACGCGACTGCACGCATTGGGGCGCGGAGGTGAAGAAGCGATGGAACTTCATGCCTTCCGCAGCCAGCCGGTCGAGCGTGGGCGTCTGGACATTGGGGCTGCCGTAGCAGCTTAGAAACGGATAACTATGGTCATCCGAAAGTATGAAGAGGATATTCGGAGCGGCCACTGCGCCGCTGACGGCGGACAGCATACCTAGGAGGACGCGGAGGAGAGCACGCATGCGGAGGTGAAGGACGAGATGAGGTTCCTTACGCGTAGACAAGCACGCTTGCCATCACGGATGCCTCGCAGTCAGGTATGATCCGGCAGCAGTCGTAAGGGGTCATGCCCCCGCGATGATCCCATCGGTTCGGTCCCAAGAGCACCGGAGCCGGTTGCCCGGCTCCGTGCGGAGGCCATCGTAGGCAGCCCGCCTCAGAAGCGGAAGTTTAAGCTGAGACGCACCGGCACATAGCTCAGGTCGCCTTCGTCATTGAGCGAGTTCAATCCCAACAGGCCCAGGACGCTGTCGTTGTCATCGAGACGTCCCTGCCCGAGGTAACCCGTCTCGAGTGCAAGGCTGGCCCTTTCGTTGATGTTGTATTCCACGCCGACCAGCAAACCATAGGTCCAGACGTTGCTCGCGTCATAGAATTTCGCGTCGGTGAGCGCGGCCTGATACGGTGCGTTAAACGGTGTTCCGGGCACCGAAAACGAAGCGGTGATCTCGTCAACCGACGTGTATCCGAGCCGGGCCACCACGTAGGGATTCCAGCGCTCGGTGACGCGAAAGTTATAGCGCAGACCGGCGTAGACCTGGAAATCCTCATACGAACTGAAGCTGCCGTTGAGAGGCAGCGTTCCGGCAACGGTGCCGACGCGCAGGCTCCCATCGTCCGAGGAAAGCCAGCTGATCCCCAGCGTGTAGGACAACTTCTCCCCCGCCGCATACGAGGCTTCAAAGGCGATCTCTTCGAAGCTGCTGTAGACGTCGCCAAAGCTTTTGGCATCCACGTCGACCGGCAGGCTGCCGGCCGGCAGGCCGAGCAACACCGAGCCGTCGAAGGACGGACCGCGGTGGACATCGCCGCTGGTGATCGGCACGAAGCCGGCCTTGAGGCCGACGCTCCATTTGGCCGACAGGGACACAGTGCTGATCGAGAGCAGCGCGGTGATTAGGGCACTGCGCAGGAGGGTTTGGGCATTGAACAGGTTCATGACAGGGTGGTGGTAAGAAGATTCTATGGTTGGTTCGTTTCACGCCGATGAATCGGACATGGCGTGATATCTCCATCTACGCGCCTGAGCCGGGTCCGGATGCAGCCGGGGAGCCGGGCGTGGCAAGACGTGGTGTTCGGAGATTCGCCGGGACTCCGCGTTCGCTCTCCCGGCCGGCACTTCACCGTCGGTCGTCAAAATGCCTGATGAGACCTGTCCCCGGATCCCGTTGGTTAACGGGTGCCGGTTCGCTTTTGACCCGACACCGGGGATGGCTAGCGTTCGCCCGTGACCGACAACCCCTTTGCCCCGACCCCACCGCTTGCGCCGCGCATTGCCTGCTTTCTCGCTTTCTTTGCGCTCATGCCACTGGCCGTTGCGCAGCGCGCGCCAACGCTCCAGGCAGCCTATGAAGGCGCCTTTCTCGTGGGCACCGCGGTCAACGAAGCGATCGTCGCCGGCGAGTCGCCGAAGCTGCAGCAGATCGCGATCCGCCAATTCAACTCTATCACCGCCGAGAACGTGCTCAAAGCTGAGGTGGTGAATCCCCAGCCGGGCGTTTACGACTTCGCGGCGGGCGACGCCTTCGTCGAGTTCGGCGAGAAACACGGCATGTTCATCGTCGGCCACACCTTGGTCTGGCACAATCAGACGCCGCCCTGGTTTTTCCATGACGACAATGGCCAGCCCAACACCGCCGAAGCCCAGAAGGAAGTCCTGCGCCGCCACATCGAGAAAGTCGCGGGCCGCTACAAGGGCCGCATTCATGCTTGGGACGTGGTCAACGAAGTGATCGACAACGACGGCTCCTACCGCCCCACCACCTGGGTCAAGGGCATCGGCGACGGCGGCGAGCTCGTGAAATTGGCTTTCAAATACGCTTCCGAGTACGCGCCAGGCGCCGAGCTCTATTACAACGACTTCAACGCCTGGCGCCCGGCAAAGCGCGACGGCATCGTCCGCATGATCAAGATGCTGCAGGACGCCGGCATCCGCATCGACGGGGTCGGCATCCAAGGCCACTGGGGCCTCAACTATCCGAAGAACGAATACATCGAAGCCGCGATCGACGCCTATGCCGCGCTGGGCGTGAAGGTCATGATCACCGAGCTCGATGTCGACGTCCTGCCGCTCACGAAGGAAGGCCAGATCATCGGCACGGGCATGCTGCACCCGCAATTTCAGCTCGAGGAGTTCAAGACCTTCCTCGACCCGTATCAGGGCGGTCTGCCGGCCGAACAACAAACGGCCCTCGCCAACCGATACGCCGAATTGTTCGAGATCTTCCACCGCAGGCGCGACAAGATTGACCGCGTCACCCTTTGGGGAATCCACGACAGCATGTCATGGAAGAACGACTACCCGATCCCTGGCCGGACCAACTACCCCCTGCTCTGGGACCGCACCCTCCAGCCCAAGCCCGCACTTGAGTCTATTCTGCAAGTTCCCGCGCAAGCGAAGTAGCTCCCCTGGGCCCGGCACATATGGGGGGAGCGCTTCCGAAGGATCCAATGATTAACGATTGAGCTGGGCCCGGAAGGCGGCGCGGGCCAATCCTTGCTCATCGACGCCTCCCGACTGGTTTCACCGTGAAGACACTAACAGTAAATATCTACCTGGTTGTTGTTTTGGCGGTAAGCACCCTTCTTGTTGTGCTGGCGGATTCGAAGATACCTTTCATTTTCGCACTGGCGTATTTATTGCCCCTGAATGTTGCGATTTTCCTGTTCGAGATGATGCACCTCGAGAGCGCCGCTTGGTTCTATTTGATATTTATTGTTCTGACCCTGTGCTTCATTTCGGCAGCATTTCTGCCCTTATTGTTTGTATCCAAGTTCAGAGCCAGGAAATGGGCGGTTCTGGCACAGATCGTTGCGCTGATCGTCTATATGGCGATCAGCCGGATGGTATTCGATCGAACCGGATCATGGACTTCCGTGTGATGAGGACCGACCCGAAGAAGCGAATGATCAAGGGTTGATACTGATCCCCGGAAGGTGGCGCGGGCCAATCCTTGCTGATTGCCGCTTCGGGCCGTCTGCGGAACGGTGAGCCGGAGAACGGGCTCGCCGGCAAATTGCGGGCGGGTCTTGTCTCCGGGGCGATGGAATGTTTTCTGGCTGCGTGCATCGCCGCCTCAAAGCTTTTGTCACCCGCGAGTCTGTGCTGTTGGTCACGTTGTTGGTGATGGCGGCCGCGTGCTGGGGATTTGTTGAGTTGGCGGATGAGGTGCGAGAAGGCGATACGCGCGCCTTTGACGAGCAGGTGCTGCTGTTTTTTCGCGAGCCGGGCCACCCGGAGCGACTGCGCGGACCTGCGGACATGGAGATGGTCGTACGGGACATCACGGCGCTCGGGGGCGCGGCCGTGCTCACCCTTTTGACGGTCGGCGTTTCAGGGTTCTTCATCCTGCGCCGGCAATGGCCAGCGCTGGCGCTGATGCTGGCGACCGTCGTCGGCGGCACACTTCTCGTCGACGGGCTCAAAACCGCGTTTGCCCGCGAGCGCCCGACGATGCTCGCGCATCTGATGGAGGAAACCTCATACAGCTTTCCCAGCGGCCATTCCACGATGGCCACGGTGGTTTACCTGAATCTCGCGGTCATGCTGGCGGAATTTCAGGACAAGCGGCGCCTGCGCATCTACATCATCGCCTCCGCGGCGCTGCTCGCGATTTTGATCGGTGCGAGTCGCGTGATTTTGGGGGTGCATTACCCGTCCGATGTCGCCGCGGGTTGGACGCTTGGGGCGCTGTGGGCTGGACTGACGTGGATCGTGGCAAAACGACTGAAGCGGCGCCGGCCGGCTTTGGAGCAGGCGGCGACACGCGAGGACTGATCTGGAGAAGACCAAGGTTCCGGTCACAACCCGGTAATCAAGCCGACAGGGTCGGGCCGGCGTAAGCGTCGCGGAGCCAAAGAGGCAAGCCGGGTATCGTTGGATATTTCCTTCTGCCGGCGGCGCGCGCCTCCACCGACAACAATACTCGGCCTGACCCCA
>CAYOSX010000077.1:0-9662 GCA_964406745.1 uncultured Opitutus sp.
GGCCGGCCCCGAGCAGCGGCCCGCCCCATTGCCCTACTTGGCGGCTTCGTCGCCCCAGGCCTTCGACATCCAGCTCGAGGTGTTGCTGCAGTCCGAATCCATGCGCCAGACCCAGCGGCTCGGCGAGCCCTTCCGCATCAGCCAGACCAACTTTAGGCAGATGTATTGGAGCATCGCGCAGCAACTCGCCCACCACACCGCCACACGCAGCGGTCTTCCCCTGAGCCTGACGAAAACCGAATACGCGCTCCTCAACCTGCTCGGCCAGCACGCCGGTGAAGTCGTTTCGCGCCAAACCATCCTCGACGTCGTCTGGGGGTACACCCGCTTTCCGAGTACCCGCACCGTGGATACGCATATCTGGCGCCTGCGGAAGAAGCTGGGCGACGGCGGCGAGCAGCCGCGCTGGATCCAGCATGTGCACGGCCGGGGATATTCCCTCACCCCGGACGGCCTCCATCCCCCGGATTCCGAAGGCGTTTCCCCCACCGGCCACAGCCGTGACTCGCAACCCCGAAATGTGACGGGTTCGTGACACTTTCTCCTGCTGTTTCTGGCAGGATGCGGGCATGCAAAGCCTGCATGCCTTCCTTCTCGATCACGCGGCGCGCCGTCGCCGCCTCGCCGCCCGCACTCGTCGCGACCAGCGATTCGAAGCCGCCTCCTCCGTGGCCGGAGGCCTGGCGCACGACCTGAGCAAGGTCGTCACGCCCATGCTGCTCGCCGCCGAGCTCGCGCAACGTTCGAACGGTTCACGCCCCCCCTCGCCCCTTCTCGACATCCTCGTCTCGGGCACGTCGCGCGCCGCGGCGATGGCCCGCCGCATGCACACGCTGGCAGGCGCGGGCAAGGTCGATCAAACCGAGGTCGACGTGCGCTCCCTGCTTGACGATGTCGGGGCGGCCGTCGGTCGCGCCTTTCGGTCGCGGGTGACAATCCGCATTCGCGCCGCCAAAACCCTTCCGCTCCTGGCGGGCGACCGCGAGCGGCTGCGTCAGGCCCTGCTCAACATCTGCGAGAACGCCTGCGAGGCCATGCCCGGCGGAGGCACGCTGTCCCTGCAGGCACGCGTTGTCACCAAGGGCGAGGCCGGCGTCGCCGGCGGCAAGGGCCAGGAAACGCGCCGGTTCCTTCGTATTTCCGCCTTGGATACGGGATCGGGGATGGTCCCGGAGCTGGCCGACCGCGCATTCGACCCGTTCTTCACCACCAAGGCGCCGGGCAAGGCAACCGGGCTCGGCCTCCCGACCGCATACAGCATCGTGCGAAGCCATGGCGGGCAGATGGATTTCGACAGCACGCCCGGCAAGGGCACCCGCGTGCATGTCTACCTGCCGGTGAATGCCCGGGCCGGCAAGGCACCGGGAAACAAGCGACGCAGCCGGGCGTGACCCGGACTTTTTGGGATTGGGTGACGGCGCGCGGAGTGGGGACTCCGCGCGCCTTTTTGTTCCATGAACCCGGCGCGGGGAGTCTCTTCAATCGACGCGCGCCGGTTTACAGGCCGTCCTTGAGCCGATCGAACGCGGCTTCCGCAACCTGGGCGGCCCGCCCGAAGGAGGCATCATCGACCCCGACGCCCGCGAGTTGTCCCGCGCAATAGGTCCAATACGACATTTCCCCCGGCAGGGAGCGCCCGACGGAGGAGGTGATGACCCCCGCTGCATTGAGCAAGCCGGCCAGGGCCGAAGGCGTCTTGTTGGTGCCGGGCAGATAGTGATCGCGCACGGCGTTGACGACGTCGTTCGGGAAACGCCACTCGGCGAGAATGACCGCCGCCACCTCGGGATTGCTGAGGGCGACGACCTTGCCTTCCCACTCCGCGTAGCCTTCTCCGCTTTGGGCAGAGTAGCGCGCCCCTCCTGCCACGGTATCGCGCATCAGGCGATCCAGCACGATCATGCCCACTCCACGCATCAGGCCGGCTGCGTACGCCACCCGGGGATCGAGATCGCTCGTCTCCTTCGCGAGCGCTTCGGCCGCGAGCGCATGAAACAGGGCGTTCGCTCGAAACGTCTCGGCCTCGACCCCGTAGCACGCGAGCGCACGATCCGCCAGGCGCGACGTCGTCGCCAGGCCGACCAAACGGAAAATCTCGCCGAAGCCGACCCGGTTGACCGCCTCCTCGACCGAGGCAAGCGCATTGCCCCCGAAGGCCGGGCTGTTGCCGATGCGGATGACGCGGGCCGCCAGCGCCGCATCGCGTCGCAGCAGTTCGCTGATTTGCTCGAGATCCGCATTCGGGTCCTGCAACAACTCACCGAGTTCCGAGAGTACCTGGGGGGCGGCGGGCAGGCCGCGGGCCACAGTCAAAATGCGTTCACGAGTAAGGACGGGTGCAGCGGACGGGAAAGACATGGCGAGGTCATCGTCACCCTGGACGCGTACTTGACCGCCAAGGCCTCGAAAAATGCATCCGCCGGCAGGTTTTTGCACGTATCGACATTAACCCAATGCGGGACCGTGCCGATAACATGGCCAAACCCGTTTCCCCGATGCCCTTCCACGCCGCCCCTCCCCCGCCCAACCCACAACACTCCACGCTGGTGATTCCGCACCACGATGTGCAATGGGCGCGTCCGATCTTCCGCGCACCGAGTCTGCCGACCCAACCGCAGCTTTATCGCGAGATCCCTTTCACGGTCCTTCGCCTCAAACGCTCCGGGCCGGCGTCGCGCTGAACCCCGGTTCGCGTTTTCCGCTTTCGTCGCGCGGCCGGCCGAGACAGGGTCTTTCCCCTGTGATCGCGCCGACCAACCTTCAGCTCATCGGAAACGAAGTCGCCATCGCCTGGAGCGACGGCCACGAGACCTTCATCACCGCCGAACGCCTGCGCGCCGCCTCGCCCAGCGCTGAAAACCAGGGCGAGCGAGACATCTTCGGCAAGCAGTACGGCGGCAACGGCCCGAAGACGTTCCCCGGCGTCCAGGTGACCGGCTGGGAGCAGGTCGGCAACTACGCCATCCGCTTCGATTTCAGCGATGGGCACCGGACCGGGTTGTATAGTTACGCGTACCTGCGGGGGTTGTAGCAGCGCCCGTGTCGGGCGCTCCGTAAGGCTCCCAAAAACGCCGTTTACAACCGAATCGGCACCACCTCCCCCTGCCAAGGCCAGTCTTCCGGCTGAGCGCACAGTCCTTTGCGAACGGGGTTCTGACGAACATACTCCCATTTCTCTGAGTAGCTTTCGTGGTTGCGTATAACGTGATCGAAGAAGCCGCGCTGCCAGACAGGACCAACGCCAGCCTCCGTTGAAAGGACCGTGCCGAGTTGACGCTTAAGTCCACCTGCCCACCGCACGAGCGGGAAGCCCGTCTCCGGCAGGCAAACAAATAGATGCAGGTGATCGGGCATGATCACGTACCGCCCGGCCGCGACGCCGTGTTCGCTATGACCTCTTGATGCGAAATGAATGAAAGCGTCGTGCACCTTCTCATTATCAAGCACCGGTCGACGGTGATGCGTTGTGATCGTAAGAAAGTAGAAGGAACGGGTTTCCCGAAAGGGGACGATACGCGGGGGCCGCTTGGGGAATCGGCGGGAGGTGGACATGGGAAAAGGTGCAATTTCGAAAGACTTAATGCAATTATTTATCCATATCGCGACGATCGCCGTGCCCCGCGCGGGCGGCACGCCCGCGGCTACACCTTGCCAGCCACCCTCCCCCTCGTCTTACCTCCGCCTTCACCATGTCCTTTCCTGAACGCACCACCACGGCCGAGATCGAACTCGGCGGTACCCTTCGCCCGAAGTTTGACGCCGATGGCCTCATTCCCTGCATCACCCAGGATGCCTCCACGGGTGAGGTGCTGATGTTCGCCTTCATGAACGCGGAGTCCCTCGAGCACACCCTCCGCTCGGGCAAGGCCACCTATTGGAGCCGCTCGCGGAAGAAGCTCTGGGTCAAGGGCGAGGAGTCGGGCAACATCCAGGTGGTGCGCGAGCTGCGCACCGACTGCGACCAGGACGTGCTTCTGCTCAAGGTCGAGCAGGCGGGCCCGGCCAACGCGTCCTGCCACAATGGATACAAATCCTGCTTTTACCGCCGCCTGGTCTCCATGGAGGACCCGGCGTTCCGGCTGGAGTTCACCAGCCAGCCGCTCTTCGACCCCGCCAAGGTCTACAAGAAGAAGTAACCCCGCCGGCACGGCACGCTTGCCGGCGCCGCGCCCGTGTCCATAGAGAACTCCGCCGCATGTCCTCCCTCACCTTCACCATCGCCAACCAAAAGGGCGGTGTCGGCAAGACGACCACCGCCGTCAACCTCGCCGCCGCCCTCGCCGACAAGAAGATCCACACGCTGCTCATCGACCTCGACCCGCAGGCCAACGCCACCAGTGCCGTCGGCGTCGAAAAGCAGGAGGGCCGCAGCCTGTACGGTCCGTTGCGCGGCGAGGGCACGGCGCTCGAGATGATCGTTCCGACCTCGATCGAGCACCTCGCCCTCATTCCGAGCGAAGAGGATCTCGCCGCCGCCGAGATCGAGATTGCCCAGTCCGAGAACTACCTCGCCAAGCTGCGTGCCGTGCTCGAGCCCGTGAAGGCCGCCAACGGCTTCCGCGCCATCATCATCGATTGCCCGCCGTCCATGGGCATGCTCTCGATGAACAGCCTCGCCGCCGCAGACTTCCTCCTCATCGCCCTCCAGTGCGAATACATGGCGCTCGAGGGCCTCGGACAGATCCTGCGCAACGTCGAACGCATCAAGGGGGCGGGACTCAACAACGCCCTCGAACTGGGCGGCGTCGTCATGACGATGTTCGACATCCGCACCAACCTCTCTCGCCAGGTGGTCGACGAAGTGAAGCAGCACCTGCCCGACAAGATCTTCAACACCGTCATCCCGCGCACCGTCCGCCTCAGCGAGGCCCCGAGTTTCGGCAAGACGATCTTCGCCTACGACCCGACCTCGCCCGGCGCCACCGCCTACAAAAATCTGGCGAAGGAAGTCATCGCCCGCTTCGGTCTCAAAGCCTAAGCGCCCCCACCCGCGAGTCCTCCCGGATCGAAGCGCCTTCCCCGGTCACCCGATGCTCCCCGCGCTCGCGAAATACCGTCACGCGTTCCTCATCGGACTGCAGAGCAATCTGGTCTACCGCTGGACCTTCGGCATCCGCGCCTTCTTTTCCCTCTTCCACCTCGTCTTCGTCTTCATCCTTTGGAGCGCGGCCTATCGCGGCCAGACCGAGATCGGCGGTTTCGCACTGGGGGAAACGCTGACCTACTTCGTGGTCCTGATGATCATGCAGTTCTTCATCGGCGCCTTCAACGAGGACTACCAGATCAGCGAGGAGATCCGCAACGGACTCATCAACCAGTTCCTTCTGAAACCGATCAATTACTTCGGCTATCGCTTCAGCATCTTCGGCGCCGCGCGCCTCGTCTCCGGCTCCCTCGCACTCCTGCCGCTCCTCGTCGCCCTTCCCCTGCTTCACGAGCATCTCGTGTTTCCCGCGGACCCCTGGCGGCTCGCACTCGGCATTCCGGCCGCAGTGCTCGCGGCGTTGATCCAGTTCACCATCGCCTACTGTTTCGGCCTGCTGACGTTCTGGTTTCTCGAGATCCAGTCGTTCGTCATCCTCTCCCTTGCGATCGAGACGATCCTGGGTGGCCAGATCTTCCCGCTCGACCTGATGCCGGACTGGCTCTTCCGCATCTCCCAGTTCCTGCCCTACTACTATCAGATGTATTTCCCGGCCGCGATCTTCACCGGCCGCCTCGATTACGCGCAGGCCCAGGAAGGACTGGTGCTCCAGGGCATCTGGGCCGTCCTCCTGCTCGGCCTCGGACACCTGCTCTGGACCCGCGGCCTGCGCCGCCATACCGCCGTCGGCGGCTGATCGACGCGCCGGCCTCCGCCCATGAAATTGCTCAACTACCTTCGCATCTGGGTCGCCTGCGCGCGCTACTCCGTCGTGCGAACGATGATGTTCCGCTTCGACTTCATCATGTGGTCGCTCGTCGAGTTCTTCTGGATGGCGGTCAACATCCTGCTCGTGGCGGTGATCTACTCGCACACCGACTCCGTCGCCGGCTGGAACCAGTATGAGATGCTCATGCTCATCGGCGCCTCCATGCTCGTGCAACGGTTCATCATGGGGTTCTTCTGGAGCAACCTCTTCGAGATGGCGCGCAACATCCGAAGCGGGCACTTCGACTTCTTCCTGGCCCAGCCGGGCAACCCCCTCTTCATGGTCTCGACGCGCAAGCTCGACCTCGACGGACTCGCCAACGCCTTCGTCGCCCTCGCCGTCATCGCCTACGCGATCCGCCAGCTCGGCCTCGATCCCTCGCTCGGTGATTTCGCCGCCTTCACGCTGATGATCTTTTGCGGGATCCTGATTCATTACGGCGCGCTTCTTCTCATCGTTTCGCTCACGTTCTGGCTCGGGGCGAGCCAAGGGATCGAAGGAAGCTACTTCACCTTGATGGAGTTTTCCCGCCTGCCACGGGAGGCTTTCCGCGGCGTCACCAGCATCCTCTTTGTGTGGGCGCTGCCCGCCGTCGTCGTCAGCAACGTGCCCGCCCGCGCGTTGATCCACGGCTTCGAACCCATGCACGCCCTCTGGCTTCTGGCGGCCACGCTTGTCTGGCTGAGCCTCGGCATCTTCGTCTTCAACCGCGGCCTCCGGCGCTACGCCAGCGCGTCGTCCTGAGGCCCGCTCCCGCGTGCATGTCCTCACCGTTTGAGTCCCTCGAGCAACGGCTTGGCTACACGTTCCGCGATCCCAGCCTGCTCGCGCGCGCGCTGACCCACCCGTCCTACATCCAGTCGAATCCGGAGGCGGTCGAGAGCAACCAGCGGCTCGAGTTCCTCGGGGACGCCGTCCTTCAACTCATCCTTACCGCGGAGCTGTTCGCCCTCTTCCCCGCGGAGCGCGAGGGTGCCCTGAGCAAACGGCGCGCAGCCGTGACCAAGGGGGGCTTTCTTTCCCGCCTCGCACGCGACCTCGGGCTCGACGCCTGCCTGCGGATGAGTCCGGGCGAGGAGCAGAGCGGTGGACGCGATCGCGCCTCCGCGCTTGAGGATGCGTTCGAGGCCCTCGTCGGCGCCCTCTACCTCGACAGCGATCTGCCGACGGCGCGCCGCGTGGTGCTCGCGCTTTACGGTCCGCTCGACGCGCGGCTCGAAGGGGTGGTCGACACCGAGAATCCCAAGGGCCGACTCCAGGAGAAGGTTCAACCGGAACACGGCAACTCCGCCCTCCGTTACGCCACGGAGCATGTCAGCGGCGAAGATCACGCCCGCGAATACGAGGCACATGTCTATTTGCACGAAACGCTGCTCGGCACCGGACGCGGTCCGTCGAAGAAAACAGCGGAAGAGGCCGCGGCGCGCGCGGCCTTGGTGGCGTTGGCGGCACCGCAGGACACCTGAGCGCGGCGCAAGGTTGCGCTTTGCGCCGGCGGGATTTCGTGGTTCCTTCACCCTTCCTCTGGTCATGCCGTCCGCCGCGCTCACGCTCCCCCGTCTCCGTCTCACCGGCGTCTGCCCGCCGGCGCGCGGAGCCGTGCTCGCGGGCCTGCTGCGCGAACGCGAGGCGCCGGTGTGGCTGGTGGTCGCCGAGGATTTGAAATCGGCCGAACATCTTGCCGAGGACATCGCCTTCTTCGACGAAACCGTCGATCCCGCGAAGGCGACCGAGGTGGTCGTCCTGCCGGAGTCGATGCCGGACGGCCGCGACATGCGAGAGGCCTTCGCCGCCTCGGCCGACCGCACCGCCGTCCTGAGCCGTCTCCGCGCCGCCAGTCGTGGCGACCGGCGGCCGCTCGCGATCGTCACCACGCCCGCAGCCCTGCTGCAACCCGTGCCCGCGTTGCAGGAATACGCCGCGAGGGAGTTCACGCTCGAACGCGGCCAAACCCAGCCCTTCCAGGGCCTGCTTCAACGCCTGCAGGAACTCGACTACGACTCGGAAACCGTCTGCGAGGCCCCGGGCCACTACGCGATCCGCGGCGGCATCGTCGACGTGTATCCGATTTCCGCGGACACGCCCTACCGGCTCGATTTCTTCGGCGATGAGCTCGAGGACATCCGCGCCTTCGATCCGGTCACACAACGGTCGGGCGCATCGGTCGCCTCCATCACCCTCGCCGCCTCGCCACGCCTGCGCCTCGCCCCTTCCCTCACCGGGCTTGCCGCCTACCTGCCGTCGGGCACCCGCCTCGCCTTGGTCGAACCGGCAGCGCTCGACACCGCCTTCAGCGATGCCGCCCATGCCGCCGAACATCCGGAAGCCGGCCTACCCGCGCTGCTTGCCCGTTGCGAATCACTCACCGGCGTGAGCGATCTCGACGAGGCGGCGGCCCTCTTCGAAGGCGACGGTGTCGAGGAGCACACGCTCGAAACCGAAAGCCTCGTTCACCACCGCCATTATCCGGACGACCGCCTGCTCGCACAGGACCGGCTCGCCGCCGAGGAGGAGGCTCGCGATCGCTTCCTTGTGCAGGCGGCAGCTTGGCGCGACGCCGGACAACACGTGCTCTTTGTCGTATCGAAGGAGGGCGAAGAGCAGCGCGTCCGGGAAATCCTCGAGCAGACGAAGGTCTGGCGCAAACCGCCTCCCGTGTTCTGCCGGGGCGCGCTCAACGAAGGTTTTCGCCTCACGCTCCGCAGCGGCGCCACCGCCACCGTCCTGCCGAGACGGCTCGCCGACAAACCGGGCGCGGGTTTCGTTATTGTCACGGAGACAGAGGTGTTCGGCCGCCGCCGCGCCCGCCGTCCCCTCACCGGCCGGCGCGCCCTCGCTCAGCGCGCCCAGATCGACCACTTGCTCGACTTCTCCGAGCTCGTCGAAGGCGACTTCGTTGTCCACCTCCAGCACGGCATCGCGGTCTACCGCGGTCTCACCAAACTGGATACACGGGACGGGCAGCGGGAGGTGATCTCGCTCGAGTTCGACGATCAGGTTACCCTGCACGTGCCGCTGCAGGAGTCGCATCTCATCAGCCGTTACGTCGGGCTAAGCAAGGCCCGGCCGCAACTCGGGCGCATCGGGTCCGGTCGCTGGGAAAAGACCCGCCAGGCCGCCGAGCGCGCCACGCTCGATCTCGCCGCCGAACTTCTCCGCATCCAGGCCGCGCGCGATGCCCAGCCCGGCCACGCCTTTCCGCCCGACAACGACTGGCAGCACGAGTTCGAGGGCTCCTTCCCCTTCACCGAGACGCCCGACCAGCTGCGCGCCATCCGCGAAACCAAGGGAGACATGGAACGCGAACGCCCCATGGATCGCCTGATCTGCGGCGACGTCGGCTTCGGCAAGACCGAGGTCGCGATCCGCGCCGCCTTCAAGGCTGTGCAGGGCGGACGTCAGGTGGCCGTGCTCGTTCCCACCACCGTGTTGGCGCAACAGCATCTCAACACCTTCCGCGAACGCATGGCGGGGTACCCGATCGCGATCGAGATGGTCAGCCGCTTCCGCACGCGCAACGAGATCAAGCAGATCCTCGCGGCGACGGCCGCCGGCCAGGTCGACATCCTCGTCGGCACCCACCGCCTGCTGCAGGCCGACACGCCGGGCAAGGATCTCGGGCGCGTCGTGATGCTGGCTCCACCCAACCATGGCAGCGCCGTCGCCGATCGTGCACGCGACGCGGCCTGGTTCCGCTGGCTGACGGGACCCGCCGGCCAGGCGCTCGGTACCGGTGAGGACGCGCTGCCC
>CAYOSX010000077.1:9672-12109 GCA_964406745.1 uncultured Opitutus sp.
AAGCACAAGGAGCGCTTCAAGACCCTGCGCTCCACGGTGGACGTGCTTTCCATGAGCGCCACGCCCATTCCACGCACGCTTTACATGGCGATGACCGGTGCGCGCGACATGAGCGTGATCGAGACCGCCCCGGTCAATCGCCACCCGATCCAGACCATCGTCAAAACGTACGATGAGAAGATCGTCGTCGACGCCGTCCGTCACGAGTTGCGACGGGGCGGACAGGTGTTCTACCTGCACAACCGCGTGGTGACGATCGAGGCCGTCGCCACGCGCCTCCGCGAATTGTTGCCCGAGGTCGCCATCGGGGTCGGTCACGGCCAAATGGACGAACGCGAGCTGGAGCGCACGATGACGGAATTCGTGGCAGGGAAATACCAGTTGCTCGTCTGCACCACGATCATCGAGAGCGGTCTCGATATCCCGAACTGCAATACGATCATCATCGAGGGCGCGGATCGCTTCGGTCTCTCGCAACTGTACCAGTTGCGCGGACGCGTCGGTCGGTTCAAGCACCAGGCCTACGCCTACCTCCTGCTTCACCGGCATACGCGGCTGGTCGAGATCGCCCGCGAGCGCCTCAATGCCATGCGCACGCACAATCAGCTCGGCGCCGGCTTCCGCATTGCGATGCGCGACCTCGAGCTGCGTGGCGCCGGCAATCTGCTCGGTGCCGAGCAGAGCGGTCACATCGTCGGGGTCGGTTTCGAGCGTTATTGCCAGCTGCTGCGTCAGTCCGTCGCCCGCCTGCGGGGCGAGAAGCAGGCCGCCCACGTGCGCGCCAGCGTGAAACTCGACTTCGTCTTCGTGGGCGAGTCCGCCGCGGCCGAGGAAAGCCGGCGACGGTACGCCGACGGGTACACCGCCGTCCGCGACGCCGAGCACGAGGCCAGCGGCGCCGTCGACTGCCCATCGATCCAGGCCCGCCTGCCCTCGGCCTACATCGGTGAAACCCGTTTGCGGATCGACGTCTACCGCCGTTTGGCGATGGCAGAGTCGCCGGCAAAGCTGAAGGAAATCGAAAGCGAATTGCGCGATCGTTTCGGAAAACTGAGCGACGAGGTGCGCGCCCTGCTCTTGGTCACTGAGATCCGGGTGCGCGCGGAACAGAAGGGAATTGTCGCCGTCGAAACACGTTCGGGCCGTCTGCAGTGCCTGCGCAATTCAGGCAAGGCGGACGACTTTGTCATGATGGGAAACCGGTTTCCAAGGTTGACCGCTCCGAAGCCCCTTCTACGTTTAAAAGAGATTCTTTCGTTCCTCAACAACCTGCCTTCTCCTTAATGCTCTGGCGTCCCATGTTTGATCGTTCTTCTGCCCTTTTTTCGACGCGGTGCTTTCGACTGGTGGCGGGCCTTGGATTGTCCTGCGGCCTCGCGCTCAGCGCCACGGCCAGTGACAACCTCGAGATGCGTTTTGCCAACGGCATCGCTGCCATCGTCGAGAGCAAGGTCATCACCATCGACGATATCCGCCGCGAAATCGGACCGTACATCCCCCAACTTCAGCGCGAAGCCCGCAACCAGCAGGAGTTCGAGCAGCGGCTCGAGGCGCTCCAGGACAACGCGATTCAGAACCTCATTGATAAGGTTCTGATTGTGAAGGAATTCTACAAAACCAAAGAAGGCGAGGAGCAGAAGCGCATTCCGGCCAGCTACGTCGACAATGCCGTCGCCGAGAACCTGATCTCGGATTTTGAGGGCGATCGTTCCAAGTTTTACGCCTACCTTCGCAGCCGCGGGATGACGCTTCGCGACTACCGGGTCGAGGTGGAAGAGGAAATCATTTACAGCTACATGCGCTCCCAGCAGCGCAAGTCGCAGAGCATTGTCAGCCCGGTTAAGGTCGAGCAGTATTACAACGAGAACAAGGACCGCTTCTACCAGGAGGACGAGGCCCACATGCGCATGATCGAGATGCCGCGCGCCGCGGGAGACACCGACGAGAAGCTGCGCGCCCAAGCACAAGCTGCCCTCGACCGCATCAAGGCCGGCGAGTCATTCGAGGCTGTCGCTCGCGAGGTTTCGAAGGGATTCAAGCGCTCCAGCGGGGGCGATTACGGCTGGATGCAACGCTCCAACCTGAAGAAGGAATTCGCCGAGGTGCTCTTCTCCCTTGAAAAGGGCCAGGTCAGCGACCCCATCGTCCTTCCCGAGGGCGCCTACGTGCTCTACGTCGAGGATCGCCGCTACGCTGGCATCATGCCGATCGACCAGGCCCGCGAACAGATCGAGCGCATCCTTCTCCAGAACATGTCCCGGTCGGCCGAGGAACGCTGGCTCGAGCGGCTTCGCCGCAACGGGTACGTGAAGCTTTACTGAGCCGGGAGAAAGCTGCCGAATTTTAACGCAGAGACGCAGAGACGCAAAGGGGCAAAGGCGCCGAGCTTGGGGAACCAAAACGAAAAATGGGCTTCGCCTCCCGGGTGAAGGCGTGG
>CAYOSX010000078.1:0-11771 GCA_964406745.1 uncultured Opitutus sp.
TTGATGCCGGACGGACCGTCGAAGGCCGTCCGCGTACGGGTTCGGCGACAGGAGTGTCGCCGCTCCTTCCGAGGCGCCGGCTGCCTAAAGCGGTCTCCGAAACCTACCCTCGCTCCACCACGGTCAGCGAAGTCATCGCGTGCGATGGAATCTGCATACCCGCCTCCACCGGAAAACCACGCAAAAACTCAGGCGCCGGCAACATCCGGCCTCCCGGGCGTTGCAAACGAAGCAGGCGAAGGCACCCGTTGCCCGTACCCACGCAAAGGCCTTCGCCATCCGGACCGAGCACCTCCCCTGCCCGTCCCCCGCCTGCGCCAACCTCGGCCAGCCCCACCTTGACGGCCTGTCCCGCCAAGTCGATCTGGCACGCCGGCCACGGAAAAAGACCGTTGATCCGCGCCGCCAAGGCTGCGGCGGGCGCATTGAAATCGAGCGCACCGTCTTCCTTCGTGAGACGCCGGCAGAAGGTCGCCGCGCTGTGGTCCTGATCCACAAACGCCAGACGTCCTTCGGCCAGGGCCGGCAGTCCGCGCGCCAGCAACGGCACACAGGCGGCCGCCAGACGCCCCTCGATCTCCAAGGCGGTGTCGCGCGAACCGATTGGCACCCGTTCGACCTCCGCCACCGGACCGGCGTCGAGTTGCCGGACGATGCGCATCAAGGAAACCCCCGTCTCACGCTCGCCCGCAGCAATCGCGCTCTGAATGGGCGAGGCACCCCGGTAGCGCGGCAGGATGGAGGCGTGCAGGTTCAGCGTCCCGAGGCGTGGCGTATCGATGAAGGCCTGCCTGAGGATGTGCCCATACGCCATGACCAGCACGACGTCCGCGGCCAGTACCGCCAGTCCCTCCCGCTCCGCCTCCGTCAATTTTTCGGGTTGATGGACCGGCAGTCCGCGCGCGAGTGCCCAGGTCTTGATCGCGTTGGGCACGATGCGTTGTCCGCGGCCGACAGGGCGGTCGGGCTGGGTGTACACGCCAACGATGGTCGCCCACCGCGCCCCCTCGCCCACCAGCCAGTCCAGCAGGGGGACTGCGATCGCGTCGGAGCCCATGAATACGAGTCGGAGCGGAGCCATCGATGCCAGGCAGTCTGGTTTTCAGATTAAGACACAGAGCCAAGCCGGAGCTCGGACACAGAGCTCACAGAGGAAAAAACCGTTTCGAAATCAGGTATACTCATGAACTGAGGCTGTAGGCGTTACTCCGTGTTCTCTGTGTCTGAGCTCTGTGCCCTCTGTGTCAAAAATCAGAATTTACCCAACCACGCCGCCACCGCGGTCGCCAGCTTCGCATAGGCGGAGTCGGTCGAGGGCCGCTCCAGCCCGTCAAGGACACCCCAATGCTCCACGTGCACGGCCGATCCGCCCGGTTCCAGGCGCGCGAGCGGCGCAAGCGTCTCGAACTCGATCATCGTGTCGTTGCAGAAGGTCTCGAAGGCGCATCCGAAATCCGGATACACCGCACCCGGCAGGACCCGTGCATGTTTGACAAAGGTCACGCCATCGAGCCAGTAGGCCGACCAGCCGGGATAATTGGTCAGGCCGAGCTTCTGCGCCGTCTTCGCCTTGCGCGTGTCAATGCCGATATAATCGGTGTGCAGGTCCCAGCACTTGAGCGAGAGGTCCGTGTAGGACCACGGCACCAGGGAATAGGTGGGAAGCAGGTCGCCCGCCGCGTGGCTGCCCTTCGGCATGAGCGGCACGACACCGTAGCCCCCGCGGCGCATCATGGTCAGCGCCCATGGAGCGGTCTCGACCGCCCACAGTCCGCGGTTGGTGAGTGTGTGCGTGACGCGCACCGTGCGGTCGTTGACGATCCGAAGCGCCATCGTCTTCTGCATGCCCGTCTTCTCCTCGAGCGCGGCCCGCAACTGCACGCCGTCCTTCGTCTCCCGGACATCGACCGGGTCATTGTCCGGCTGATACGTACGCACGATGTGCTCAGGCGAATGCCAGAGGCGGTGACCGCCCCGCAGCTTCAGCCCATCCGCGCCGGCGGCGCCGCCTTCGTCACGGGGAAACTCGAACATCAGATTGCCGCCCGACTGGAGCGAACGCAGCGAAAGGACGCGCGGACCGAACTCGACGGGCGCGATCAGCTCAAACGAACGCGTCGCCAGGCGCACCGCCTGCCAGCCTTGGTACTCAGTCTTCGAGGGTTTCATCGGAAAGGTTCTCCTGCGCCTCCTGCTCGCGCCATTTCGGCTTCTTCACGTTGGCCTTTTCACGGCGGGCATTGGCGTCGAGACGCTCGCTCAGCTCACGATACTCCTTCCCGACCAGATCGAAATAGATCGGGCAGCCGTTCAGCCTGAACTCATCGACCAGACCGGCTTCCAGGTAACGCCGGTACTGCTCGGTGAGTTTCTCCTCACGGTTGCAAAAGAGTTTGATACGGAACGGACGATTCCCGGTCTGGGTGGCGTAATACACGCGGAAACGCAGCCCGCCGACGGCTGGAGGCGGCGTGCGCTCCGTGAGGTAGGCGATGGTCTTGTTGAGCCGGGCGGTGGGAATCTTCTGATCGAGCGTACGGTTCAACTTCACCGCGGCGTTGAGCATGCGGTCGACTTCATAGCCGCTCATGGCGGACACAAAAACCAGCGGCGCACCCGGCGTGAAGAAGAGCCGGTCGAAGACGGCCCGTTCGTACTTCTTCCGATACTCGCGCTCGTTCTTGAAATCGCTGATCCCGCTCGCCTCGGCGAATTCCGGCGTCTCGTGGGCCGCGAACGCCTTGCGGACGAGGTCCCACTTGTTGACCACGACAACGATGGGTTTGCGCTCCTTCACCGCCTCCCCGGCGATGGCCTTGTCCTGCGCCGTCACGCCATCGACGGCGTCGAGCACGAGAAAGACCACGTCCGTCTGCTTGATCGAATCGAGCGAACGAAGCCGCGAGAAATATTCCACGGGCGACGCCAGCTTCGTCTGAGCCTTGATGCCGGCGGTGTCGATGAGCTTGAACGGGTAATACTTGCCGTCGCGGCCCCTGAACTGGAACGGCACCTCGATCGCGTCGCGCGTGGTACCCGGCACGTCGCTGACAATAAGGCGGTCGCTCCTCAGCAGACGGTTGCTCAACGAGGACTTTCCGACGTTGGGCCGGCCGATGAAACAGACGCTCAACGGATCGCGCGCTGTCTTCGTCTCCGTTTCCTCCACGGGCGCGGGACCGAGGCGGCGCAGGATCTCCTCGCGCAATTCCTCTTCTCCCCGGCCGTGCTCGGCCGAGACGCGAAACGGTTCGCCCAAGCCAAGACGATAAGCTTCGGCGAGCTCGATCTTCTCGTCGTCGAAGTCGGCTTTGTTGACCACGAGCAGAACGTCCTTGCCGCTCTTGCGCAGGCGTTGCGCGATGCGCGTGTCCAATTCGGTGAGTCCTTCGAGCCCGTCGACGAGGAAGATGATCAACGCTGCCGTCTCAATCGCAAATCCCACCTGTTCTTCCGAGGCGCGCGTGAGTTCCCGGGTGGTCTCGCCGCCTTTGAGCCCGAGCCCGCCGGTATCGAGCAGCGTGTAGGCCCCCTCCGCAACCTCGGCTGAAATGACGTCACGCGTGACGCCAGCCTGGTCATGGACGATCGAGATGCGCTTCCGCGCGAGCCGGTTGAAGAGCCGGCTCTTGCCGACGTTGGGTCGGCCGACGATGGCGACGGTGCGGGACATAGGAGGAGAGAGTAGCGGGTAGCGAGTAGCGGGTAGCGAGTAGAAAAGCAGCCGGCGATGAGGATCCGATGGCCCACCCGGCCCGCTCTTTCGTTACCTACGCAGGCCGCCGACGAAGCGCTCGATCCGGTCGCAGGCCGTGATGAGCTGCTCGTAACTGGTGGCGAAGCAGGCGCGGACGTGTCCGGTGCCGCCCGGCCCAAAGGCCGTGCCGGGGACGACGGCGACTTTCTCCGCGGCAAGCAGGTCGACGGCGAAGTCTTTCTCCGAAAGCCCCGCGGCCGCGACGCTCGGGAACGCGTAGAAGGAACCACGCGGCGAATGACAGGTCAGGCCGATTTCGTTGAACCGCCGGACAACGAGGTCGCGGCGCCGGTGATACTGATCGCGCATCTTTTGCACCGAGTCCCAACCGCGCAGCAGGGCCTCGAGGGCCGCCTCCTGGGCGACAATCGACGCGCACAACATCGTGTACTGGTGGACCTTCATCATCGCATCGATGAGGGCGGCCGGCCCGCAGGCGTAACCAATGCGCCAGCCGGTCATCGCAAAGGCCTTGGAGAAGCCGTGCAGGAAGATCGTGCGCTCCGCCATACCAGGCAGGCTCGCAATGCTCGTGTGCACGCCGTCAAAGGTCAGCTCGGAGTAGATCTCGTCGCTCATCACGAGCAGGTCCTTCTCGACGCAAAACGCGGCGATCTTCTCGAGTTGCTCGCGACTGCACGTGCCTCCGGTGGGATTGCAGGGCAGATTGAGCATGAGCACCTTGCAGCCGGGCACCCACGCGGCGCGCAAGGCCTCGGCGGTGAGGGCAAAGCCGTCCTTCGCGTACGTCGGCACCGCCACGGGCTCCCCGTGCGAAAGCACGATGCTTGGATGGTAGGAAACGTAGCAGGGCTGGTGATACATCACCTTGTCGCCCGGGTTGACGAAGGCGCGCAACGCGAGATCGAGCGCCTCGGAGACGCCGACGGTGACGATGACCTGATCCTCCGGCCGGTAGTTGATGCCGAAATGCTCGGTGACGTACGAGGAGATCGCACGTCGCAGTTCGAGCAGGCCGAGGTTCGAGGTGTAGTAGGTCTTGCCGTGCTCGAGTGCGAAGATCGCCGCCTCGCGGATGTGCCACGGCGTGACGAAGTCGGGCTCGCCCACGCCAAGCGAGATCACGTCCTGGCCCTTCATCTTGGCGACCAGTTCGAAGAAGTCGCGAATACCGCTCTTGGGCAGCGAACCGACATGGCCCGCCACCCAACGTTTTGGGTCCTTGCTCATGGAAGTGGCCTCGGGTTACGGGGCGACGTTGAGCCGCGAATTCTGGACCTCGCCCACCTCGAGCAGGAAACCCTGCTCCTTGTAGCAACGCAGGATGAAGTGCGTGGACGTTGAGAGCACACCCTCGACGGTGGAGAGCTTTTCGGAAACGAAACCCGCGACCTTTTGCAGCGAGGAGCCCTTTACGAAAACCAGCAGATCGTACCCGCCGGACATCAGGTAGCAGGACTCGACTTCATCAAACCGCGCGATCCTTTCCGCAAATCGGTTGAATCCTCCCCCGCGCTCCGGGGTCACCTTGATCTCGATCACCGCGCGCACGGCGGCAGCGGCGGCGGCCTCGCGCGAGAGATCGAGCACCGGACGCCAGCCGAGGAAGATTTTATCTTTTTTCAGCTGTTCCAGGTGCTGTTCGACTTCGGACACGGACAGACCGGCGACCTGCGCCATTTGCGCAGTCGTAAGGCTGCCGCCTTCGAGTAACAGCGTGAGAACAGGATTCATGGGACCGGCGACCATCGCAGAGTTTGAACCCGGTAATCCACACTAATTTTCACCGTCGGGGCGCACCGCTGACGAACCCAGGGCAACCAACTCACGCACCTCCATGTGCCCGATGCGATGGACCTCACGCCACTCGCCCTCCGGGAGACGGGTGTTAATCTCCGCCTGCTCCGCCAGATGAAAAACAACGGCATAGACCGGCCGGCCCAGCTGCAGCAGGCGCTGGGCAACCCGCGCGTTATCCACCCGCTCCACCTGATCGAAACGCAGAACCGTGAACTCCGTATGGTGGAACAACGCGGTGCTGGCCTCAAACGCGAAGATCGCTGCGCCCGGAGGCAAGGTGTGCTCCGCCCATTGCGCGAGTTCCGTATAACGCGAATTGCCATCGGCCGGATGCAGGACGAGCAACCGCCGGCCTTGAACCGCCGCCGGCACCACGAGACAGGCCGCCAGCGCCACGCTCGCAATCCATGCTTTGGCACCGGCTCCGCGCGCGAAAAGCCGGAGTCCCCGGCGCTCCACCCACGCCCGCAGCGCCAGCAGGGCGAGGATCACCAGGGCCGGATAGGCGGGCGCGAGAAAGCGTTGATACCACCACGTCAGGTGCGTGAAAAAGTAGCCGGCATAGAAAACCAGAAACAACCCCGCCCACGTCGCCAGGGCCCAGCGCACCCGGCGTTCGGCGACGGACAGGAAGGGCGCCACGCATGCCAGCGCGATCAGCGGGGTGAAATTCACGGGCAACTGCACCACGTACTGGCCGACAGTCGGCCCCACCCACTCCCAGCCAAACGCCCCGCTCATGTCACCATAACCCGTGGCCAGCGGCGAACCGTAAAGTTTCCACGCCCGCCACAGATGCCACGCCGCCCCCGGCCCCGCACCCAGAATCCACAGGGCCACCGCCTTCCACGACCCCAACGTGATGACGAGCGGCACGAAAGCCAGAGCGTTGGCTGGACGCAACAGGACTGCCATCGCCGTGGCCGCGCCGCACGCCACGGCCCAGCCGGGACCCTCGCGGGAGCGCAGGGCAAACAGCAACGCCACCGAGAGCCAGACCAGCGAGGGCACGTCGCTCATCGGTTGCAGTCCCATAAACAAATACACCGGGCTGATGCCCACCCAGAGCGCCGCCAGCCACGCCCACCCCTCCGGCAGGCCGCACGCCCGCGCCAGCAGTCGCACCACGACCACGCCGCCCACGATGTGCAGCAGAATCACCAGCGCCGTGGCCACTTCGAATGGCAGCACGGACGCAAAGGCCGCGACCATCAAGGGCAGCCCCGCTGGGTAGCCTGGCGCCACCTGGCCGTCCGCCCGCGGCACAAAGCCCAGCGGCACATAAATGCCCTCCGGCACCTCCACCCCGGGAACCATGCGCATCGGTGCGGTCAGCTCGCCATCGCGCAGCATGCGCGCCTGCGCAAGATAGCCCGCCGCATCGGCCCCGGCTGCATGTGTATCCACAAATCCTGACAACACCAGCGCGTATGCCGCCAGCGCCACCCAGGGCGCCCACCGCAGCAGTCCGCGCCACTCCTCCGCATCCGCATTGCGTAACGCCAACCTGGCATCCCGGAAGCCGAAGATCGCCATCACCCCCATCAGCAGAAGCCCCGCGAGCCCCGGCAAAAACCACATTTCCGCGACCTTGCCGGCGACCCAGGTTCCGCGTCCCAGCTCCACCGGCGAGGCAACCGCGAGCCAGGTCTCCGGTGAGGTGTCACGGACGACAAGCGCCGCCGGCCCGCCTGGCGCCGGCAGGTTGATCCGCCGCCACGCCCCGGTCGCATCGAAACGCGTTTGCAGAGGGCGCGCGATTTCGCCCGACACCGATTGCACCTCCAGCTCCGTTCGTCCCGCTTCGCCAACGCCCGCCACATACACCTGAAGAAGCGGAAACCGCGTTTCGAAAACCCGACTCCGTCCTTCTCCCGTCTCACCTCCGGCCTCGCTGGCCACCGCGGTGTATCCGGCTGGCAAACCCGGAATGAACGGCACCCGATCCGTGGAAAACACCCCTGCCCCCGTCTGCCCGTCCCAAATTTCCAGCGGCGCCCGCACGGACGACGGCAGCCACGGTTTCAGCCGCGTATCGCGCAGCCACCCTGCCACGCGCCCTGCCTCCGCTTCTGGCAAACGCAACGCATCCGCCAGCACCTCACGATCACCCGTGGCCGCATGCACACGGATCCTTTCGACGCGTCGCTGGGCCTCCTGCGTGATCTCCAGCGGCAGGGGCAAATCGCGATTCACGGCGATCACCACGGGCAGCATCGCTGCGAGCCACGCCCACGCGAACACCGTCACCTGGCGCCTGCCGCCCACGTCGAGACGTCGAAGGTGCGCCCACGACGCAGCCTGCAGCGGGAACGCGACCGCAACGCCCACCGCCGTCGCCCATGGCCGCGGCCCACCTTCGGCCAGGGCAAGCAGTAGCATCCAAAATGTCGCGACGCCAAGGAGGCCGCGTTGCCGTGCTTCGGGACCGCGTTCACCGAGCGACTTTGCGGCCATCACCAGCCCCGGAGCCGTCAAGAGGCCGATCCCGATCAGCCCGGCCCAGGTCGGCGCCGGAGACAGCTGCAGTCCGTCCTCCCCGTGCACCATTGAACGCCCCACCACGGCCATGATCAAAACTGCATTCCACCCGGCTGTCCCCATCGCGGCCCCACGCCCGTCCGCACCGCGGCGACGTTCGAGCCCGACCCACACGATCAATGCGAACGCCGACGCCGCCCCGGCGGGCGAGGCAAGCGCCGCCGCCAACCCCAGCAGGTGCCCCCACGGGCGGCGCGGTGCCGTCCAGGTCAACGCGAGATGGCCAAACCCCAGTCCCCACAACCAACCTTCCTTCCCGCTCCACGCCCCCGCGACTTCGTGGCCGACTCCCGGCAGGCTCCAGACGACGGTCGCGCCCAACGCCACCCCGAATGCCGCGCCGCCACCGAGGCCCCTGAGCGCAACGCGGATCATCCCAAAGACCGCCAGCGCCAGCACCGCCGCCGCGCCCAACGCGCCAAGACGGGGATCCCACTGGCCGTTGAGATCCATGCTTCCGAGGCTCCAGATCCACTCGCCTGCTTCCGCTTCGCGCCAAAGCCAGGTCGCGAAGGCCATCTCGCCTCCGTCCCGCTCCAGCCACGGCTCAAACACCCGCGTGCCGGCCGCCAGCCATTCGTCTCCCGTGGGACTGTCGAGCGCACGCGCTTCGATGATCCGGAACGCCGAGGCCGCCACCACCAGCGCAAGCCCGATGGCCCAACCGGTTCGCCACCGTTGCTTGAGCCAGGCGAGCGGGGGGAACGTTCGAGTCATGCGAAGAAGCGCGGGTGCGGTGGAATTGCCGCGCACGATGGGTTTGGCTCCTATCCTCGGCAATCACGGATGCGTTCAGGAAATCCGTCGAGTAAGAGGCTGGAAAAACCGCCGCCAATGGTCTCCATTCATCCTTTCGCATCATGTTCGAGTCCCTTACCGACAAACTTTCCTCCGCCCTGCGCAACCTCCGTGGAGTCGGCCGCCTCACCGAGGAGAACATGGCCGACGCCCTCAAGGAGGTGCGCACCGCCCTGCTTGCCGCCGATGTGCACTTCAAGGTCGCCCGCGACTTCGTCGAGCGTGTGCAAACCCAATGCGTCGGTCAGGATGTACTCAAGGGCGTCACCCCCGGCCAGCAGATCATCAAGATCATCCACGACGAACTCGTCCGCCTGCTCGGCGAGGGCGAGACCCAGATTTCCGCCGCCCGGCCGCTCAAGATCCTCATGGTCGGTCTCCACGGTGCCGGCAAGACGACCACGACTGCCAAGCTCGGACGCCTGCTGAAGAAGAAGGGCTACGCCTCACCCTTGGTTGTCGCCTGCGATGTCTACCGTCCGGCCGCCATCGACCAGCTCGAAATCCTCGCGAAACAGGAGGAGCTGGGCTTCTACGCTGATCGCACCACGAGCGACGTCACCGCGATCGGCGCCGCCGCGCTCAACGAAGCGCGCACGCGCAACGCAGACCTCATCATTTTCGACACCGCCGGACGCCTGCAGATCGACGAGGACCTCATCGCCGAGGTCAAACGGCTGCGCGAGCGTGTGCAACCCGACGAAATCCTTCTCGTCGCCGACGGCGCCCTCGGTCAGGAGGCCGTCAATGTCGCCAAGGCGTTCCACGACGCACTCGGTCTCACCGGCCTCGTCCTCACCAAGATGGATGGCGACGCCCGCGGTGGCGCCGCCCTCTCGATCAAGAGCATCACCGGTGTTCCCATCAAGTTCGTCGGCACCGGCGAAAAGACGGCCGACTTCGACTCGTTTTATCCGGACCGCCTTGCCTCCCGCATTCTCGGCATGGGCGACGTGGTTTCGCTCGTCGAGAAAGCCCAGGAGAACATCGACCAGCAGGAGGCCGAGAAGATGGCCGAGAAGCTCCGCAAGGCGGACTTCAATCTGGAGGACTTCCTCGCCCAGATGCAGCAGATCAAGAAGATGGGGTCGATGGAGAGCCTGCTCGGCATGATGCCCGGGATGAACGGCGTGAAACTCGACAGCGGCGCCGAGCGGCAGATGGCCCGCACCGAGGCCATCATCAAGTCGATGACCCCGCAGGAACGCCGCAAACCCGAGATCCTCAACGGCAGCCGCCGCCTTCGCATCGCCAACGGCGCCGGCGTGAAGGTGCTCGAGGTCAATCAACTGCTGAAACAATTCCAGCAGATGCAGAAAATGATGAAGATGATGAAGGGCGGTGGCGCCAAGAAGATGATGCGCCAGATGGAGGGCATGCGGGGTCGCGGGGGATTCCCGGGAATGTAGGCGGGAAGTCCCGATTTTCCTCTTGCCGATCACCGCTCCCGCGCCGTACTACCGTCGCCTTTGAGGTGAAGTGAATCCGCCTTCGCGCCGGATCGCTCCACATGGGGGTCGATAGCTCAATGGTAGAGCAGCGTCCTTTTAAGTCGTTGGTTCTGGGTTCGAATCCCAGTCGACCCACCACCCCAGAAGCACCCGCAGGCCGAATCGATCCGACTAGGGTGGAACCCTCGGCCCGAACACGAGGGCAAGTTTTTTGCCCTGTCGCGCCGGGATGAGTTGCGTGAACACACTTCCTGATCGATAAACTTCAGCAAATGACTTGGAGGAATCGGGATAACTCGTGTAAAATCCTCCTAAATCGAGAGCCAAAGGGGGCCGTTATGATGGAATCTTGTACCAATTCCCCTATTGTTCCCAAACCATCGCGGTAGATTAATCACCCTATGAAGCGACTCGTCATTATTGAAGATCAAACCGCCATCCGTGAAATGCTGGTGGAGATCCTTCGCACCGATCCAAATTACAAGCTCGTGGGCGAAAGCGGTGACGGTCAAAGCGCTCACACCCTGTGCCTCGAGACCCGACCCGACGTGATCGTGCTCGATGCCAAGCTCCCGGGTCTCAATGGCGTGGATCTTCTCCGACGTCTGTCCAAACAACTCAAGAACTTGCGCGTTCTGGTGTTTTCCGGACACGAAAACCCCGTGCTCGTCCGCGAAATGCTCGAGGCCGGCGCTCACGGTTTCGTTGAAAAGACCGCCGGCCTCTTTGAGTTCAAGAAGGGCCTCGAAACCGTCGCGAACGGCGGCACCTATTTCGGTCCTGCCGTTGCCGCCTTGCTGCGCAATGTCGTCGCCAACCCCGCGGCCAGCGCAACCACCGACTTCCTCACGGATCGCGAACGCGAAATCCTTCAGCTCGTCGCCGAAAGCCACAGCACCAAGGAGATCGCGGCCAAGCTCAACATCAGCGTCAAGACGGTCGACAACCACCGCACCAACCTCATGCGGAAGCTCAACCTCCACGACGTCGCCAGTCTGACGCGTTACGCGCTCGAAGTCGGTCTCATCGAGCCGAAGAGCCCCGTTTGACCGCTTCGCGATAGCGGTCCGCCAGCACGTCAATCAGGGCGGGATGCGCCCCCAGGGGGTCCGTCATGTGCGTGCGCAATCCCGGTCGCTCCGCCTCCGCAGCGGCGCAAATGGCCGCAACGTCTCCCCCCGCGCCCGCATGGCGTCCCGGTGAGAGAAACTGGAGCGCGACCACCACGTCCCCCGCGTCAAACGGCGCACTCCGCAAAGCCCGGGCGAGCAGCGGCTCGTTGAAATCGTACACCGCCCCGTCGCGACGTTCCATCGACGCCGTGCCCACCGCCAAGACCTCATCGCGCAGCATATCGCGCAGTTGACGGCCCAGGAACTCCCGCACCGCCGTCACCGCCGGGTGGGGCGAGCCGTGCTCGACCAGCACAACCGCCGTCATCGACAGCCCCTTGTCGCGCATAC
>CAYOSX010000079.1:0-11719 GCA_964406745.1 uncultured Opitutus sp.
TCGCCCTGACCGTATCCGACGCGACCACGGTCGCCGCGGTGGCCGGAGTCTACGACGATGAGGACCCTTTCGCGAGACCCGCGCCTGAGTTGTTCGATCCCATCGTGACCGCGCAGGACCCGCCTCCCTTTCGCTTCGGCATCCCGCAGGCCGGCCAGCTGGACTGGCTGGGCGACAGCGTAAACCCTCCCTTGTACAACGAAGCGATCGCTCGCCTGAAACGCCTCGGCGGCGAGGCGATCGAGATCGACCTCGCGCCTTTCACGTCCGCCGCACGCCTGTTGTACGAAGGCCCGTGGATCGCCGAACGTTGGGCTGCCATCCGAGCCTTTCATGGCGGGCATGCTGACGCGCTTCATCCCGTCACGCGCCGCATCATCGAAGGCGGCGCGACGCCATTAGCCGTCGATGCCTTCGAGGCCTCGTACCGTCTCCAGTCGCTGCAACGGGAGGCTGCCCGTACGTGGCGGCAGATCGATCTGCTGCTTCTCCCAACCGCCGCAACCCTCTACACGCGCGAGGCCGTGGACGCCGAGCCGCTGGCGCTCAATGCGAACCTTGGTCGATACACCAATTTTGCCAACCTGCTCGACACCGCCGCGCTCGCCGTGCCCGCCGGGTTTCGACCGGACGGCGCTCCTTTCGGCGTGACCCTTTTCGGGCCCGCGTGGTCCGACAGTCTGCTTGCGCGCGTGGGCGCACGCCTGCAGGCGGACACGCGTTTGACGTTGGGTGCCACTGGCGCGCCTCTTCCGCACCCGGGTTCCCGGTTGCCCGCGGGCACCGCCGACGCCGTGCCGCCCGGCTGGCTGCCGCTCGCCGTGGTCGGCGCCCACCTTTCCGGTCAACCCTTGAACGGACAATTGACCGCGCGCGGCGCCCGCTTCTGGCGACGCGAACGCACCGCGGCCTGCTACCGGCTGCATGTGCTTCCTGACACGCGACCGGCAAAGCCGGGCCTGCTGCGGGTCGCCCCGGGGACGGGCGTTTCGATCGAGATCGAAATCTGGCTGCTCCCGTCCGCGGCGTGGGCAGAGTTCGTCGCCGCCGTTCCTCCGCCTCACGCCATCGGCTCCTTGCAACTCATCGACGGAACCCACGTGCCCGGCTACCAATGCGAACCGATTGCCTTGGAAGGCGCGGCGGATATCTCGCGCTTCGGCGGCTGGCGCCGCTACCTCGAATCAGTCGCGTAGGGATTCGCTCCGTCGCACCCGCCCCCTGCGACGCCGGGCGTGAACGCGGATGCGGAAGTCCCAACTCCCCGCTTGCGACGGCGGAGCGCGGACACACGTTGTTCCCCGGCGGGCCTCGCGCGGCGGCGATGCGGATGCGTGACCGGTGCCGCTCCCGTCCATGCCCTACGTCGAACTGCACGCGCGCAGCGCCTTCTCGTTCCTGCGCGGCGGCTCCTCCCCTGAGGCGCTCGCCGCCGAGGCCGCGCGCATCGAGCTGCCGGCGCTCGCGCTTTGCGACCGCGACGGGGTTTACGGTTCGGTGCGCCTGCACATGGCAGGCAAACAGTCGGGCCTGCGCGGCCGCGTGGGCTGCGAAGTCACCCTCGACGATGGCAGCGTCCTCCCGGTGCTCGTCGCCTCGCGCGCCGGTTACCAGCGCCTCTGCCGTCTTCTCTCCGACGCCCACCTGCGCGCGCCCAAGGGCGAAGGTCGCGTCACCTGGCAGGAACTCGCCGCCGACACCGAGGGGCTGATCGCGCTCACCGGCGACGCCGAAGGCCCCGTCCGGCGTGCCTGGCACTCGCGGGGCAACGCCGCCGCGGCGGAGGCTGCCGACCGCTTGCTCGCCGCCTTCGGTCCCGACCGACTTTACGTTGAACTGCAACGCCATCTCGTTCCGGGCGAAGAAGACGAGAACACGTTCCTCACCCACTGGGCCCAGGCCCGCCGCGTGCCGCTTCTCGCGACCAATGGAGTCAACCACGCGACCGCCGCCGACCGCATCGTCGCCGACGTCTTCACCTGCCTGCGCGAACACACCACGATCGACCACGCCGGCCGCCGCCTCTCGCGCAACCGCGAAGCCCACCTCAAGGACGCACGCGCGATGGCCGCGCTCTTCGCCGACCTGCCCGAGGCAATCGCCAACACAAAGCGTCTCGCCGGGCGACTGGAGTTCTCCCTCGACAACCTTGGGTATCGATTTCCCGACTACAAGGACACCGGCGGCCTGACCCAGGAAGCCTGCCTGCACGAGAGGACCTGGGCGGGCGCACGAGAACGCTACAGCGAGGTTACCGCCCCGGTCCGCCACCAACTGGAACGCGAACTCGCCCTCATCGCTAAGCTCGGCTTCAGCGGCTATTTTTTGATCGTGCGCGATCTCTGCGCCTTCGCCCGCGAGCGCGGCATCCTCGTGCAGGGACGCGGCAGCGCGGCCAACAGTGTCGTCTGCTACGCCCTTGGCATCACCGCCGTCGACCCGATCGCGAGCAAGCTGCTCTTCGAACGTTTCCTTTCGGAGGGCCGCACCGACTGGCCGGACATCGACCTCGACCTTCCCAGCATGGAGCGCCGCGAGGAGGTCATCCAGGAAGTCTACAATCGGTATGGACGGCGGGGTGCGGCCATGACCGCGAACGTCATTACGTTCAAGGGCCGCAGCACCATGCGCGAGGTGGGCAAGGTCCTCGGCCTGCCCGACGATGTGCTCGATCGCTTCTCGTCACTCTTTCACGGCGGGGATTACCCACACACGCTCGAACTTGCCGCGCAACTCAAGCTCGCCGGCATCACCACCGATCACCCCCGGCTCCCCGCCCTGCTCGAGGCCTGCCGCCGCGTACACGGACTTCCCCGCCACCTCGGTCAGCACTCCGGTGGCATGGTGCTGTGCGCCGGAGATCTCGACCAGTACGTCCCGTTGGAAAATGCCCGCATGCCCGGACGCACCGTCCTGCAGTGGGACAAGTCCGACTGCGAGGACATGGGCATGGTCAAGGTCGACCTGCTCGGCCTCGGCATGATGGCGGTGCTGCAGGATACGATCGAGCTTTGCGCCCAACGCGGCCAGCCGGTCGACCTCGCGCGCATTCCCAAGGACGACCCCGCCACGTTCAAGTTGATCCAGGAAGCGGATACCGTCGGTCTCTTCCAAATCGAGTCGCGCGCGCAGATGAGCACGCTTCCGCGCATGAAGCCGGCCACCTTCTACGACCTCGCCATCGAGGTTGCGATCATCCGGCCCGGACCAATCCAGGGAAACGCGGTCAACCCCTACCTCGCCCGCCGCACCGGCAAGGAACCCGGCACCTATCCCGACGAACGCGCCCGGCCGATCCTCGAACGCACGCTTTGGGTCGTGCTCTTCCAGGAGCAGGTGCTGCGCCTCGCGATGGAACTCGGAGGCTTCACCGCAGCCGAGGCCGACGAACTCCGGCGCGCCATCGGTTTCACCCGCTCGCCGGAGCGCTTGAACCTCATGACGGCCAAGCTGAGAGCCGCGCTGGAAAAGAACCACGTGCATCCTGACGCCGTCGATTCGATCGTCCGCTCGCTCGCCTCGTTTGCCCTCTACGGCTTTCCGGAGAGCCACGCCATCTCCTTCGCCCTGCTCGCCTATGCGAGCGCCTGGCTCAAGGTGCACCGGCCGGCTCCCTTCTATGCCGGGCTGCTCAACAACCAGCCGATGGGCTTTTACTCGCCCGCCAGCCTCGTGCAGGACGCGCGCCGCCACGGGATCACGGTGCTGCCCGTGTGTATTCAAAATTCCGGACTCGGGTGCGAGGTGGTCGACGACCGCACGATCCGTCTCGGCCTTTCCACCATTCGGGGCCTGCGCTCCACCAGCCTGCGCGCCCTGGTCGAAACCCGCCGCCAGCTGCCCTTCGTCTCGATGGCCGATTTCCTGCGCCGCACCGCCTTCACCGCCGCCGAACGCCGTGCCCTCGCCAAAGCCGGCGCGCTCAACGCCCTCGCCGAGCACCGGCGCGCCGCTCTCTGGCAGGTGGAGGCCTCCGACCAGACGGACGAACTCTTCCGCCTGGTCGCCACACCTGCGCCCGAGCCGGAGTTGTCCCCGCTCGAGCGCATGACGCACCTCGAACGGCTTCAGGCGGACTACGAGACGCAACAACTTACCACCGGCCCGCATCCGATGCGCCTTCTGCGGGAGCAGCTGACCGATCTCTGGCGCGCCTCGGACCTCACGCAGGCGCGCCACGGCGATCGCGTGCGCATCGGCGGGGCCGTGATCACCCGGCAGCGTCCCGGCACGGCGAAGGGCTTCTGCTTCATCACGCTCGAGGACGAGACGGGGCATGCCAACGCAATCGTCCGTCCCGACCTGTTCGAACGATCGCGTCTCGTGATCAATCTGGAGCCCGCCCTCGTGATCACCGGTCGCCTCCAGAACGAGAACGGCGTGATCCATGTCATGGCCGAAACCATCGAAGCCCTCCCCGCTCTCGGCGTATCCGACGGGCAATCACACGACTACCATTAGACAAGCCTATTATTGCCGCACGTTGTAGGAGCGGCTTTACGCCGCGATGAACACCCTCCGCCAGCCCTCACGACGCATCGCTCAATTGACACCGTCCGCGTGCGATCGCGGCGTAAAGCCGCTCCTACAGCCCGAGCATTCGTCCAAATAAAAAAGCGCTCCGTCTGAAACGGAGCGCCTTGAAAGCAACAGGCTGGAACGCGGCTCAGGTGCCGAGCTGATAGCGGACGAAGCGGCGGATCTGGATGTTCTCGCCGGTCTTCGCGATCTGCTCGGTGAGGATTTCCTTGATGGACTTCTCCGGCACCTTGACGAACGGCTGGTCGAGCAGAACGATCGTGGAGTAGAACTTCTCCAGCTTGCCTTCGACAATCTTCTGGATCGCCGCCGGGGGCTTGCCGGCGACCTGGGCGGCCGCGATGTCGCGCTCGGCCGCGAGGTCGGCCTCGGGAACCTGGTCGCGCGTCACGTAGGTCGGGCTGGCCGCGGCGATGTGGAGGCACAGGTCCTTCACAAAGGCGCGGAACTCGTCGTTGCGGGCAACGAAGTCGGTCTCGCAGTTGACCTCGATCATCACGCCCACCTTGCCGCCGAGGTGGATGTAGCTTTCGATCACACCTTCCTTGGCAAGGCGGTCAGCCTTCTTGGCGGCCGAAGCCGCGCCCTTCTTGCGCAGGAGGGTGATGGCCTCTTCGACATTGCCGTTGGTGTCGACGAGAGCGCGCTTGCAATCCATGAGACCGGCGCCGGTCTGGGCGCGGAGGTCGTTGACCATTTGTGCGGAGATCGTGGTGGTGCTCATTGAGTAGAAATTGTCAGGTTGAACAGGGACAAAGGCACGAACCCCGCGACTGCGGGGTTCGTGAAAGGAACGGAAACGCCTTACTCCGACTTGGGAGCGGCGATCTTCTTGCGGGGCTTCGGAGTGATGATCGCAGCCTCCGTGTCGCCAGTGGGCTCGCCCGCCGGGGTCTCGACGGCGCCCGCCTCGGCTTCGCCTTCGGGCGAGATGCCGGCAGCGGCCGCGACGGCGGCGGTGGCGGCCTTCATGTCGGCCTGCTGGCGGCTGGCACGACGCGACTCACGCTGGCCCAAGCCGTTCTGGATGGCCTCGAGCACGGCGTCGACGACGATGCGGATCGACTTCACCGCGTCGTCATTGCCCGGGATCGGGTAGGCCACCTTGGAAGGATCGGAATTGGTGTCGACCAGGCCCACGGCCTTGATGCCGCAGCGCTCGGCCTCGGCCACGGCGATGTCGTCATGGCTGATATCGACGACGAACATCGCCTCCGGCAGTTCGCCCATGTCGACGATGCCCGAGAAATTCTTCTGCATGCGGACCATCTCGCGCTTGATGGCGGCAATCTCCTTGGAGTGGAGCTTGGCCATTTCGCCATTGGTCTCCATGGCCTGGTACTTCTTGTACTTGGCGATGGAGCGCTTGACGGTCGCGAAGTTGGTCAGCGTTCCACCGAGCCAGCGGTCGACGCAGTACGGCATGCCCGCGGAGGTCGCGGCCTCGCGGACGATTTCCTGTGCCTGCTTCTTGGTGCCGACGAAAAGAATGGTCTTACCGTTGGCGACGGTGTCCTCGAGATAGGCGCAGGCCTTTTCAAGAGCGGTATACGTCTTGCCGAGGTCGATGATGGTGATGCCCTGCCGATGATCGAAGACGTACGGCTTGGAGCGCGGGTTCCAGCGCTTGGTCTGGTGTCCAAAGTGGACGCCGGCGTCGAGGAGGTCCTTAACGGTGATGCTGATGCTCATGATCTATGTATCTGCGACACACAGGTCGGCCAATGGGCCGCCTTGCGATCGATAGGTTGGATTGTAGTGTTTTTTCGAGTGACCCCTTCCGAAGGGAAAGAGCGGTCGAGCACAGAGGTCGGTCCGGAGGCTGGCAAGAGGAGAATTGGAAATACCTCAAAAAGTTCGTTGACAGACCCCACCCCGATTTCGTGTCCTGCCCATCCCATTTGTTGCAGGGTGGAGCAGCCTGGTAGCTCGTCAGGCTCATAACCTGAAGGTCGTTGGTTCAAATCCAACCCCTGCACCCATGAAGGCCGATCCTTAACCGGGTCGGCCTTCGCCATTTGGGTGGGTTGGAGTTGTACCAACGTTGGTTCTCTTCGAGCAAAGCGAGTGGTTCGACAATCCAACCCCTGCACCCAATTTTAAGCCCTCCCACTGCTCGGGAGGGCTTTTTGCTGAGGGGGTTACGAGAGTCGAAGCACCGATTCCGCAAGACCGTTGAGATACCCGGACTCCCTTACGCGCCCCCTGCGATGGCGTGATTCTGATCCGCCGGGGGGCGCTTACGCGGTCAAGCGGATGGGGCCGGACTCTCTGCAGCTGCTCAAGATTCGCACAGGCTTCGCCAAGCAACGCGCAGTAGTTTACAGCGCTTCGCCTATACTGACACACATCGTCAATTCCTCCCCTCCCTTCACTATTCCCATCAGCGCAGCGTGATCCACTCGCCGCGGCGCCACTTATCGTTTATCCCCCCGTACACCTGAAGGATACCCCTCCGCATGAAATTCACCCGTCGTCAGTTTCTCAAAAGCACGGCCGTCGTCATGGGAATGCCCACGATCATTCCCGCCTCCGCCCTGGGCATGAGCGGTACCGTTGCCCCAAGCAATCGCATTGTCGTGGGGGGCATAGGACTCGGCCCCCGCGGGCAGCAAGTGCTGCGTGCGTTCCTCAAGCAGCCTGAAGTACAGTTCGTCACGATCGCCGATGTGCAGTCGGCGCGTCGCGAGGTGGTGCGCGTGATGGTGAATCGCCACTACCAGAATCAGGCATGCACGGAGACCCGGGACATGTTCGACGTCATGGGACGACCGGACATTGACGCCGTGCTCATCGCGACCGGCGACCGCTGGCATGCTCTCGCCAGCATCCTCGCGGCAAAGGCGGGCAAGGACATCTATTGCGAGAAACCGTGCAGCATGACGATCCGGGAGAGCCAGGAACTGGCCGACGCCATCAATCGCTACGGCCGGGTCTTCCAAGCCGGCACCCAGCGGCGCAATGTCGACAACTTCCGGGTCGCCGCAGAGCTGGCTCGCAGCGGCCGCCTCGGCCGGATCCATACGGTCCACGCCGGCATCCTGACCCTTCAGGAAAGCCATGCCTGGCTGCCGGCCGAAGAGGAACCCTCTCCCGACATCGTCGATTGGGACCGCTGGCTCGGACCGGCCCCCTGGCGTCCTTACAACAAGGACTACGTTCGGGGTCACTGGCGCGGTTACTACGACTTCCACGGTGGGGCGACACTTCCGGAATGGGGTTCGCACACCATCGACCTTTGCCAGTGGGCCGCCCAGGCGGACGATACCACGCCAGTCGAGTATTCTGCAGAGGGACAAACCCTCTATGGACGGTATCGCAACGGGACCAGGCTCGTCATGCGGTTGGCCGGTTTCAAAGGAGAAGGCGATTGGGTCGTGCCGGGAACGTGTCCGGTGCGGTTTGAAGGCGACGAAGGTTGGGTGGAAGCGGCGGACACGGGAAAACTCGCGGTGTCCTCACCCAATTTGCTCGCGTCGGGCATGCCTGCGGAGACCGCGGGCACCGATCCCACGCAGCACGTGCGCGACTTCCTGGATTGCGTAAAGTCGCGGGCCAAACCCGCGGCCAACGCCGACGTCACTCGCCGCGGTCATATCGTGTCACATGCGGCGTCCATCGGCTGGCGCCTGGGCCGTACCGTAAACTTCGATCCGGAAACAGAATCGTTCGTCAACGACCCCGAAGCCAACCGCATGTGCAGCCGGGCGCGCCGAGCACCCTGGCACGCCTAACCGCAGATTTCCCATCCAACGCAAAAAATCTTTGGGACACAGAGAACACTGAGCCCTTCGACACACTCAGGGCCTTGAGCCTGTCGAAACGGTTCAAACACCGAGTTCACCGAGGAAATTGTACGTCTGAAAACGTGTTCTCTATGTCCCGTCCTAGCCTAGGTTGACAGGGGAAGGACGAGAAAAATGAGCCAGAAAAAGACGATAAGGTACAGCGAAGCGTTCAAGCTGAACGTAGTCGGCGAGATCGAATCAGGGAAGTTTAGTGGCCCGACCGCGGCGACGCGGGCCTACAGGATAGGAGGCGGGAACACGGTGCACAGATGGTTGCGCCGGTACGGACGCAGTGACTCGATCAGACAACAGGTAACGATCATGACTATGGAAGAACACGACGAAAAGAAGGCGTTGCGTAAACGGGTGCGAGAGTTGGAGAAGGCGCTGGCCGACACCCATATGAAGGGACTGCTCGACGAGGCGTACCTACAGATCGCCTGTGAACGGCTTGGGCTGGACCCATCGGAGTTCAAAAAAAAAGCCGCCACGAAGCTATCGGCCGGGCGCAGCGCGCCGCAGAAGGGGCTGCCGTGAGCGTGAGCGGACTTTGCCGGATCGCGGGTATTTCGCGGCAAGGCTATTACGCGGGGCGCCGCGAGCGTGGCCGCAAAGCTTGCGACGCACAGAGTCTGCTTGAGGCGGTGCGGTGCGTGCGCGCGGTCCAGCCCAGGATCGGGACCCGCAAACTTCAGTTCCTGCTGCATGGCCTGGGAATGCCGGTGGGACGCGACAGATTTTTCGAGATCCTCAGGGAGAACGACCTGCTTGTTGCGCCGAAGAAAAAAGCGGTGCGCACGACGTGGTACGACCAGAGCCTGCCGGTTTATCGCAACCTGCTGTACCAGGTGGAGCCGACCGGGCCTCATCAAGTCTGGGTCAGCGACATTACCTATATCTGCACCGACGAGGGAATCCTGTACCTCGCGCTGGTCACCGATCTGGTTTCCCGTCAGATCGTCGGATGGAACGCCGGAGACACGAACGAGGCCAGCGAGGCGATCAAGGCGTTGCAGATGGCCATGACGCAACTCCCGCCGGATCGCTTTCCGATCCATCACTCGGATCGGGGCAGCCAGTATTGTTGCCACGACTACGTCGGAGTACTCCAGAACCGTTCGCTGCCCATCAGCATGACCGAGCAAAATCACTGCTATGAGAACTCTTGCGCCGAACGGGTGAACGGAATCCTCAAGGACGAATTCAATCTCGACCGAGTCTTTCTCGCCAAAGCCCAGGCACGCAGCGCCATCGCCCAAGCGATCACCACCTACAACACTCGCCGCCCACATCTGTCCCTGCAACTGCGCACTCCCCACCAAGTCCATCATCATCGCGCAGCTTGACCGGCACCGCCCTGAGGCGGGGAGGCTGTCCGCCTCCCCTGCACCCCCTCCGCTCAAGGCGGGACGGGGAAGGAGCTCCGCCCCTTCCCCTGCACCCCATCCCAAATACCTTTTCCCCATCCACAACCAACCCACCAACCTCTAATCAATACCTGTCAACTTTTGACCAGGACTAGACACCCACGATCCACTACCCACTATCCTCTATCCACTATCCTCTACCCTCTTCCGTTACGGTCGGCCGATTGCGGTGTAATCGAGGACCGTGTGACTGATCAGACCCAGGTCCAGGGCGGCGCGATCGGTCAACGGTTCGGCAGGGGAGTGGTCGTTCCCGAGATTGAAGATGAACCGGTGGGTGCCATCGTCCGCCGCCGGGGTGAAGAGCCCGGGCACGATCACGCGGGCGGGTACGGTCCGACGCACCTCGGTGGTGGGCGCGCAGGGCAGCGGGAAGTTCACGTTGTGCACCACGAAACTCCGGCGGGGCGTCGCGTGGACCAAGTCGGGCGTGAGGCGGGCGGCATGACGCGCGGCGTTTGTGAGGCTGGTGTGTATTTCCGCCGGCGGATTCGAGGGATTCTCGTGAAACGCCTCGAAGGCCTCGCGGGTCAGGTCGAGGGAGTAGGCGACGCCGGGCAGGCCGTGCACTGCCCCCTCCCATGCGCCACCGATCGTGCCGCTGGCGAGGATGAAGCCGAGGCTGGCATTGCGGCCAACGTTGATGCCGCTGACCACGCCTTCGATGGCGGCGTCCGCGGGCAGGAGGTGGGCGAGGGCAATGCTCACGCAGTCGGAGGGCGTGCCGTCGACGCTCCACGTGGGAACGTTGAGGCCGACGTCGACTGATGCCGAGGCGACCATGCGCCGGCGCGACTTCGCGCAGCCGATCCAGCTCTGCTCGGCCTTCGGCGCAGCGACATAGAGGGAATGCCCATCGGCGCGCAAGGCACCCACGAGCGCATGAAGAAAGGGAGAGTCGACGCCGTCGTCGTTGGTGAGGAGAAGGTTCACGGAAGCGAGCCAAGCGACTGCCGGCGCCGGCGGGAAGTCCGAAGCTCGGGGATCGGACGGGTCGGTCGGATCCGACCGATTAAAAAAAGCCGCGCCCCCATGGAGGAGGGCGCGGCTTGGAGCTGAGAAGCGTTTTCGATGAAACCTCAGCCTTGGGCGGGGGCGTCGGCGGCGGGAGCCTGCTCGCCTTCGCCGGCCTGCTTTTGGGATTCGAGTTCCTTCATGGCGGCCTTGCGCGAGAGGCGGACCTTGCCGGACTTCTCGTCGATGCCGATGCACTTGACCGTGATGGCGTCGCCCATCTTGACGACGTCCTCGGTGCGGCGCACGCGGAAGTCGGCGAGTTCGCTGATATGGCAAAGGCCTTCCTTGCCCGGCAGGCACTCGACGAAGCAGCCGAAGTCCTTGATGCCGGTGACGCGGCCGTTGTAGATCTTGCCCAGCTCGATCGGGGTGCCACCACCACCGCCGCCGGCGCCGCCGCAGAGGCTGTCGATCTCCTGGATGGCGCGGTTCATCGCCTCGCCATTGTTGGAGTAGACGAACACCTTGCCGGAGTCGTCGTCGGCGATGTCGATCTGCGCGCCGGTCGTCTCGGTGATGCGGCGGATGGTCTTGCCACCGGGGCCGATGAGCAGGCCGATCTTCTCCGGATCGATCTGGATTGTCTGGATGCGCGGCGCGAACTGCGACAGGTCCTTGCGCGGAGCGGGCAGCGCGGCGAGCATCGTCTTCAGAATCTCGATACGCGCGTCGCGGGCCTGATAAATGGCGGTCTTGGCGATCTCGAACGGCAGTCCGTTGATCTTGAGATCGAGCTGGAAGCCGGTGATGCCCTTGGTGGTGCCGGCGAGCTTGAAGTCCATGTCGCCGAAGTGGTCTTCCTCACCGAGGATGTCGGTGATGGTGGTCCACTTGGCGATGGAGCCGTCGGCCGCGGTCTCGGTCATGAGGCCGCAGGAGATGCCGGCAACGGGCGCGATGATCGGCACGCCGGCGTCCATGAGGGCAAGGCAGCCACCGCAGATCGAC
>CAYOSX010000080.1:0-11154 GCA_964406745.1 uncultured Opitutus sp.
CCCTCGTCGACGTCATTGGTGATGAGCACGACGGTCTTGCGGTCCTCCGCCCAGATGCGCGCGATCTCGTCCTGGAGGGTGGCGCGGGTCAGTGCGTCGAGCGCGGAGAGCGGTTCGTCGAGCAGGAGGATCTCCGGATCCATCGCGAGCGCGCGGGCGACGGAGACACGCTGGCGCATGCCGCCCGAAAGCTCGCGCGGACGACGGTCGCGGGCATGGGTCAGGTTGACCTTGGCGATGTGCTGGTCGATGTGCGCACGCCGCTTGGCGGCGTCCCACTCGGGGAAGACTTCGTCGACGGCGAGGGCAATGTTGCCCTGCACGGTCAGCCACGGCAGCAGCGAGTAATTCTGGAAGACAAGCGCGCGTTCCGGCGACGGTTCGAGGACAGGCTCCCCGCGCAGGGTCACCACGCCCTCGTCCGGCCGGATGAGGCCGGCCATGAGTGAGACGAGGGTGGTCTTGCCGGCGCCGGAGTAGCCGACGATCGCAACGAACTCACCCTCACGGATGCGCAGGTTGATGTTGTCGAGCACGCAGGTGCGCTTCGCACCCGCGCCATAGGACTTGCTGACCGACTTGAGTTCGAGGAACGACATGACAGTGCGCTCAGCGGACGGTGTTGGCATCGAAGCTGACGGCCTTCTGCAGGCTCATCATGATGCGATCGAGGGCGAAGCCGATGAAACCGATGGCGAAGACCGCCACCATGATCTGGGCGAGGGTCTGCGAACTGCCGTTCTGGAACATGTCCCAGACAAACTTTCCGAGGCCCGGATTCTGGGCGAGCATCTCGGCCGCAATCAGCACCATCCAGCCCACGCCGAGCGAGAGGCGCAGTCCCGTGAAGATGAGCGGGAGGGCGGAGGGAATGACGATTTTCGTCACCTTCTTCCACCAGCCGAGCTTCAGCACGCGGGCGACGTTGAGGAAGTCGTTGTCGATCTGGGCCACCCCCAGCGAGGTGTTGATCAGGGTGGGCCAGAGGGAGCACAGCGCAACGGTGACCGCCGAGCTGATGAACGACTTCTCGAACCACGGATCCGTCGGATTGTAGAGCGCGCTGACCATGATCATCACGATCGGCAGCCACGCGAGGGGGGAGACCGGTTTGAAGATCTGGATGAAGGGCGCCATGGCCACGTTGCAGACGCGGCTGAGTCCGCAAAGGATTCCGATCGGCACCGCGATACAGGACGCGATCATGAAGCCGGCGAAGACCGTCTTCAGGCTCGTGACAATCTGGTCGAGAAAGGTCGGCTTGCCGGCGTACTTGCGCTCGACCCAGGGCTTGTCGGGAGCCTTGGCGAGTTGGGCGGCCTTGCGTTCCTCCTGCCGGACATAGAACGCACGCTCTTTTTCGCGCTCAGCCTTGTGGTCTTCCCACAGTGCTCCCGCCTGTTCCCAGACGGCCATGGGGCCGGGGAGGCTTCCGAAGCTTACCTCGACCGTGCGGGCAACCCAAGACCACGCTCCGAGGAAGGAGAGGATCGCGAGGATGGGCACGCCGAGATTCACGAGAATCTGGCGGAACTGCTCGTTCGGGTTCTCCCGGCGCGCGAGCCTCAGGAAGGGCACGAACCAGGCGAGCCCGACGGTTTCGCAGGTTTTGATCAGTGCGGTCATGTATCGAGAAGGTGGAGACGCAGTTAGTCCTTCAGTCCAATGGCGAACTGACGGAGGTAGTCGTTGGGCTTGCGGCCGTCGTAGGTGACGCCGTCGATGAAACCGTTGTCAGCCGGCTTGAAGCCGTCGGTCTCGGGCACATCGGAGGCGGTGATCACGCCGGCGGCGGCGAGGGCCTCGGCGGCGCGGCGATAAATGGCGGGTTTGTAGACCTCGCGGGCGGTCGCGTGATACCAGGCGTCGTCCTTTGCCTCGCCGATCTGTCCCCAGCGGCGCATCTGGCTAAGGTACCAGACCGCGTCGGAGTAATAGGGATACGTGGCGAAATGACGGAAGAAGACGTTGAAGTCGGGATGGGGGCGCTTGTCGCCCTGTTGGTATTCCCAGGTGCCGGTCATGCTGTTGGCGATGACCTGGACGTCTGCACCGACGTATTCAGGTTTTGAGAGAAGCTCGGATGCCTTGCGGCGGTTCTCAGGGGAGGCATCCAGCCACTGGCCGGCGCGGATCAACGCCTTGACGACCGCCACGTGGGTGTGGGGATTGGCCTGGTCCCAGGCGGCGGTCACGCCGAAGACTTTCTCCGGGTTGTTCTTCCAGATGTCGTAGTCGGTGACAGGGGCGATGCCGATGCCGCGAAGGACGGCCTGCTGATTCCACGGTTCGCCGACGCAGTAGCCCTGGATGGTTCCCTGCGCGAGGGTCGCGGGCATCTGAGGCGGCGGTGTGACCGAGATGAGCACGTCGGCATCGGTCGTGCCGGTCGTGTCGGAGGCGGTGTAGAAACCCGGACGGATGCCGCCGGCGGCGAGCCAGTAGCGCAATTCGTAGTTATGCGTGGATACAGGGAAGACCATGCCCATCTTCATCGGCGTTCCAGCGTTGCGCAGCTCCTGGACGACGGGGCGAAGGTGGTCGGCCTTGAGGGGGAACGGTGCGGGTGAGGCCTGGAGTTCGGGCGAGGCGGCCTTCATCTTTTCCCAGATCTCGTTGGAAAGTGTGATGCCGTTGCCGTTCAGATCCATGCTGAAGGCGGTGATGACGTGGGCTTGCGTACCGTAGCCGATGGTCGCGGCGATGGGCTGGCCCGCGAGCATGTGGGCGCCGTCGAGTTCGCCGGTGATGACGCGATCGAGGAGAATCTTCCAGTTGGCCTGGGCCTCGAGGGTGACGTAGAGGCCCTCGTCTTCGAAGAAGCCGAGCTCCTTGGCGATGACCAGCGGGGCGCAGTCGGTGAGTTTGATGAAACCGAACTTGAGATCGGGCTTCTCGATCTCGTCGGCGCGGGTTGAAGCCGCGGTCAGGGCGGCGAGCACGCCGGCGAGGGCGAGCAAGGCGCGGCGTCCGGAGCGGAGCGCGGAGCGGAAGGGACGGTCAGGCATGTACGGGGATGATGTCATGGTGTGAAACGGAGCCTTGACGGCAGGCTTGGCGGTAGAGGTCGGAGCGGAAGGTGCGGCGACCAAGATCGCGGGGCACGTCGGTGCCGGGCGGGAGGAAGCGATTGCGGACCATACCTTCGATGAGCCAGGCGGCCTTTTCGGCCGTCGGATCGTTGGCCTCGTCACGATGAAAACGGATGAAGTCGGCGGCCTCCATGCGGCGGTCGTGTCCGAGGTCGAGTGAACCCACGAAGCCGGCGGCGATGACGCGTTCGGGGACATTGAGGTATTCCCGTCGGGCGAGGAGCTTGACCAGTTCGGGCCGGAACGCGGGGTCATCGCAAAGGGCGGCGGCTTCGGCGAGGGCGGAGACCATCGCGAGGTGGCGTCCCGGATCGTTGGCCGCGAAACCCTGGCGGACCATCAACACCTTCTCGGGGTGGCCGGGTGCGAGTTCGGTGCTGGTTGCGGCGCACCAGCCCGCGCGTTCGCGGACGGCGAGAGAGTTCCACGGGTCACCGACGCAGTAGCCGTCGATCGTGCCGGCGACGAGATTGCGGAAGAGCTGAGGAGGGGGCACCACGACGATGCGCACGTCGCGCTCAGGGTGCACACCGGCGTCGCGCAGCCAGTCGCAGAGATGAATCCGGTGGGAGGAATGGGCGAAGACCACGCCGAAGACGTAGGTGCGCTCGTGGCGCGAGCGGATCACTTCGTCGCGCATGGTGGCGGCATCGCGCACGCCGCGCTGCCAGAGTTCCTCGGAGAGCGTGATGCAGTTGCCCTGGGTGTTGAGCACGAAGGCCGTGAGGCACGGGCAGGGCAGGCAGTTGAGCCCCAGCGTCGTGCTCAGGACCATGGCACCGAGGGAATGGGCGGCGTCGAGTTCGCGGTAGATGATCTTGTCACGGATCGTGGCCCAGCCCACCTCGCGGGAGAGAACGACGTTCAAGCCGTGCCTCTGAAAGAGCCCGTGCTCGTAGGCGACGATGATCGGCGCCGCATCATTGAGAGGAATAAAGCCGATGCGCGTGGGGCGGCTCGCGGCGACGTGAAAGGTGGCGGCTTCGGTGGACATGGTCTGCCTCCCCTTTTAGCCGCTGCGATGCCAGCCGGGCCGGCTGGCTCAAGAAATGCTCTTCAAACAATCGATGATAATGATGAAGGAGGCTCATCCATGAAGCCGATTATTGACAGCCGCCAGTTGCTGGCCTTTGCCACGCTCGCGCGTCACGGGAGCTTCACGGTGACCGCGCGCGAGCTTTTTCTGACGCAGTCTGCCGTCAGCCACACCATCAAGAGTCTCGAGCAGGAGGTCGGCGTGCGCGTTTTTGACCGGGTGGGCAAAAAAGTGCACCTCACCCAGGCGGGCGAGCACCTGTTGAAGCATGCGGAGCGCATCCTGCGTGAGATGCAGGACGCGCGCGCGGGCCTGGAGGAGTTGCAGAACTGGGGACACAGCCGACTGCGGCTCGGCGCGAGTCCGGCTGCGTGCCAGTATTTGCTTCCGACGGTGCTTCGCGAATTCAAGCAAAGCTTTCCGCAGTGCGTGATCCGCATCGAGGCCGGGGACGGACCGCGCATGGTGGAGTTGCTGCGAGGCAACCAGATCGACCTCGCACTCATGCTGAAGCCCGAGGCGCGCGAGGAACTCGCGTTTCGCCCGCTCTTCGATGACGAACTTCGGCTCGTGGTGCCGCCCATGCACCCGTGGGTGCAACGTGGCCGGGTGGCACGGAACGAACTCAGCGGCGAGACCTTCATTCTCTATAACAAAGGCAGTTACACGTTCCGCCTCGTCGAGGAGTACTTCGACACGGAGAAGGTCGCCCTGGCCAACTTCATCGAGCTCGGCAGCATGGAGGCGATCAAGGAGCTGGTGAAGATAGGCCTCGGCGTGGGCATCCTTGCGGATTGGATCGTCCGGAAAGAAGTCACCGAGAAGTCGCTCGTTTCCTTCGCGCTGGGAGCGCGCAAGCTCCGCCGCACCTGGGGTGTATCCTATCTACGGGGACGCAAGCTGCCGCTGGCGGAGGAGACGTTTGTCGGCCTTTGCGAATCGGTGACGGAGAATCTGTATCCGACGGGGTGAGGGGCGGAGGCGGGCGGGAGCGCAGGCGGGGGCCAAGGATCCGACCGATCGGTCGGATCCGTCTGATCTTTCGCCGCCGCAGTGGGCCGCGAAACGAGAACCATTTGCCGGAAAGAGGCTTCGCCGCAAAACCCCCGCTTGCCAGTGCCTTGGGGATGCGCAAACCTCCCCGGTTCCATGAGCAACGGCGTCAAGATCTACGACACCACCCTGCGCGATGGCACGCAGGGGGAAGGCATCAATTTTTCCGTGGCCGACAAGCTGATGATCGCCGAGCGGCTCGATCAGTTCGGGGTCGACTACATCGAGGGCGGCTTTCCCGGCTCGAATCCGCGCGACATCACCTTCTTCAACGAGGCGAAATCGTTGAAGCTGAAGCACGCGCGCATCGCCGCGTTCGGTTCGACCCGCCGTGCCGGTGTCAAGGCCTCAGAGGACGCCCAGCTCCGGACGCTCCTCGACAGTGGCATGCCGGTGATGACGATCGTGGGCAAGACGTGGACGCTGCATGTCACCGAGATCCTGCGCACGACCCTGGAGGAGAATCTTGCGATGATCGAGGACTCGAGCCGGTACCTGTTGTCACAGGGGCGCGAGGTGGTCTATGACGCGGAGCACTTTTTCGACGGCTATAAGGCCGATCCGGATTACGCTCTCCAGACGCTGGCGGCGGCGCTTCGCGGTGGCGCGTCCAATCTGACATTGTGCGACACCAACGGCGGCACGCTCGTCGATGAGTTCAAGGATATCGTCGCGCATGCCGTGCGAGAGTTCGGCGGCGACAAGGTTGGCGTGCATTGCCACAACGACAGCGGGCTGGGCGTCGCGCTGTCGCTGGCGGGCATTGCGGCCGGCGCCTCGCTCGTGCAGGGCACGGCCAACGGCTACGGCGAGCGCGTGGGCAACGCCAATCTCACGACGGTCCTGCCGAATCTTTTTCTCAAGATGGGTCGCACCGCGCACTGCGCGGCGAACATCGCCCAGTTGCGCGACCTTTCACTGTTCTTCGACGAACTCGCCAACCTGCGTCCCGATCCCAAGGCGCCTTTCATCGGGGCCTCCGCCTTTGCCCACAAGGGCGGTCTCCACGCCAACGCGGCGCAAAAGGTAAAGAGCAGCTACGAGCACATCGACCCCGCGCTCGTGGGCAACCGCACCCGCGTCCTTGTATCCGATATGGCAGGACGAAGCAGCGTTGCCATGAAGGCGAAGGAACTCGGGTTCGACCTCGACGAGAAATCGCCCGCGATGAAGAACCTGATCGAGCAGTTGAAGGAGCTCGAGTTCCGCGGCTACGAGTTCGAGGCCGCCGATGCCTCCCTGAAATTGCTCATCGCAAAGGCGCTGGAGAAATACTCGCCGTTCTTCGTGGTCGAAAGCTACCGGGTGATTGTCGAACGTCGCGGCTCCGACCTGCTCGCCGAGGCCACGGTGAAGCTCAAGGTCAACGGCGTGCCCCTGCACACCGTCGCCGAGTGCACCGGCCCGGTCGGCGCCCTGGACAAGGCGCTGCGGCTCGCGTTGGAGAACGCCTATCCGCAGCTCAAGGAGATGGAGCTTCGCGATTACAAGGTTCGTATTCTTGAGAGCCGCCAGGGTGCGAACAGCCGGACCCGCGTCTTCATCGAGTCGGGCGATGGCCGCGACATCTGGGGCACGGTGGGCGTGAGCGACAACGTCATCGATGCTTCGTGGGAGGCGCTCACGGACGCGGTGAATTTCAAGCTGATGTCGGTGACGTGATTCGCCGCCGGCGCGAGGCCTTCGTTTCGCGCCCGAGGGGTTGACGTCAGTGTTATGGTCGGGCGATGCACGCTTTAGACCTGTCGATTGTCGCCGCGTATCTCCTTGTCCTTGTCGTGGCCGGCGTGTGGATGGCCCGTCGCGCGGGTTCGAGTTCGGAACATTATTTTCTGGGCGGTCGAAAGCTGCCTTGGTGGGCGCTCGGCTCGTCAGGCATGTCCAGCAACCTGGATGTGGCCGGCACGATGACGATCGTCGCGCTGATCACGGTCTATGGCCTGCATGGTTTCTGGATTGAGATGCGCGGTGGCGTGGTGCTTCCGATCGCGGTGTTTCTGGCCTTCATGGGCAAGTGGCATCGTCGCTCGCAGGTGATGACGACGGCGGAGTGGATGCTGCTGCGTTTCGGGTCCGGCGCGCAGGGGAGGGCGGCGCGCATGACGGCGGCGCTCACGTATGTGATCCTCACCGTGGCGATGATCATCTTTTTTCTCTCCGCGGGTGGAAAGTTCCTCGCGGAGTTCCTGCCCTTCACGCCCGTGCAATGTGCGGTCGGCATGGCGCTGGTGGCGTTCGGCTACACGCTGGCAGGCGGGCTGTACGGCGTGATCTGGACCGATGTTTTTCAGGCCGGACTGATTGGGGCGGCGGCCTTGTACATTTCCGTCGTCGCTGCGCAGCAGGTGTCACCGGAACTGCTCGCGAGCTGGCCGGGGGCGGAGTTGAATCAATTCCTTCCCAGGCTGGGGGCCGAAGCCGGTCTCACGCCCTACGCGCCGTTTGGATTCTTCCTCGTTGTCTGGGTGTTCAAGGGCGTGCTCGAAGGCCTGGGTGGCAGTGGCGGCTCGGCGTACATGGCACAACGGTTTTACGCCGCGGGCAGCGATCGGGACTGCCGGAAGATCGGCATGCTGTGGACCGTGCTGTTTGCGGCACGCTGGCCGATGGTGCTCGGCTTCGCGATTCTTGCGCTGAGTTTGGGATTGGACGTGCGGACGCTCGATGACGCCGAGGCCGTGCTGCCGCGGGTGCTGAACTCGGAGTACTTTCCAGTCGGGCTGAGAGGGCTGGTGCTCGCGGCGATGCTGGCCGCGGCCATGAGCACGTTCGACAGCACGATCAACGCGGGCGCGAGTTATGTCGTGAAGGACCTCTATGAACCGTTGCGCCCCGGGGCGGGGGACAGGGAGTTGGTCTGGGCGGGTTACGGGGCTTCGGCGCTGCTCGTGCTCGCGGGGCTCGTGCTTTCGTTCGCGCTCGGCGCCTCGGTATTGGGAATTTGGATCGGCATCGTGATGCTGCTCTTCCCCGCCTTCCTCGTGCCCTTCGCCTTGCGCTGGTTCTGGGCGCGTTTCAACGGCGCAGGGTTTGCGCTGGGCACGGCGGGCGGCTTCGTGGCCGCGCTGGTGTTCGCCCTGGGCGACCCGGCCGGGTGGAATGAGGCGACGCGCTTTCTGGCGATCGCCGCGGTCTCGGCGGTGGCGTCAATCGCGGGGGCGCTGGCGACGGCACCGGTGCCCGAGGTATCTGCCCTCGAGTTCTACCAGAGGGTTCGTCCGCTCGGTTGGTGGCCTCGAGCCTGGAGGCAGGCGGACCGGGAGGAGCATCGAGGGGACCTGCTGAATCTCGCTGGAGCCCTCGTCTGGCAGGTGATCACGTTCCTGCTGCCGATGGCCCTCGTGCTGGGCGAGTGGTTGCCGGCCTTGGGGATGGCTCCGGTGTGGGTCGTGCTTGGCGTGTGGTTGTGGCGCGGTCGTTGAGGCGCTGGTTGGCGGCGGCATCGATCCCGCGAGCTGTCCGCTCAGCTCTCCTTGCTGAGAAGCAACTCGGCGCGCAGGAGATCATGGAGCGTCAGCAGGCCGAGAACCTTTTCGTCGTCGCCACCCACGACGACGACGAGGTTGGCGGGCGAGTCGAGCAGGCTGGATTGCACGCTGCGGATGGTGTGGTCACGCCGGCAGGTGGGGACAGGCTCGACCACGGCCGCCACGCCGGTCGAGGCAGTCGCCTCTGCTGCTTCACGGGTAATCGCGCCGGTCAGGCGTCCCTCGAGCACGACCGGGAAGCGTTCATGCCGGTGGGTCGCCAGCAGCGTACGCAAGGCTTCCGGGGACAGATCGGTGGCGACAATGGGGCGAAAGTTGGCGACGCGACTGACCGGCGTTTCCTGCCAGGCGCGCAAGTCGCGCGGTGGCGCCACGCGTTCAACCTGCTGGCCGTCCTGGTCGAGGATGGCATCGTAGAAGTTCAGCCGCGAGAACCGGCGGGAGATCGCCAGGCTGATGAGTCCGGCGACCATGAGGGCGGGAACGAGGGCGAACTCGCGCGTCATTTCGAAGACGATCAGCAGGCCGGTGACGGGCGCTCTCACCACGGCGCCCAGGCACGCGCACATTCCGACCACGGCGAGGGTGACGTGTCCCGCGTCGCTGAGCGGCATCACCAGTCCGATCAATCCCGCGCAGACGGCGCCGGTCATGCCGCCGAAAAACAAGGTCGGTGCGAAAATGCCTCCGCAGGCGCCAAGCCCGTAGCAGATCGAGGTGGCGGCAACCTTGGCGATGAGCAGGACGAGGGCGATATGCCACTCCATCCGATGGTTCAGGGCGGCGGAAAGGTCTTCGTAGCCGAGGCCGAAGACGCCGTGGTGCCCGGTGGCGAGGAAGACCGCGCTTCCAATGATCCAGACTGCGATTCCTCCCGCGGTGACACGCAGCCACGGGCGGGCCCAGGTGGCGCGTTTGTTCCAGCTCCGGGTGGCGAGCGCAAAACGTTGGAAGAATACGCCGGCGAAAGCGGCGAGGGTCGCGACGGCCGGGGTCGCGAGGTAGATGGGCCACTCCGGGACGCCCGCGGCGGTGAGGGTGAAGGCGGGCTGGGGGCCGAGGACCCCGTGCGCGACCAAGGCTCCGATGACGGAGGCGAGGAGGATGGCGCCCAGCATCCGGCTGTTCAGATCGCCGATGATTTCCTCCAGCACAAATGTCACGGCCGCGAGCGGCGTGTTGAATGCCGCCGCAAGACCGGCGGCCGCGCCGGAGGCCGCCGCAGCGCGACGTTGATGGGCAGGACGTCCCAGCAGGCCGGCAGTGACGGAGGCGACGCCGCTCGCAAGCTGCACGGAGGGGCCCTCGCGTCCCACGCTCGAACCACCTCCCACGCTCAGGACGCCTCCGAGAAATTTCACCCAGGCGACCCGCCACGGGATGAAGCCCATGTCCTTCCAGAAAGCCAGCTTCACTTGGGGGATGCCGGACCCGGCGGCCTCGGGGCAAAAGGACGACAGCAGCCAGCCGGAGAGGGCTGAGGTGGCGACGATGATGGCGAAGCTTCCCGCGAGGAAAACCACGGGAGACTCTCGCGCGAGCCGGGCGATCCCGTGTTCGAAGACGAAATGGATCGCGAGGTGAAACAGGACCGCTGACAGGCCCGCGGCGAGGCCGACGACGATGGTGCGGGCGAGGTCCCGGCCTTGGGGAGATATGCCTGATGCCAGCTTCAGATTCACCGCAGAGCAGCCCCGGCGGGATTGGACCGGCAGCGCCACCACAGCCAGGCGAGCGCGCCGCCCGTGGCGTAGGCGACAACATCCCAGGGATCGGCGGTGCCGTGCGAGGTCCAGCGAGGGCCGGCGAACTCGCAAAGCAGAGACCAAATGGCAACGTGCCCGCCGACCTCGAGGGCGGTGGGTGTGTGGTCATGCTGACGAAGCCCGAGCCGACGGTGCAGCCAGAGCACCAACGGCAGCGCGGTCGGGACGACGAGGATGTCGTTGAAGTGATTGCGCCAGAAGCCCGCGGCGCCGGCCGGCACAAGAACCCAGCGGTTCAAGGCATAAAGACCGGCCGCCGCGAGCGCGAGCGGGTCGCGCCAGTAGGCGAACTGCTTCACAGCAGCGCGAACATCACGAGGCCGCTAAGGACGGCGAGGACCAGTTTTGCGGTGAGGATCAGCATGGCTGAAGGGGATGCTTGGATTCGAAGCGACGGTCAATCGCCGTCGTTCCATGGTTCTTCCCACTCGGTGTCGTTGAGCGCCTTCGGGGCCGGGCGGCCTTCGACGAGGCTGATGAGCTGCTGGGCAATGCCCGTCCAGGTGAAGAGACTACGCGCCTTGTGGGCGCCCATGCGCGAGAGGCGCGACCAGAGCTTCCGGTGGCGGAATGGCTTCATCATCATGATGCCGAGGTCTTCCTTGTCGAAGGGATCACCGTAAAGCGCGTGGCGGCCGAACGAGAGCGCGCGAAAGAGTCCCCCGTGGACCGTGACCACGGTCGGTGTGCCGCAGGCCATCGCCTCGATGGCGGTCATC
>CAYOSX010000080.1:11164-11498 GCA_964406745.1 uncultured Opitutus sp.
CGAAGGGTTCGTAACGGCTGCTGAGAACGAAGAGATCGGCCGCCCGGTAGTGGTCGGCGAGGTCGGCGTCGGCGACGAAGCCTGAGAATTTGACCCGTTTCATGAGCCCGAGCTTGCGCACGCGGTCCTTGAGCTCGGCCAGGATGCGCTTTTCCTGCTTGTCCATCTTGGCGCCGCCCACTGCGAGCTGCAGCACGACGTCGGGCAGACGTTTCGCGGTGACAGAGAAAGCGTCGATGAGCAGGTCGTAGCCCTTGTTGGTCGCGAGGCGTCCGAGGGAAAGGATGGTCTGCTGTTTGTAACCGAGGCGGCGGCGGATCATCGTGCGGGTGGC
>CAYOSX010000081.1:0-11279 GCA_964406745.1 uncultured Opitutus sp.
AGATTGAAAAATGCAAAATGTGAAGAGGAAGTGGCGGATGATTTAACTGCACGGAACGAGAACAAGCGTTTATTGGTAAAGGGGCCTTTTTACGGCCAGGTTCTTTCCTAAATGGTTCTTCACCGAGTACGAAGTTGCATAGCAGTTTTCAATTCCAATTCTTACCCCACTTGCCCATTTTTGGACATTTTCATCAGGCCAGTCTCGCACCGTGTCTCAAAAGCAAAATAGATGGGTGACACCTTGTAACCAGCAGGCCATTTCTGCCAAAGTACGATTTCTGTCGTTGACATGTACGGAAAAAATCGTAGTATGAGGTTGGAGCGGGTCGGAATTGGAGGAAGTGATGACGGATTTGCCCAGGCCGACCGAGGCTGAAATTGAAATTTTAAGCGTGTTGTGGGCCAAAGGGCCGCTGACCGTCCGTGATGTGTACACGGAATTGGCTGCCGAACGAGACATCGGCTATACGACGATTCTCAAACAGATGCAGGTAATGACCGAAAAGGGCTTGCTGCTCCGCGACGAATCGCAACGCTCGCATATCTACCGCCCCAAACAAAAACCCGAAACCATGCAGCGGAGCATTCTACGAGAATTTGTGGCGAAAGTCTTTGCTGGTTCGACCCAACAGTTGGTTTTGCAGGCACTCAGTTCGAAAAAGGCATCTCCCGAACAAATCGCTGAAATTCAACGAATGCTCAACGAAATCGACAAAGGAAAATCCAAATGAATGCATTTATTGAATCCAAGCTGATGCAAGTCGTTGGTTGGTCGTTGATCCATTTTTCATGGCAAGGCCTATTGGTCGCATTGGTCACATGGTTACTGCTAAATCTGTTCGCCCGACAAACGTCAAATATCCGCTACGTCGTTGGCTGCTTGGGCCTGAGCGCGATGTTGCTCTGTCCGATCGTCACATCGACTTGGCTTGCAAGTACTTTGACACCGGGAACAACGCCCACAAGCTTCAACTTGGATAAAGGCAAGACACCATCGTCAAACCAAGAAAAGGCGGATGCTAACCTTGCAATGGAATTGAAACGCGAGTCTGTTCCAGTGATGGTGGATGTCAATGGGAAGGAATCTGTGGCTGTGGCATTTGCCGAAGTGGCTACGAATACGCAAAGTGGTACAACGGAGCTTTCCCTTAACCCTGAGACGGAAGTTCGTACGCTTAGCTCAACAAGAGCGACACTCGACCGAGTGGGTTTCCTCGTCGGTCAAGCAATCCCGGTCTTAATCTTGATCTGGTCGGCGGGCGTTTGTCTCTTATCCTTCAAACTGCTGGTTGGGTGGTTCCGTATTCGCGGCCTTCAGCAAATCGGCGACCCGGTCCAGGACCACGCGGTTGTGGCAATGTTTGAAGATATAAAGTCGCGAATGTGTGTCCGTGTTGCTGTCTCGTTGCGTGAAACGGTCGCAGTCTGTTCGCCTGTGCTGATTGGGTGGTTGCGGCCGGTCGTGCTGTTGCCTTTGGTGGCCACGACGGGACTTAGCCAACGAGAACTGGCGGCCGTGTTGGCTCATGAGCTGGCCCATATTCGGCGAGCGGATTATTTGGTCAATTTGCTTCAGGCGGTCATTGAAACTCTGCTATTTTACCATCCTGCTGTGTGGTGGGTGTCGCGACGAATTCGAGAGGAACGCGAGAACTGCTGCGACGATCTGGCGATTTCCGTTTGCGATGACCGACGAACTCTGGCCCAGGCTCTGTTGAAACTCGAACAAGCCCGTCCTGCTACCGGAGGTCCGCTGGTCCTGGCCTCCACTGGCGCGGATTTGGTCAAACGAGTCGCTCGGTTGTTGGAACCAGACCATCCTGACGCTCGCCAGAGGTTTGCTCCGTTTACCAATTGGGTCGCGGCGGCCATGGCGTTTGGACTTGTCGGGATTCTATTCGCGGTTTCGCTCGCGAATAATCCTGTTGCCGCCAACCAAGCGAGTGGATCGCCATCGGTTGTGTTACAGGACGCCGCTAAGAACGATCAAGATCGAGAAAGCAAGAAGGAGCAAGAACCTGGGAAAATCCGCGTACGCGTGATCGATCCGGACGGGAAGCCCATTTCGGGTGCTCGTTTGCTGTTGGGCATCTGGTATGGAGAGACGGCGAATACGTTGAGGTTTGTAACCAATGAAGACGGCTTCGCAAGTCTTCCGCTGCCAGATGATCTGCGAATATTTCGCTTGTGGGCTTACGCCGACGGATATGCAGGCCTAGTAGCAACATGGGAAGAAGACGATATCAAACAGGGTGTATTGCCTGCCGATGGTTTTACTTTTCAGATGATACGCGGTGTGGAAATTGGCGGCGTCTTTGTGGATGACGCGGGAAATCCAGTCGAAAACGTCGCAATCGAGGTTCAGTACCAGGGAGGCGCGGAAATTACCAAGGGGCGAATCAAATTCAATTCGTCGTGTGCGCTCTCCAGTGGTGCCACGCCAACCGACCTCCGTAGCAGAGGGGACGGGCGCTGGAGTTTGGGAAATATTCCGCCCGGCGACAATGTCAAGCTGCAATTGAGAGTCACTCATCCGGAATATATTAGCGACGAACGCTGGGGCGAACTGCAAGGAGCTCATCAGATTGGTTTAAAAGACCTGCGGGACCAGACAGCCAAAATCGTTTTAAAAGAGGGTATTTCCATTCGTGGCACGGTTTCCGACGAAGCGGGGAACCCAATCTCCCAAGCCTTGATCGTTTGGGGCGACAGCCCCTACTGGCAAGAGGGAAGCCAAGAGATGTTCGTAGAGTCGGACGGCAGCTTCCGAGTGCCGAGTCAGAGACCTGGCAACTTGCGGGTCACGGTCATCGCTAAAGGCTATGCACCAGAGACTCGAATCCTAACCGTCTCGTCGGACATGCCCGAGGAAGACTTTATTCTGGAGCCGGGCAAGAGACTGGAAATCCATTTTGTTGACGACGAGGGACAGCCTATGTCGGATGTTTTCGTCGGCCTTGAAGGCTGGCGAGGCGTCCAATCGCTGTACAACCATGTCCATCCCAATGTGAAACCGACCGGTATCCCGAATCGCAGCGACGACAATGGAGTCTATGTTTGGGACTGGGCTCCAGATGACGTGGTGACCTATCAATTCAGCAGCCGTGGTTTTCACTACAAAAGAGATGTCCAATTAACGGCCCAGGAGCAGCCGATCACGGTCGTGATGCAGCGCCCCGCTATGTTGCGTGGAACTGTGACCGACCGCGACGGTCAACCAATCGAGTCGTTCAACGTCGTCCCAATTCTGTACCGTGATGATCGAGGAAGCCTTGAGCGACGGCAAAGTCTAGTCCAAGGCAAAGATGGAGAGTTCTCACTCCAACTCGATAGCCACCAAGAAGGGCAATATCAACTCAAGATCGAAGCGGAAGGCTACCAAGATACGATGACCGAAGTCTTTGATCGGGACGAAGCGAGGACTTTTGAAATTGAACTGAAACCATCCCAACCTGTTGCGTACCAAGTGCTCGACGAGCAGGGAGTGCCCGTCGCTCAAGCACGAATCGTTGTGGCTCCCATTGATCGGTTTTTGATGCTGGACGGGTACAGCGAACACCACATAAAATCCGCCCAGAATCTGACGGCCGACAACCAGGGCGTTTTCTATTTACAGCCATCGACGGTCCCGCGGACGATCATGGCCATTTCCGCCGATGGTTACGGTGAAGTTGCGGATAAACCCGAGAAACCTGCGACGACAATCCAGCTCTCGAAGTGGGCGTCCATTCAAGGCGCGCTAACGAAGAATGGCGAACCATGGCAAGCGCGGCTCGCGGTGAAGCCCATCCGATATCTGAGCGGAGCGTCGAATCATGTGCAGCAAATGGCCATGGCAGAGAGCGATGGGAACGGCAAGTTTCAGCTTTTTCGAATCGCTGCTCTGCCGACGCAGGTTAGTTTCCTTGGAATGGAGGCACCGAGTGTTGTTCGATACGATCTGGCATTTTCTCCCAACCCGGGTGAAGCGTTTCAGGTTGATTTCTCTAAAGCGACGCGATTTTCGACTCGAATCCAGTTCGCCGGCGGAAATCGCGATAAAGTTGATTTGGCCAAGACACGAGTGACCCTCTTAGCCCAGGAACCTTCCGTTGATCTTCCTGTCGATTTGCAGGCGGAGATCGAAGCTAGTGAACTTGCGGGAAATAATCCGAAAACGGTGTTGGACGGGTTTAAAGATCGTGAAAGTTGGTATGCTTCTATGATTTATAGCCGGTGTTTCGACGCGTACTATGGAAACCTGTTCGACGATGGTACGTTTTCTACGGACATACTTCGTCCCGGCAAATACGAACTCTCCGTTCAGGTGGTCGCAAAGTCAAACAGTCGAAACTTGATTGACGCCTCACTAGCGGACTTTCGACAAGTTGTGGAGGTCCAGACAGAACCGGTCGATTACGGCGAAATCGTCGTTACGTTGTTTGATGACCCGAAAGCCGGCTCGGGAGTTGATGACTTTGAATTCAAAAACTTGAGTGATCAAACCGAGACGTCACTGGCCCAATATCGCGGCAACTATGTTTTGCTTGACTTCTGGACTCCTTGGTGCGAAACGTGCAAGGCTGACACCGCTAAGGTTCACCGACTCGCGGCAATGCTTGATGGCAAAGGAAAGACAACCATTATCAGTCTAATGGCGAATGGGAGCGGGCCGAACGTCAGGATGCCGACGAAAATTCCTACGGGGCTCACTTGGATCGATGGACAAGTCGCCGTACGCAACGAACGCCAACTTTGGAGAAGCCTAGGCGTCTGGACCTCGCAACATTTTGTCTTGGTCGACCCGGACGGCAATTACGTCGTCGGGGGGACGCTGGTTCAAGTTGCCGCGAAGATGGAAGAACTTGGATTAAAGTAAAGTCGGTGCAACGTCGTCAATCGGTTGCATGATTGGCCTGTGGATTGACAAATAGCCAACAGACGGCGCCGGCGATGTAAATGGCCGCAAATAACAATAAAACCAAATTCCAGTTCTCCGTCCACGCAAAAATCATGCCAACCACCACAGGACACAGGGCAGCCGAAAAATTGCCACTCATATTCATAATGCCAAAGACCTGAGGAACTCGCTTGCCGCCAATATCAATCGTGGCAGCAAATGCACATGGCCCGGCTAGCGACGCAAAAAAGGCGCCCAAGGCAATCAGTCCAATTGCCAAGGCATCGCTTCGAACAAACCACGACGTCAAGATCAAGCAACCACAAGTTCCCAATACGATCGCTCCCACACCTCCGCGACTTGCCCGTAAACTGTTGGTGCGCTGCCATACCCAATCGACTAAAAATCCCCCACATACGCTTCCCGCCAATGTGCCACCCAACACCAGCGCTTGCAGGTAGCCCGATTGCTCGATCGACACACCCCGCGTCTTCTGCAAAAATGTGGGAAACCAACTGGCAAAAAACATGTAGCCAGCCGAGCGACAAATCTGTTGACCACATAAGAACCAGATCACAGGCTGCGTGAACAATGCCCAAAGGGAACCGTTGTTTTCGTTTGGAACATCGCCGTGTCCCGCAGATGCATCGTTCACATGAACGGTCTGTTCACGACCCGCAGAAATCAACTTCAGTTCCGAAGCGTTGACATTGCGAGCGTGTTCAGGGCGATTGCGAAAGCGAATCGCAAAGGCAACCCCCCAAACAATTCCGGGCAATGCAAAGGCGATAAAAACGGGACGCCAGCCCAGCGGTGCCAACAGATAGCCGGTCACACTACCTGCAACAATTGCGCCAATCTGCATGCCCGCACCCAACATGCCACAGGCGGTCGAACGCTGCGATAGCGGCATCCAATGTCCAATCGAGTTGCAGGCCGCAGGGAAAATGCCGGCCTGTGCAATTCCCATCAACAACTGAGCGACGACCAGCATCCAAAAGCCATTGGCGATGCCAATGCCCAACGTGGCGATGGACCAGGCGATTGCAAACAGAGAAAGCGTCCAGCGCGTTCCATAGCGCTGCGATAATGCACCCGTGGGAACCTGGAATAGGGCATAGCTCCAGAAGAATGCTCCCATGAACCAACCCGATTGCTCAAGCGTCAACCCAAGATCAACTCGAATGGTGCTCTCCGCCACACCCACTGCATTGCGACACAGGTAAGCCAAGGCAGCGGCAAGCATCAGCCAAGTCAGTGCGCGATAGCGTATCGCGCTGGACGATTCTTTGGTCATCCGAGTGCCGCCTGCAGTCGATCGAACAAGCGATCTACTTCCGCCGCCGTTTCGTTGTCCAGTTGCCAACTGACCGGCGGCACTTGTCGCGTATTGACAAATATCCCTCGTCGCTTCATCAAATACTTTTCAATCGCCAGGAAGCCATCCAATCCCGCCTGCAACTGCAATGCGACTAAACCACAGATCGGCAGCGACAATTCATAAATCCGCGTTTCATCCCCAGCTTGCAGTGCTTCCCACAGAGCGATGATCCCGTCCAGCAAATCGGTGCCTGGCATGGTGCCGACAATTCCGCGTCGGAAGCAGTCGACTAGGTTGATGCCACCGGAGCCTTCGAAAATCCGGGCTCGGCCCCCGGTCGCATCGCGGAGCTTGGACAAGTTTGGACCCAGTGGGCTCGCTTCGGGTTTGAAGAAGATCTGCTCTGGACCAAATCGGCGGAGCAACTCGACGTAAACGCTGACATCGATGGCCGCACCAACATAGCTGGATGCATCCTGCACGACCAGAGGAATGGAGACCGCTTGTGCGATTGTCGAAAAGTAGTCGACGGTGGCTTGGCTCCCCAGCGCCGTTGCCACGGGTGGAATGGCCATCATCGCGGAAGCACCGATGTGTTCTGCATGCTTCGCGAACTCGACCGCCTCATGAATGCTTTCGGCACCGACGCTGATCACTGTAAAGCCGCGTTGGTTGACGACGCGGCAGACCTCCGTCGCCAACTCGCGACGACGATGATAACCCAATCGCAACACTTCGCTTACCATGGCCACCACGACGCCATGCGCACCGGTTTGAAACGCCCAGTCCACTTCGCGGTGCAAGGTCGCTCGATCCAACGAGCCATCTTCGGCAAACGGTGTATGCAGGACTGGCAATACGCCATGCAAAAGTTCTGGCTTAGCGGAAGGCGTTGAATTGTTTGACTCAGTCGTTGAGGACATGGCGAATTGCCTCCGTCATTGCTTCGAGTACTGTTTCCAGACTGCCACGATCAAAAGGTGTCTGCCAGACGGGATAGACTTCGGTGTCATACGCCTCGGACGGTGGCAGATAACCGATCGAACCATTGATAAGATTCACGCACAACAGCGTGTGTTCGGGAAAACGCCGCCGCAGTTCTATTTGCAGTTGCGAATAAGGTTCGCAACATGAGCCTACCAGCACGGCGTCGCCCAGTCGCCAGACGTAGATGGGCAGCAAAAAAGTGGCTCTATCTCCCAAGCCACGGCGAATATCGCGTTTGCGACGCAACCGTTCCTCCAGCGCTCGATCGGTACATGCTTGCCGCTCGCGTTCCAGTTCCTCGGCGGAGGGCCAATCTTTTATCTTCAGCTCCACGGAAGCAACGTGCGCACGCAACACTTGCGATGGTTGGTTGTCGGCATGTTTCCAAACGGCCAGAGGAGCCCCTGACTCGACGGTGCCCTCAAAGACTAAGCGGCTGTGCGGCGGTTCTGCATCATAATAAGCTGCCAGCGCAGCATGTCCTAACTGCTTCCCATGGCGATCCGCTACCTCGGTATCGCCAACATATTGATAGCGGGGCGCTAAGTCACCACACATGCCCAGCAAGAACATGGCCGGAGCCTGCGTGGCCGACTGCATCGTCTCGCGCATCGCACCGATATAGTCAGGTGATATAGCCGTATTGTCCCAGGCCAGCGTCGTTGGATGGCAAGCATAATTGACCAGCGTGGCGCGGACCCGCGAAGATTCATCGGTCAATCTTCCGAGCAGCAAAGTGTTGTCTGGTTTCAGTTGCGGATTGTAGCCACAAATGACCCGTTGACGACTGACATCGGGATCTGGCAAGTCGCGAACCGAAGCCAAATTGCATTGTCCCACTTGCCAGTCAAGTGTTCCCGGGAATCGATCGGCAGACGCCTGGCGTATTGCAGTTACCGCGGTTTGATAGAGTTCCTCCATCCAGTGTTGCAACGGTTCACTGCCTGGCAACGAAGGATCTACCTCCATCAGCGGTGGTCCAGCGTGCGTATGACTGAGCGCAAAAAGTAGTTGTGCCGACGAGAGAGAAAGTTCGTCCAGCAACCGGGCTTGGAAGTTGCGGAATGTCTCAGGAGTCTTCCACCACCCGAGATCCGCGTCGACCAACACGCAAGGGTTTCCGTTGTTGGCATCCGAAGAAATGGAGAGGGCGGTCAGCGTCAGAGGTCGATGGATTGAAGTCGCGACATCGTGTTTAGCGGCACCCCAGTTTCGAGCGTAAACGCCAACGGGCGGGGTGATGTCATGTCGCGAGATGCCAAACCAGCCCTGAAACGCATGTGGTCGAACGTCCAATGGGTTGCTCTGCATCTTACCAGTCTCCTACGGCACCATCGCGATAATAGACGCGCTGGAGTACTTCTTGTTGGAAAGGATGTTTGCGGACTTCGTCCTCATTGATCTCGACTCCGATGCCGGGTCGAGTGTTGGGTTTTACGGTCCGCGTCGCGAGGTCGACCGCATAGCCTTCAGTGACGACATCGGATCGCCATGGAACATCATTATGCACCGACTCGCAGATAATATAGCTGGGTTGTGAAAAGCCGAACTCGAGCGAGGCGGCAGTGCTGACGGGGCCCTGCGGATTGTGGGGAGCCAGAGCAATGCGGTGAGCATCCGCCAGGGCGGCGACGCGGCGGGCTTCGGTGAATCCGCCACAGTGCGTCAAGTCCAGCTGGCAGACTTCGCAGCCGCGCACCGCAAACAGATCGCGAAACGAGGCCAGGTGCGTCAGTCGTTCGCCAGTCGCAATGGGCGTGGTGGTCGCCGCGTTGATGTGCGCCAGGCTCGCATAGCTTTCTGGCCAACAGGGCTCTTCCAAGAAGTAGAGCCCGTAGGGATCAAGCGCTTTGGCAAAGCGTAGTCCCATCGCTGGTGAAGGTCGCGCATGGCAGTCGACCATGATATCGATTCCCTCGCCCACGGCCTCGCGCATGGCTGCCACGCAGGCTTCCGCCGCGCGAACGGGTTGCAGTCCTTCGATCGGCATCGTCGGTGGGACGGCCATCGACTTGAATGCGGTGAAGCCCTCACTGACTGCTGCCCGCGCAAGATCCGCAAACTGTTTGGCATTGTCGACTGGCGTTTCGTAAAAACTTTCCAGATTGCCGCCACCCAGATGACAATACAGTCGAATGTAGTCGCGAACGGCACCACCCCATAGATGATGACATGGGACGTTGTGAATCTTGCCCACAATGTCCCAGAGAGCAAGGTCGATCCCTGCAATGGCGGTCGAACGCACGATCCCATGACCATGCCAAAAATGTTGGCGCCACATCGTTTGCCACAAGTGCTCGACGCGCGTTGGATCTTCGCCGACTAGTAATGGCGTCAGATCTTCGATCGCACCCACGATGCTCCGCGTATGCCACTCCAAGGTCGCTTCTCCCCAACCAAACAAACCCGGTTGATCGGTGAGTACCTTGACAAAAACCCAGTTGCGCATGCGAGCATGGCAGACAAGCGTTTCAATGGTAGTGATTTTCATGGTTGCTCGAGTTGTTGACGGTGCTATTCGCTCGACAGCCAACGAATGCAGGAAGGCATCGGCAGCGAAACTCTCTCGCCCGTGGGCGTCAATTTACCCGTGTTGGCATCAATCGCAAACACCACCAAATTGTTTCCCGGCATGTTCGCACACAGCAGCCAACGTCCGTCCGGCGTGATCAGCAAGTTCTGTGGGCCTTTGCCGAGACTGGGATCGATACTGATCAAGTCCAGGCGGCCATCATCGGCGATCCGAAAAATCGCAATGCTGTCGTGCCCCCGATTGGTGCCGTAGAGAAACCTTCCGTCTGGCGTGATTTTCAGGTCAGCCGTTAGGCTGGTTCCCGTGAACTCAGGAGGCAGCGTCGAGATCGTCTGGCGGGATTGTAATGTGCCAGCGGCAGCACCGTAGTCGAACCATGTGATTGTGTTGCTCAACTCGTTGATCAAGTACACGTGGTGTCCGTTGGGATGAAAGGTCAGATGACGCGGGCCGGACCCTGGCGGTAGCGTCGCGAAGGGTTGCGTCTCGTTGGCCGTGATCGTGGCCGTGTCCGGATTCAGGTTGTAAATCAGAACTTTGTCGATGCCCAGATCCGCTGCCAGTGCGAACCGGTTGTTCGGACTGATCGCGATGCAATGAGCATTAGGGCCTGTTTGCCGTTTTGGATCGACACTGGAGCCAGCATGCTGGACGAACGACGAGCCCTCTCCCAACGAACCATCCGCCAACACCGGCAACGCGGCCACGCTGCCGGTTGAATAGTTGGCTACGACAACGGCCTTGCCAGTGGCATCGACATCCAAGTAACAGGACGCGGTACCGCGCGTGGACTGTCGGTTCAACCGCGTCAGTCGTCGGTCGTGTTCTTCGATCGCAAAGGCGGCGACGAATTCGTTGTTGGGACCGCCGAATTGCGGGGCATCAATGGAATACAGAAAACGACCGTTCGGCGAGACTGCCAGGAAGAACGGGTTTTCGACATCGGTCGTGCGATGGAGCAGTTTTAGCTGACCGGTGGCCGAGTCGAAGCGATAGGCATGAATGGCTCCCTCGTCGCCCGAATTGAAGGCCGAGACAAAGACCACGGGATCGGAAGCCAATGCGGTCAGGGAAGTCATCGAAAGGCAGCAGGCAAGAATGAGTTTTTGCATAACCAAGGGCTCATGAAGTGTCGAGGGCGTTTGGAGACTGGTGAGCTTGCACGTTAGTGATTTTGGAGACTGCCGCGAACCAAAGAAATTACACTCGAAGTGTACCAGGGAATATGCTCAAGTCAACGGTCGCGAGTGCTTTGTTGATGTCGTTAAGCCCCTCCACAGTGGTTGCCGCTGAACCACCTGTTGAAGTGCTGTGGACGATCCTCTCGTGCGGCCTGTGCATATCGCCGGTTACAACGGCCTTGGATCTCTGACTCACGAGCAGCAGGCACGCAATCTCTTCAAGTCCACATCAAACGACGACGAAATTTTATTTTTCTAAATGCGGCATTCCGAAAATATGCCTATGATGTCTGCGACAGTGCACAGCAGAATCCCGCCCGACTTGCGAGCTGTTGATTTAGTGTACCGCTATAGTTGATTTAGGCTGGCAAAGATT
>CAYOSX010000082.1:0-11267 GCA_964406745.1 uncultured Opitutus sp.
GACCCGTTTGCGAGACAGCCTCTTTCTTTCCGATGTGCGTTCCCTGATTCCACGCGGTGGCAGATCCGCCGCGCCCGCGCGCCGTCCGCCGTTCTTCTCGGTCGAGATCGATCCACTCAGGGATTGGGAGCTCGCTGTCGACGTGACCGGTGAGCGGTTCCTGCGCCTGCGCACGCCCGTCTTCACCGGCATTGCCACGGCCCGATTCCGGCTCGGCGGCACGCTGGGCGACCCGAGGGCTATCGGCGAGGCGACGATCAACGAAGGCCAGGTGCTGCTGCCGTTTGCGAACTTCACGGTTCAACAGGGCGCAATCCGCCTCACCGAAGCGGAGCCGTACGATGCGCAATTGCTGATCACCGGCACTGCGCGTCGTTTCGGCTACGATCTGCGGATGGAGCTGGGCGGAACGGCGTCACAGCCCAGTCTCACCTTCACTTCGAGCCCGCCGCTGGAGTCGGAGCAGGTCCTGCTCATGGTCATGGCGGGCGAGGCGCCGGGTGACGAGGTGACCTACACCGGGACGCAGCGCGCGGTCCGGCTCGGAACCTATCTGGGACAGAGCCTGATCAACCAGCTGGGGGGCGATCCGACGGGTGCAGACCGCTTCAGCCTCACCACCGGCGAACGCGTGTCGCGACAGGGACGGGAAACCTACGGGTTCGCCTACGAGCTCAATCAGCGTTGGTCATTGGTCGGTGAATACGACGAGTTCGACGATTACAACATTGGCGTGAAACGACGGATCTTTGCCCGCGAGGAAGAGCCCGTCTCTGAACCAAATGAGGATGAAAATGCCGGACGCCAGCCGTAGACTTCCAAAGTGGCGCGCGTGGGCGTTGATGGGGGCCGTCGCGCTTGCGCTTTCGTCCGCGCCGGCCCGGGGCGCTGAGGAGCCTGCGGCGGAGCTGGAGGTGTCCGGTCTGGGCTGGTGGGACAACCGCGAGTCGCGCCTTTCGCTCGAAAGACTGCTGGGCGAGGCTCACGGACCGACATTGAACGCCAACGCCGTCGAAGACGCGGTGTTTTTGCTGATCTCGGCGCTTGAGGCGGAAGGCTATCTGCGACCGACGGTGGAGGCGGTGCTGACGCGGGAGGACGGAACCGAGAGCCGGCACAGCTTCGACGCCAGCCTCGCAACGCTGCTGCCGAGGCCGGTCACGATCACGAAGGTGCGCTTCGAGATCGATCGCGGCGTGAGATTTGCGTACGACACGATCCGGTTCGAGGGACTCACGGTGATCCCGGACGACGAGGCGGAGGCCTTGTTTGGCGGAGAGGACGGGCTGGCGTGGTTTGGACGGGCGGGGCGCGCCTATTCGCCCGGACGCCTTCGCCGGTCGCTGGATGCGCTGCATGACCAATTGCTGCAGCGGGGCTATGCGGAGGCGCAGGTTGCCGTGGAGGAAGTCACCACGGATGACGTCACCGGAAAGGTGGATCTCCTTGTCAACGTATCCGAAGGGCCCCGCTGGCAGGTGGAGTCCGTTCGCCTGGAAGAATCGGCGGCCTCCGAGGTGGCCTCCGGAGATTTTCAGGGCCGCGTCGACGAGCCGTGGACCGTTCTCTGGCAGCAGGACACGGCCTCGGCGATCCGGCAGCGGTATTATCAGGCGGGATACCCTGATGTCAGGATTCGCGTGGAAGGCAGCCCGGCTGAGCCGGTTGAAGGCACGCGGAAGGTCGCCGTCGTTGCGCATCTTGAACCCGGGGAACGCGTGAAGGTCGGCGCCGTGCGTTTTCAGGGACATGCGCGAACGCGGGAGCAGGTGTTGCGAAGGCGCGTGCGCGTCGAGGCGGGGGACTGGCTGGATCCGCTGGAGTTTGAACGCGTGCGCTACCGGCTGGGTTCACTCGGCGTATTCGACACGGTGGAGCTGCGCTATGAGCCCCCGACGGGCTCGACGCGCGATGCCGTGTTTGTCGTCGACGAAGCACCGCATTGGGAGGCGAGCCTGCTGGCAGGCTACGGCAGCTACGAGCAGTTGCGCGGAGGCATTGAGTGGCGCCAGCTGAACCATTTCGGCCGGGCGCATTCGAGTCGCCTGCAACTCGTGCAGTCGATGAAAAGCAGTCGCGGCGAATATGCGTACACGGTGCCGGAATTGTTTGGCGAATTGGTGGACGGAACCGCACGCGTGTTCGGATTCGAACGCGAGGAACAGGCCTTCGTGCGCGAGGAGTACGGCGGATCGGTGACGTTGCGACGGCCGGCACCATTCATCCGCGCCGATGCGTTCGTCGGTTACACGTTTCAGGCGTTGCGCACCAAGGACAACGAACTCGAGACGCGCGAAATCGACGAAGAAGAAGTGACGGTTGCCAGTGTGGACGTCGGATTAAACCGGGACACCCGCGACAACCCGTTGCGTCCAAGGCAAGGATATCGCTGGTACGCCCAAGTGGAGGCGGCGAGCACGGCGCTGGGCGGCGAAGTTGATTATCAAAGGGCCGAACTCGGCATGGCCGTGCATCGGCGCGTGGGCAGGGGCCGCTGGTTGCACGCGGGCTTGACCCACGGGGTCCTGACGACGTTCGGGACCGCGACGGATCGGGATCTTCCGGTGAACAAGCGATTCTATCCGGGGGGAGACGGCAGCATCCGGGGGTATCAGGCCGGCGAAGCCTCACCACGCGCCGCGGACGGACGGTTCCTCGGCGCGAAGAGCTTTACGTTGGTGAACTTGGAGTTGGAGCAGACGATTGCAGGAAATTGGTCGGCGGTGGTCTTTGTGGACGCGCTCGGCTCGGCTGTTCGTCTCGCGGAGTATCCTTGGGATGAGCGCCTGGTTTCAGTCGGCCTGGGAGTCCGTTATCAAACGCTGATAGGGCCGCTGCGGTTGGAGTACGGCCGCAACCTGAACCCACGGCCGGACGATCCGGACGGCACGCTGCATTTCTCCGTGGGCTTTCCGTTCTGAAGCCGCGCTTTTCATACCTTGGGAAACAGCGAATGGACGCCAATTGACGCGAATCTTCCACCCCGAGTTACGCACAATAAATATTATGTCTAATCATAAACGTGCGGACATCTCTCTCACTGCCAAACATTAACCTAATGGTTTAGCCTCATCTATACCTGCCCTTCCCGCACCGCACCGCTAGGGGCCGTAGATCGGATTGGGCTGATAAAGGGGTTCAAGGCGCGTGTACTGGGGTTTCAGGAAGGTCACGAGATCGATCAACTGGGCGACGGTCATCTCGTGGTTCACCTCTTTCATCGGAGATTTCGTGGCTCCTTCCGGCAGCGGAACGCGCATCAGATCGGAGAGGTCGCGCGTGGGATGGATGATGGCGGTGATGAGGTCGCCGTAGGTTCTCAGCTGGTTAACGTCCCCGCCGAGAATGACCACCCGGGCCGCCTCCACGGTGGGCGCCGGCAATTCCACGCCAGAGACGCGGTGGCAGGAATAGCATTCCAGCGCCACGAAGGCCGCTTTGCCCTTCTCCACATTGCCTTCCGGCATCTCGAAACGGGTGTTCATGGTTTGATCCCGACAGCCTGAGGTGGCGGCCAAGAGCGCGCCCACCCCGGCGACTAAAACGAGACGTTTCGTTTTCATGGGGGTATCCTTTCCGTAATCGTTAGCTCGGCGAAGGTTCGGAAACCACGTTGTGCAGGTTCGCGGACCCTCGTTCTTTATGTTGAATCTACACCGATAACGTCCAGATGGCTGCGCAGGATTTGGCGTGCGTTGGGCGGATCTTGCCGGGTTGCACGGCACCACCGGGCCTGTCGTGGGCGTTCGGCCTCCGCCCGCCGCCTCCATGCGGTCAATCAGCGTCCGCTCGCCAGCCGATTGCGACGTTCCATTTCCTCAACTGCCTCACGACAAAAGCGCGTCCACGGCAACGCGCGCAGGCGCTCATCGGGAATGGTGCGGCCGGTTGCTTCACAGACGCCGTAGGTGCCGGCATGAATGCGATTGAGCGCAGCTTCGACGTCGGCAAGGCGGTTCCCTTCCGCCAACAGCGTTGAAAACATCGCTTCGCGTTCTCGCTCTACGCTGGCCGTGTCCGCGAAATCATGAGTGTCCTTGTCCGCCGGTGCGGAGGAGTCGTGCAGGTGCTCATCGCGCTCCCGCAGCAGGCGTCGGTGCAAGGCCATCAGGGTTCGATAGTGCCAGGCCCATGCGGCCGGAACCTTCCCTGCTTCGTTCGGTTTATCCGGATTTGTCTTCATGGGGTCTCCTTCAGTTCGGGGATGCAACGGACTCTTTGCAGACGCCACTGTATCCGTGAAACGCGCTCATGGCTCTTCGTTAATTGGTCAGCCGTCCGCAGTTTTTGTTCGCAGCCAATGCGACAAGATTCGCGTCAGAATTGGCAAAGGGCGCACAGTCTTTCGCGACGATCGCTGGTAGAGTATCGATGTTCGGCCGGTCCGGCCAACAAGCGAATGCGGTCGATGGCAGCGACAGCACGCAAGGCCGGCCGGCCGGACTTGACCCTCCCCGACCATGGACGCGCTGCACGCGATTTTCCACCGTCGCGCGGTGCGCGATTACCTTCCGAAGGCCGTTCCGAAGGAAATGGTGATGGAGTTGATCCGGGCCGCCATCCAGGCGCCCAGCGCCGCCAATCTTCAACCGTGGGCGTTCGTCGTGATCCGAGGCAGGCGACGGCTCGAGGTTTTTTCAGAGCGGGCGAAAGAGTATCTGCTCGCAACGCTTCCCCAGACGCTGGAGCTCCATCAACAGTGCGACGACCTCGCGAATCCCCAGTCCAATGTCTTCCACCACGCAGGCACGCTGGTTGTGATTTGCGCCCGGCCTGGACGGTTCAACTACGCGCCCTCCGAAGACTGCTGCCTCGCCGGACAGAACCTGATGCTCGCCGCGCATGTCATGGGTCTCGGGACCTGTCCCGTGGGCTTCGTGCGCCCCTGGCTGAATCTTCCCGAGATCAAGGAGGAGTTGCGCATGCCCTACCACTGCTCGGTGGTGTTGCCGATTGTTGTCGGCTGGCCGGTGGAGACGGAGGCCCGCGGCATGCCTCGAATCGAGGCGGAGATTGTCTGGTGGCGTGACGATCAAGAGGACGGTCCGCGCGGCGTCGGCGACGATTCGCGGCCTCCGATGCCGGTGAAGGAACCGGTGAACTTGAACTCGGGCTGAGCGAGCCCCAGCGTCAGGCACGGCTTTGGCTGTTCGCAGCGGGAAACACGTCCCTCCGCCCGGTCCGCCGTTCCCACGCATGTCCGCCCAATCCAGCCCTCCCTCTCCCTCCTCGCCCGCCCTCGCCTCCTGGCTCCAGACCCGGTCCGCCGGCGTGCTGCTGCATCCGACGTCCTTTGCCTCCGACCAGGGCATCGGCGTGCTCGACGGCGCCGTCGATGAGTTCCTCGATCTTCTCGCGGAAGCCGGCGTGCGTTACTGGCAGATCTGCCCGCTGGGCCATACGGGATTCGGGGACTCGCCCTACCAATGTTTTTCGGCCTTCGCCGGGAATCCGTATTTGATCGACCTGCATGCGCTGGTCGAGGCGGGGCTGCTGACGAGGGAGGACCTCGTGCTGCTGGAACGGTTGCCGCGGGATCATGTCGATTTCGGCGCCCTTTACGGCGCCAAATGGCCCCTCCTTTTCAAGGCCTTTGATTCCTTCAAGACCCGCGGCCGCCGCGATCGCCCCTACGGTGACTTCGCGGCGTTTCGCGACGAGCAGAGCTCGTGGCTGGAGGCCTACGCGCTCTTCCTGTCGCTGAAGGATCACTTCCAGGGCGCGCCCTGGTGGGACTGGCCCGCCGAAGTGCGCTTCTTCGACGCCGCGCGTCGCTCGCGCACCGCCGCCGCTGTCGCCGACCGCGCGGAGGCGTATGTATTCTTCCAATACATCTTCTTCGGGCAATGGCGGCGGGTGCGCGGCGAAGCCCGCCGCCGGGGCATCGAGATCATCGGGGACGCGCCGATCTTCGTCGCCGGCGACGGGGCGGACGTCTGGGCCGATCCACGGCTCTTCCAGCTCGACGGCCGGACGGGCCTTCCCCTGGCCGTCGCCGGCGTGCCTCCGGACTACTTCTCGGCGGACGGACAGCTCTGGGGCAACCCGCTCTACGACTGGGCGGCGCACGCCGCTGACGATTACGCCTGGTGGCGTCGCCGCCTGCGGGCCAACCTTGACCTGTGCGACGTCGTGCGCATCGACCACTTCCGGGGCTTCGACACGTACTGGGCGATCCCGGCAGGTTCGCCGAATGCGCGTATCGGACAGTGGCTGGCGGGACCCGGGCTGGATTTCTTCCTCAAGGTCCGCGCGGACCTGCCTGATTGCCGGCTCATTGCCGAGGACCTCGGGGAGCTGAGCCCGGGCGTGGTCGACCTGCGCGAGGCCACCGGACTCCCGGGTATGACGATCCTGCAGTTCGCCTTCGGTGGTGGCGCCGACAACCTGTACCTTCCGCACAACCTGCGCGCCAACAGCGTGGTGTATCCAGGAACCCACGACAACGACACGACGCTCGGGTGGTACGCGTCGGCTCCGGAGCAGGCGCGCGATCATGTGCGCCGGTACCTCCGGGTCGACGGGCGCGAGATCGGTTGGGATTTCGTGCGGGCGGCCTACGCGGCGGTGAGCAATCTTGCCGTAATTCCACTCCAAGACCTCCTCAGTCTCGGGTCCGACGCCCGCTTCAACGTGCCGGGGCGGCCGGGTGGAAACTGGCAATGGCGGGTTCCGCCGGGCCGGATCGCCGGCCTGCGTCGCGACAGTGCCGCCTATCTGCGCGAGCTCGGCCAGCTTTACGGCCGCGTCGTCGCCCCGGCCTGAGCTGCCAGAAAAGCCTTTCCCTCGGCCGGCCCGGCCTGTTGCCTTGCCGGTTTAGCCATGTCGCCCGCCCAGGAAATTGCCCGCCGCCGCACGTTCGCGATCATCTCGCATCCGGACGCCGGAAAAACCACGCTCACCGAGAAGTTTCTCCTCTACGGCAACGCCATCCACCTCGCGGGCACTGTCACCGCGCGCAAAAGCCAGCGGGCCACGACGTCCGATTGGATGGAGCTCGAGAAGCAACGCGGTATTTCCGTCAGCTCCACCGTCCTGCAATTCGATTACCAGGGTTTCGCGGTCAACCTCCTCGACACGCCGGGCCACAAGGACTTTTCCGAGGACACCTACCGCGTGCTCACCGCCGTCGACGCCGCCCTCATGGTGATCGACGCCGCCAAGGGCATCGAGCCGCAGACGCGCAAGCTGTTCGAAGTCTGCCGCCGCCGGGGCGTGCCGATCTTCACGTTCATGAACAAGTGCGACCGGCCCACGATCAACCCGCTCGCGTTGATCGACGAGCTGGAGAGCGTGCTCGGCCTCGCACCCTGCCCGCTCACCTGGCCCCTGGGCAACGGTCCGTCGTTCCGCGGCGTCTTCGATCGACGTAGCAAGCAGGTTCACCTTTTCGAACGCACGCCCCACGGCGCGTATCGCGCCCCCGTGAACGTCACCGGCCTCGAAGATCCCGCCGTCCGCTCGAAGCTCGACGATTACACCTATGGAGAGGTCTCCGAACAGATCGAGATGCTCGACGGCGCCAGCGCCCCGTTCGATCTCGAGGCGGTCCAGTCCGGCCGTCAGACGCCCGTTTTCTTCGGCTCGGCGGTCAATAATTTCGGCGTGCAACTCCTGCTGGAGGGCTTCCTGCAGAACTCGATTCCCCCGACTCCGCGCCGGTCCATCGCCATCACAGTTCCCGGCGCCCCTGCCCCCACTGAAGCGCGGGAGGTGCCGGTCGATCATGGCAAGTTTTCCGGCTTCGTTTTCAAGATCCAGGCGAACATGGATCCCCGTCACCGTGACCGCATCGCCTTCCTGCGCGTATGCTCCGGCAAATTCACCCGCGACATGGTTGTCACCCATCAGCGCACCGGACGTAACGTACGTCTGTCTTCGTCCCACAAGCTCTTTGGCCAGGAACGCGAGACGGTCGACGAAGCCTGGCCCGGCGATGTGATCGGGCTCGTCGGCCACGACAGCTTCGGCATCGGCGATACCCTGACGGAAGACCGCTCGATCGCCTACGACGAGATTCCCCGTTTCCCGCCGGAGGTCTTCGCGTACATCTCGAATCCGAATTCTTCGGACTCCAAGAAGTACCGCGCCGGCCTCGATCAACTCCTGCAAGAGGGCGTGGTGCAGTCCTTCCAGCCGCGCAACGCCCCGCCAGGCGCAACGCTGCTCGCCGCGGTTGGACCGTTGCAGTTCGAAGTCGTTCAGTACCGCCTCAAGTCCGAATACGACGCCGAGTCGCGCCTTGAGCCCGCGCCCTGGACGCTGCTGAAGTGGTTGGCGCCGCATCCCAGCCTGAAGAACCCGCAAGCCCTGGTGGTCGCAAGCGGCGTTAGCTTTGGCTCCGATCGATTCGATCACACCGTGGCGCTCTTCCCCAACGACTGGACGATGCGCTACTTCGTCGAGAAAAATCCGGAGCTGACGTTGTACGATCTGCCTCTCGAGCAGGCGCGGCCGGCGAACGTTTGAACGTGTTGTGATTTAAAGGGGGGCCGACGTCCTCGTCGGCCTGAGAACCCATTTTCAATCTCGCCTCTCCCCGCGATCCATCCCTTCCTGCGCGCATGGTTTTGTCTGTTCTGCCGCGTCTTCTCGCCGTCGCCGTGCTCGTCGGTTTCTCCAGTGGCTCCGTTCTCCGCGCAGCCGCCTACAAGGGAGCCATCGTGATCGACCTCGCCACCGGTGAGACCTTGTTTGAGGCCCAGCCGGATGTCGTCACTCCGCCCGCCAGTGTCACGAAGTTGATGACCTTTCTTCTCGTGAGCGAAGCGATCGCGGCCGACACGGTGAGCCTCTCCACGGAGGTAACGATCTCGGCCGAGGCGGCCCGCATGGGGGGCTCCCAAGTCTATCTCGCCGAGAACGAGGTCTTCACGGTCGAGGATCTGCTGTACGCGTTGATGGTGAGTTCGGCGAATGATGCCGCACTTGCCTTGGCCGAGCAGGTCGCCGGATCGCGCGACGCATTTGTTGCCCGCATGAACGAGCGCGCCCACGAACTGGGCATGAAGAACACGACGTTCACAAGCCCGCATGGTCTTCCGCCCGCAAGCCGCCGCATTGAGGACGGCGACCTCACCACCCCGCGCGACCTTGCCTTGCTTTCCGTGCACCTGCTGGAGACGACGGACATTCTCCGCTACGCTTCGGTCAAGGAGCGCGTTTTCCGCCCCGGGCCCAAGCAGATCGACATGCGGAATCACAACAACCTGATCGGGAAAGTGGCCGGGGTGGATGGTCTCAAGACCGGTTTCACCCGCGGTGCCGGCTTTTGTCTCGCCGCCACCGCCCAGCGGAACGGCCGTCGCGTCGTGGCTGTCACGATGGGCTCTCCGGAGAGTCGCGTACGCGACCTCGAGGTTGCCGACCTTCTCGAACAAGCCTTCGCCAAGCTTCCGCCCATTCCGACCATCCAGCCCAAGGGATCCGGACCGTCGGCCGAGGCCAGTCCAGCGTCCAAAAAAGAAGAGGTGCCCGCAGCCGAACCCACCCCGCCGGCACCCGCCGAGGAGGAACCCTCGCTGGTCACGCCCGTGCCCTCGGATGATGTTCCCGCCGTCCGCTTTGTGATGCCGGGACGGAAGTCGTGACGCGCATCCGCCGCGCGTAGTCCCAGGCAGCGTCGAAGGCAGTCAGGCTAACGAAGCCGCGTTTCCACGTCGCAGGCCGCGAGCGCAACGCGGACTCCCTCGACCAGCACTTCGAGCGGCAGGCCGGGCTTTGCGCCATCCGGTTCACCCACGGCAGGCACATGAACGAATCCCGCCGGCGGCGGATTTTGTCGGCGCGAAAGCCGGTGCATGAGCGCGAAAAAGAGGTGATTGCAGACGAAGCCGCCCGCGCTTCGCGAGAGCTCGGCCGGAAGACCGCGGGCGCGCATCGCCTGCACCATTGCCCGCACGGGCAGCCCCGACCACCAGGCCGCCGGCGCGCCGGGCACCACGGGTGTATCCACGGGTTGGTTACCCGCGTTGTCCGGAATGCGGGCGTCGTCGAGGTTGACCGCCAGGAGCTCGGGCGTAATGGCCCGCCGCCCTTCCGCCTGCCCCAGGCACACGATCAAAGCCGGCTTCACCGTGCGGATCAGCTCGAACAGCCTTTGCTCCGCCTGGCCGAAGACACAGGGCAGCACCGCACCGCGGACGACGTATCCTGCAACCTCTGCGCCATCGAGTCGTCGCACGATCTTCTGCGAGGCGTTCACGGCATCGCCACCAAAGGGCTCGAAACCCGTCAGGAGCACGCGCCTCATCGGGGCAGACTCCTCACCTCGACGCCCGCTGCGTCCAGGCCGTGCCGGACGCTCCGCGCCAGGGTAAGCGCGCGCGGTCCGTCGCCGTGCAGGCAGAGCGTGTCGGCCTTCACGGCAAGGGTGGTCCCGTCGATCGTGGTCAGCTCACCTTTCAGCACGAGTGAGAGTGCCTGACGCAGTGCGACCTCTTCATCGGAGATCAGGGCGTCCTCGCGGCGGCGATCCGTGAGCGATCCGTCGCCACGATAAGTCCGGTCGGCAAAGACCTCGTTTGCGACGCGCAGCCCCGCCCGCGCACCGGCGCGAACCAGTTCGCTTCCCGCGAGTCCGACGAGGATGAGATTGCCCGCGCAACGACGCACACCCTCGGCGACCGCCTGCGCGACGACCGGGTCGCGGGCCGCCTGGTTGTAGAGTGCCCCGTGCGGTTTGACGTGAACCGCCGGCGCGATCGCCTGCAGGACGGTCACCTGCCGGACGATCAGGCAAACGATTTCCTCCGGAGACAACGCGAGCTCGCGCCGGCCGAAATGTTCACGATCCTCATAGCCCGGATGCGCTCCGACAGCCACCCCCCACCGTTGAGCGAGCGCGACCGTCGCCCGCATCGTCTGCTCGTCGCCGGCGTGGCCTCCGCAGGCGATGTTGGCCGAGGTGATGGAAGGCATGAGCGCGGCTTCGCCGCCCGCGCCCTCACCCAGGTCGCAATTCAGATCAATGGCGGGCTTCGTCATCGAAAACGCTCCTTTAACGCAACCCGCAGCCGCGCGAGTTCCCGCTCACGCTTCACGGCAAGAGCCCGGGCTTCGGCGACGGTGATCAGTTCAAAGCGAATCGCCTCTCCGGGCCGTGTCTGCGCGAGCTTGGGCAGGTCAACCGAAGCAACCGTGGCCAGCTGGTCGTAGCCGCCGATCGTCTGGCGGTCCGCCATCAGCACGATGGGTTGCCCATCCGGGGGCACCTGCACCGCGCCTGCCGCCACGCCTTGGGAGATGAGCTCGCGCTCGGTTTCGCG
>CAYOSX010000083.1:0-11169 GCA_964406745.1 uncultured Opitutus sp.
GGGCTGTCCTGCAGGGCGGCGAGGAATTCCGGCGGGATCTTCGCCTCACCGAGCAAGGCGTGACGGATGTACGTGGCGAGGTCGAAGGTGAGTTCCTCGATCTGGGAGTTCACCCCGCGGAAGTGGTGATGAATCAACGGCAGGACGCAGGCATGCAAGCGGCTCTCGGTGTCGCACGCATAAAGATCGAGGACGGCCTCGGAGAGCCAGCGGAGATCGGCTTGGGAAAGGTCGCGAAAGTTCATCTCTGGCGGCACCGCGACCTGAAACCACGAGGGCGTCAGAGGCCCGGCCACCAGTGGGCGCGAATGGCAGAGGTGATAAACTGCACACTGCCGGAGCCGTCGGCGAGGACGCGATAAGTCCCCTTCTTGAACTTCCGATGGTCGAGACCCGTGAACACCAGTTCGCTGTCGTTGGGCGACCAGGACGGTTGTCGGCGGTGTTGTTCGACTGGCGAGAGGTTGAGGACCTTCACGCTTGGCGGGATGGTTTCCGTGCCCGGGTCGAAGACGTAAAGCTGATAGATCCCGGCGGCATTTTTTGCCGAGAACGCGAACTTGTCGCTTTTGTTGGCCCACTGGAAGTAAGTCGCGCCTTCTGGCAGGTTATACTCTTCGGTGTAGTCGACGGGCTCACCAACGGTGCGCAGTTTGACTTTGTCGTCCGTGTCCGCGAACGTCTCCACAGCGATCACGTAAAAGTGATAATCCGCGCTGCGGTTCACGGGCCTGGCCGTAAAAGCGAGCTTTGTCCCGTCGTGATTCAGGGAGGGGGCGTAAGCGATCCATTCTGCCCGATGGTAAAGGACCTGCTTTGCATCGCCGTCGGGCGAGACCGCCCATATCTTGATCTCTTCGTCTTCAGTGTGGGCGCGATTTGCATAAATGATCTTCTCCACGCCCGGAGAGCCGGCGACCGGATTGGGAAACGTGCGCCAGACCGTCGTATAGGTGTCCCACCAACGGTCCCAAGCAACACCGGGCACATCCGTCAAAATCTGGGAGCCGTCCGCCTCGGCAATCTTAAGCTGACCGCCGTAGTAAAAGAACGCCACTTGGGTGCCGTCGGGTGACCAGGCTGGGCCAGGGACGTCATTGGGGGCGCCGATTTCCGCGATGACGTAAGCGTTCGAGCCGTCGTCGTTCATCCCCAAGACGTAACCATCGACAACCCCGGTCAGCACAGGGTTGGCGGGAGGGGGTGGCGGTTCGGTGCCGCCCCCGGGCTTGCCGCCTCCGCCTTTCGCGGCGAAGGCCACCGAACCGACGAGCAAGGCGAGGGCGGCATGCCTCACTGAGGCACGGATGGATGCAGGCATTTTCATAAGGGAACTCTCGGTTGGGGTGAGTTTTGGACAGACCGTTTCGTGCGACGTCACCATAGGTCCGCCGCGAAAGAGACTATGGGGCGGAAGGAGTATTCTGACGCCTTCTTCTGGGAGGGTATCACCTCAGAGACCGTCTGGGAATACGTGAGACCGCGTATACGGAACGCCCGATTGGAAAGATCGGTATATCCCGGCTGTTCGGGGGGCTTCTATCACTCCACCACAATCGTCCACTTCTGCGACTTTCGGGCGCCTACGAGCAGTGCTTCGTACCGGCCGGGTTGGAAGGTGCCGGGGGGATCTCGATCTGGACGAGGCTTTCCGGGCTGCGCGTGAGCAGGTCCCCGGGGACGCGTTCGAAGGTGGGGATCAACACGAGTTCCTGCTCGCGCAGGTTAAGCTCGGCGCCGGAGAGCTGTTCCTTGTTGTCGGGAACGCTGCACGAAAACTGGAGCGTGTACGGCGCATCCGCGCGGAGGGTGCTCGTGGTGGTGACGCGGGTGACCCGTTCCGGCATCAAGGGAATCTCGAACAACGTTTCGCTCAACAAGGTGGGCAGGCCGCCGGGGGTGGCGGTGACCGTCGCGGCGGGGCCGGTGGGCCGGATGCGGGGCGTGGCAGGTTGCTGGAAAAGGCGGCTGGGGACGTCTCCACACGGGCCCGTTGTTTGCCTCATCCGTTGTGATGACGGGCTACCGGTTTTTGAGAAAATGTACGGCGACGTCCGGATGATCGATGAACATTCCGTCCACGCCGGCGCCGTCGATAAAGAGCGTCAGCAAGGCCTCGAGGTGCGGGATGCCCGCGGGGAGGGAATCGGCGCGGAAGGTGTAGGGATGCACCGCCAATCCGTGACGGTGCGCATCCGCCACGAGCGGAGTGAGGATCGGGCGTCCCTGATCGTCGGCTCCGGAGACCACGCGTTTGAGCGCAGGTCCGATCCCTTGCGCATAGGAGGCGATCGCGGCAAGTCCGGCGGGGGTCGTCATCGTCGTGTAATCGCCGTCTTCGTCCGACGCGTCCTCGCCGATCAGCTGAATCAACTTCAGTCGGGTTTGCAGTTCGGTGCGCAGCCGCTGCAATGCCGTTGCATCGAAGCATTGCACATACACGGGATCATCCGGATTCCGGTAACCGTGCCGATCGAGCGTGGCGATCAGGGCGGCTCCGAGGTCCTTGCCTTCGGCGGTGTGCCAGGCTGGTTGCTTGAACTCGACGTAAAGGCCGGCCTGCCGGCCGGTGGAGCGGTTCAACCCTTGGATCAGGAGCAGCTGTTCTTCGAGCGTGCAAAGGCGGAACCCGCCCCCGATGTGGGGGAAGCGTTTCGGAAAAACAGGTTCACCGGTGCGGGCATCGACCCGTTCGCGGACGCGGAGGGTGACGAGTTCGGCCCACGTGAAATCGATCGCGTAAAACCGCCCGTCCGCACGGTGGCGGTGCGGAAACCGCGTGGCCACATCGGTGGTCGTTTCAAGATGAATGTCGTGCAGGACCACGAGCGTATCGTCCTTGGAGAGCACGACATCCTGCTCGATGAAGTCGGCCCCGAGCGCGTGGGCATAGGCGGCCGATTCGAGGGTATGCTCGGGTAGATAGCCGCTTGCCCCCCGGTGGGCGATGACGAGGGGGCGGGCTTCCGAGATAAGGGGCGCAGCCATGGCGAGGAAGAGGGCAACGAGGCGAAGCAGGACAGGCACGACCCCTGACCATGCGTCACGCCTTCCTCATGGGCAAGTGGCGTTGCGTGGCAACGAACCGAAATGCAGGGGCCTCGGTGAAGCGGGACCGAAGGCGCCTGCCCGGAGGCATTCCAACTCAGAAGCGCGCGGTCGCCGTCATGCCGTAGAGCAGCGGCTGGGCGCGGATGAAGGTCGGGATTCCGAAGTTGGCGCCAAAGTTGCCGGCATCGATGAGGTATTCGCGATCGAGCATGTTCTCGGCGTAGGCGGCGACTTCCCAGCGGTCGCGGGGCGAACGCCAGGAGGCGCGAAGGTTCACGACTGCATAACCGTCCTGTCGCAGCGTGCCGCCGAAGCGGGTGTTGTCGTCGTCGAAGTAATGCTCGGATTTGTACTGAAAGATCGGGGTGATCGCGAAGCGGCCGAGGCGGTCGTGGTTGAACGATACGGTGGTGCCGACCGAAACCGTGTGCTTGGCGGTGAGACGGAACGAGGAGCCGGCGTAGAGCTGCGGCTGTCCGTTCTCGCCGGTGTCGTCAAAGGTCGCGTCCGTGTAGCCGTAGGTCGCGAAAGCGCTGACGACGTCGGTGAGGCGGCCGCGTACGGCGAACTCGCCGCCGCGTCCGGTGGCGTTGCCGGCGCTGATGTTGATGAAGCGGGCGGCGTTGTTCGGATCACGCACGGTGGTCTGGAAATCGCGGTAGTCGTAATGGAAGAGTGCGGCATTGTAGTCGAAACGGCCGTTGGACGAGACGCCCTTGAAGCCGACCTCGTAGTTCCAGATGACCTCCTCGGCCACGGTTGAAACGGTGAACGGCGGCGTGCTGTCGACGGTGATGCCGGCGGGGCGGCGGCCGCGCGAGACGCTGGCGTACACGCTGTTGTCCCGATTGACGATGTACCGCCCGATGAGGCGTCCGACCACGGTGGTGTCGGACAACGACCCCTCGCGGAGGCCGCCGGTCGGCGCGAAGGCGAGGTTGGGACTGGCGCCCAGCAGGAAGCCCAGCGTGCTGGGCACGGGAGCGGGCAAGGCCTGGTAACCGCCGGTCTGTTCCTCGTCGGAGATGCGGAGGCCGGCGGTCAGTTCAAAGCGGTCGTTCAGCCGGTAGGTGCCGTCGGCGAAAAAGTCGAACGCGGTCGTCTCGGCGGTGTTGATGTATTGCTCGGTGTGATACCCCTTGAGCGGCGCGTTCGCGAGGAAGGCGAGGCCGGCGAGCGGGGGCACGTTGGCAAAGGCGGCGAAGCCCGCGGGCAGGTTGCCCTGGGGAGCGAACGGGTTCATCGGCGGCACGGCGATGTTGGCGAGGAAGGCGGGCACGCCGTTCGCGATCAGGCCGTTGCGGAATTCGCCGGAGAGAAAGGGCCAGACCTGGCGTTCGTCCGTATAGAGCGAGATGCGCTGGCGGCCCTTTTCCTTGAAGTAATTCACGCCCACGAAGCCCGCGAAGGCGCCGCCGCGATCGAAGTTGGCACGCAGTTCCTGGCTGAACTGGTCGCCGGTGGAGCGGTCGGAAAGCTCCAGCAGGAAGATGCGGGAGCCGTCGGCGTCGAATTCCTCGTGGGAGTCGAACTCGCGTACGCCCGTGATGCTCGTGAGTGTCCAGGCCTCGTTGAGCTCATGCGTCACGATGGCGGTGCCACCCCAGACGGCGCGTTCGATCTTGAGTTGTTCACCGCGGTTGAGTTCGGCGGGACGGAACGGGTTGGTGTCGCCGCGCGTCGTGGGAATGACTCCGCTCTTGAAGGAGGTGCCGGTGGGCTGGTCGCGCTGGTAATTGAAAATGAGATCGACCGTGGTTCGCTCACTGGGCAGCCAGCGAAGGGAAGGACGGATGGCGAGGGTGTCGCGGCTGTTCAGGTCCGGGCCGCCGGCGAGGTTCTCGACGGTACCGTCGCGTTCGCCGTAGGTGAAGGCGATGCGCCCGAGCAGGGAGTCGCCGCCCAGGGCCATGTTGTAGTAACCCTCGGCGCGCCGCTCGTTCAGGTTGCCGAAGCCGACCGTGAGGGCGCCCTCGGTGGCGTTCACGGGCTTTCGTTGGATGATGGAGATCGCCCCCACCTCGGCGCCGCGGCCGAAAAGGGTGCCCTGCGGCCCCTTCAGCACCTCGATGCGTTCAAGGTCGAAGAGCTCGACGGTGCTGCCTGTGGCACGGCTGATGGAAACCCCGTCCTGAAAAATGGATACACGCGTCTCGCTGCGCGGATCCGTGCTGTCGGAGGTGACGCCGCGGATGTTGATGCCGGGAAAATTGGGCGACTGCTGCTGGACGAAGAGACCAGGGACCAGCGGTGCGAGGTCCTTGTACTGGCTGATGCCGGCGGTCTCCAAGAACGTGCCCGAGTAGGCATTTAACGCGATCGGGACCTCCTGCACGGACTGAATGCGCTTCTGCGCGCTCACTTCCATGCGCTCCAGCTCGATCACTTCGGGAACAGCCTGCGCGCGGACGATGCCGGGCACGGCGAGGAGGCATAGCGCGATGAAAACGCGGCAAGCGGGTAGATGCATGGTCATGCGTGGGATTTAGCGGAGGTTTGGAGATACATCCATACGGGTCAATGCAGGTACCCTCTGTTTAGCACGTTTGTTGCAAGGATGAACGATTTCCGCGACATTCATCGGCAATTCGGCTGAGGGAAAGGCCCCAGAAGGCGTCGTCCGGTGCGGCCCTGGACGGACGCGAACAGACTGAACGGATCGCCCTGGTTTGTGTCGTGCCTCCACCCCAGGCGGTCACGAACACCTTGGAGTCCGCGTTCGCGCGACCCTGCGCTCAGCGCCCGCGCTGCTGGCGCAGTAACACCCAGATGGTAGCCGCGGCGATCAGGTCGATGCAGACAACGGCAAGTCGCAACGGTATCGGCAGCCGGATGGGAAGCAGCAGGATGACAAGGGCGCTGACCACCAGCATGCCACCCGCGGCGGTGAGCATGAGGCGGCGGCGGGCCTGGGCGAGGGAGTGTGGGTCGTCGGGAGGGAGGCGGTTCATGGAACGACGGTCGGTGTCGGTGGGTGTGCGAAGCAACCGGGGTTGCGTAGGCTCAATCTAAAAAGAGCATTTGAATTTAACGCAAAGACGCAAAGGCGCAGAGCCTCGGGAACTAAAACAAAAATACAGTCCTCGCCTCCCAGATGGAGGCGTGCTCGCCAACCAACACCCCTCAACATTTTGCGTCTTACATTCTTTGCGCCTTTGCGTTTCTTCCGAACTGCCGAATTTAGGCTCAGTGCTTCACCAGCGGAAGGGAGATGCGGAGCGTCGTGCCCGCCGGCGAGGTGTCGAGCAAGGTGATGTCACCGTGGTGGCTGAGGAGAATGCGCTTCGCAATCGCGAGTCCAAGCCCGGTGCCATCGCTCCTGCCGGAGAGGAAGGAGTCGAAGATGTGCTCGCGCAGGTTCTCAGCAATGCCGCCACCTGTATCCGTGACGTCAATCAATGCGAACTCGGCACCGTTGTCGCGAAACTCCGTGGTGCATCGAAGCGTGATCATGCCGCCCTCCGGCATGGCCTGCGTCGAGTTGAGCAGGAGGTTGAGCAGCACCTGCTGAAGCTGGCCCTTGTGCACGTCGACCACGAGCGAGCGCGCAGCGGGTTCGTAACGAAGCTGGATCTTGCTCTGGGCGAGTTTGAGGCGGATGAGAACGATGGTGTCCTCGATGATGTCGTGAACGGGCCAGCGCGAATGGAGGCTGGAGGGCGCCTTGGCAAACGTGAGCACGCGGGTGACGATGGCCTCGAGCTGGTCGATCTTTTCGCCGATCACGCGCACGTCGGTGCGCCGCGGGTCGCCCTCGGGAAAATCGAGCCCAAGATAGCCGAAGAGCAACTTGATGACCGTGAGCGGATTGCGGATTTCGTGGGCAATCTCGGCGGCCAGGAGGCCGAGCGTGGTCAACTGCTCGTTCTTGCGCAGCGAGGCCTCGCTTTGGAAAACGCGGGCGTAGAGACGGGAGTTTTGCAAGGCGACCGCGCCGAGACTGGCGAGCGCGCTGAGCAGGCGGCGTTCGTCGTTGTTGAACCGATGCACCTCGCCGGTGAACACGGTGAGCACGCCAATGATCTCGTTCTCGTAGCGCAGGGGTGTCGCCAGCACGGAGCGGAGTCCGGGGTCGCGGGGCAGGTCCACGACGTCGATGAATTCCGGCGACTGCACATTGGCGTATTCGACCTGCTTGCGAGTCTGGATGGCCGCGGAAACGAGACACGATTCCAGCGGCAGGTCCTCGGCCGGAGCCGCAATCGCCCCGCCGGTGTCGAGCGCGGCGAGGCGCACCGTCGATTGCACGGAGTCGTACAAATAGAGGGCGCAGGCGCGCGTCTGCGTGATTTGGCGGGCATCCCGGGCGATGGTTTCGAACAGTTCCCGGGGCTCGAGTTTGGTGACCAGCGACTGCCCGATGCCGATGAGTGACTCGAGCTCGCGCGCCTTTCCGCGCAGCTGATTGAGGCGCCAGAGGCGCTGGATCACCGCGGTTGCCTCATCGGTCAGACGGACGAACAACTGATAGTCTGCGTCGCTGAAACCGTTGAGGAGGTCGCTGTCGAGATTGATGACGCCCAGAACCTGTCCGCCGGCCTCCACCATGGGCGCGGCCATTTCGCAACGGACGTCGGCGCGGACCGGAATATAACGCGGATCCGCCGTGACGTCGGGGATCAATTGCGGCCGTCCGTGAAAGGCGACCCAGCCAGTCACGCCCTGCCCCAGCCGGAGGGCGAGGTCCTCGTTATTGTCCGGCAGTCCCTGCTGCACTTCGATTTCCAGTTTGCCCGAGTCGGGGTTCAACAGCGACACCGAGCCCGAAATGGCGCCAAAGACGTCGACCAAGGTGGTCAGGATCCCGCGCAATGCTTCCGATGGCTCGTCGGCCCGTCCCAACAAGGAGGCGACGCGGTAAAGGGCATCAAGGGCGCGGACGTCGGTGGGATCGTGGGAGGGCGGCATGAACAGTCGGCGTCACCGTGGTGAATGCGCGGCGCGTTGGCCAGTCCGGAGCCGGGGAGGAGCTCCGCAATCTTCAGCGGATGCTCTCGGTGGGGGGGGGGGGCCGGGGTCGCGAGTTTACATATACGGCGGCGGCGGGCGCTGCCGGGCTGAAGATGTCGGCGAGGGCTTCGCGGAGATAGGTCAGCCCCTGCGGGTCGGTCACGGGCGCGTGGGCGTTGTCCTCGATATAGAACGTATCGATGGCGATGCCGCGCTCGGTGCCGATCCGGGCAAAGGTGATGTCGAAACCGTGGTTGCTGATCGTCTTCGCGAGACGGAACAGCAGGCCGATCTGGTCGCGCGCCTGCACTTCGACGATCGTGCGTTCCATCGAAAGTTCGTGGTATACCTCGACGGTGGGGGGAAACGAGGTCTGCAACGATTCGGCGTTTGCGTAGCCGCCGAGGCGGCTCCCGGCGTGGCGCTGGGCCTGGGAGAGGATTTCGGGCAGCAGGTCTTTCCCGTGCACGAGGGCGGCCTCCACGGTTTGCGCAAAAACTTCCTGCGAGCGCGCATTTTGGACCACACCGCGCCCCGGTTCGACCACGTAGAACGTGTCGATCGCAATGTGGTCGCTGCGAGAAATGACCTTGGCGCCCAGAATGGAGAGGCCGGCGACACTGAAGGCCCCGGCGAGTTTGTAGAAGAGACCGGCCCGGTCCCACGTGACGACGTTGACGATCGTCAGCGAGCGGTTGATGTCGTCCTTCCAGTCGATCACGGGGTGCAGGGAGCCGATGGAGTCGGCGGTGGCGATCGACTTAAGCAGCTGGTTGACCATCCGGATGTGGAGCGTGATCTCGCCGGTGTGGGTGTGGATGAAGTAGCGCTCCGGCAACAAGTTGAAGTGGGCGGTGATCTCATCCTGGCTGATGCCGGGGATGTTCTTGTTGATCAGTTCCTTGAAGGTCATTTGGAGGCGTTGCGTATTCCGGGTCGCGAGCTTCTCGCCGAGGATAAGGTAGTCCAGCGTGGTGCGGAAGAGGGAGGTATGAAGGGTGTCTTTGTAGCCATTCCAAAGGCTGGCGGAGGTGCCGCGGGCGTCGCAGAACGTGTGCACATAGAGATAACGGAGGTGGTCCGCGTTCTCCACCAGTTCCGCGAAAGCCGCCGCAGTCTTCGGATCATCGACATCATGCTTCTGCCAAAAGCGTGCCATAATGAGATGATTCTTGATAATGAAGGCCACAATCTCGGCGGTTTCAGAATCGACCCCGAGGCGGGCGAGGATCGGCCGGGCGATGGCGACGCCGCTTTCCGCGTGTCCCTGGATGCCCGAGGCCTTGCCGATGTCGTGCAGCAGGAGGATCAGATAGAGCAGGGCGGGGCTGGACGTCTCGTGCAGCGTGTCCCGGTACTTGGTCGTGATCGGTTCGGCTTCGCTGAAGATGCGATCGAGCTCGCGGATGGTATTCAGCGTATGGATGTCCGCGGTGTAGCGGTGGTAGAACTCATGCTGCACGAGGCAGGTGAGGGCGTCGAACTCGGGGATGAAACGGCCGAGCACGCCGAGTTCGTGCATGAGGTTCAGGGTCGCGTGGACACCGCCGGCTTCCTCGAGGATGGAGCGGAAACTCGTGTTGGCGTCGGTCGATTCGGTGACCTTTCGGGTGATGAGTGGAAGGGACTCGCGAACGAGGGTCTGCAGCGCGAAGTCCGGGCTGGCGCCGAGTTGCTGGCAGTGACGGAAGACGCGGATGAGCCGGGCGGGATCGTCGCGAAAGACGTTCGCCGACTCCGCGCTGAGCTCGCGACCGCGCAGGACAAATCCGTCGATGCGCTTGGTGCGTTCGTGACGGCGGGCACGGATGGCCTCGCGGAAGGAGATCTTTTCCTCGCTGGCCTGCGAGAGCGTGAGGGCGAGTCGGTTTTCGACGAGACGCGAGATGCGGTACACGGTCTGGGCCGCGCGGTAATAGTCCCGCATGAAGAGCTCCACCCGGGCGAGAATCTTCGGCTCTGTGTAGCCGAGGCCGAGCGCGATGCGCGGCTGCGCCTCAAGGTTGAGCATGTCGGTGGCGCGTTTGCTCGAAAAATGGAGCTCGTTGCGCACCTTGTGCAGAAAATCGTAGGCGCGGTTGAACGCCTTGAGTTCGTTGGGCCGCAGGTACTTCAGCCCCACCAGTTCGCTGATGCTGGTGATGCCGAGCTTCACGCGCGCCATCCAGACGGTGTTCTGATAATCGCGAAGGCCTCCGACGCCGTTCTTGATGTCGGGCTCCTGAAGAAAAACCGTGCCGCCGTATTTGGTGCGGCGCGCTTCCTGGTCCTCGAGCCGCGCGGCGATGTAGGCGCGCGGGTTCTCGGTCGTGTAGAACGTACGGTAGGCCTGGGCGAACGTCTCGTAGAGGGTGGGGGAGCCGGCGACGAGCCGTGACTCGAGCAGGGCGGTCTTTGTCTGGATGTCGGATCGCGCCTGCGCGAAAACCTCGTCGACGGTGCGGGTGGAGTGGCCGACCTTCAGCCCGCAATCCCACAACACGTAGAGGATCTCGTTGGTCAGGTGCTCCTGCAGGGGTTTGATGACGGCCGCCTTGGCCTTCGACGGGTAGAGAAACATCAGGTCGATGTCGCTCAGCGGACTGAGTTCGCCGCGACCGAACCCACCCAGGGCAACCATGGCCACGGGTACGGGTAGTTCCCCATGTGCCCGCACAAAGCTCGTGGTCGCATAATCGAACAGGTGCGTGAGCATGACATCGATCATCGCGGCGCGTGCCCGGGCAACCGCGAGGCCGGATTCGCCGGCGTCGTGACGCATCCGGATCATGGCACTCTCCAGGCGCAGGAAGGCCTTGCAGGCGGACAACCGCTTCGAGACGGGGGTCTCGCCGGTGAACTGAAGGCGTTCGCGTGCGTGTTTCTGGATGCGGCCGATCATGGGAAAGGGTTACATCAGCGCAAAACGCGCCACCTCGCAAAGCGGGAAATGATTGCCCCGCAATCGAAGCACAACGCCGGATTGGTACTCCCCACTTGCCACTCGCCGCCGGGCTTGGTTGCCTCCGCGGTTTTAACGCACCCACCATGGCCGAAATTTCCAAGAGCTACGAATCCCGCGACGTTGAGAAGAAGTGGTACGCCGCCTGGCAGAAGGCCGGCGCATTCGCGGGCCGGGTCGATGAGAAACGGGAACCGTACAGTATCGTCATCCCGCCGCCGAACGTC
>CAYOSX010000084.1:0-11142 GCA_964406745.1 uncultured Opitutus sp.
CGACACCCGCAGCGTGAACGAACTCATCAACCACTGTCGTGACCTTCTCGACGATGCCCTCAAGGACGAACGACGTGCCGGTTGACCACCCTTCGCATTTTCGCCGGCTGTGCATTCTCCTCCTCGCCGTCGCGTCGATCCCCGGCCCTGCCGCCGCGGCAGAACCGCCCTTGCGCGTGCCGCCCTACAAGGTCGAGGAAGTGCTCGTCGACTCGCGCGGGACCGAGGGCGCCGCGCGCTATCCCGCTTTTCCTGCGCTCGTTGCCCTCGACGACGACCGCGTGCTCGTGACCTACAAGGACGGGGTGGGGCACGTGAACGATCCCGGAGCGGAGGTCGGCACCTTCACGTTGAACCTGCGCACGGGCGAGCGCCGGGAGGGGCCGCGGCTCGTGCCGCCGCGTCCGTACCTGTTTCAATGCGCCGAGCCTGTGCGCATGGCCGACGGCCGGCTCGCCTTCTTCATCGACACGCAGCTGATCGGCCCGGAGCCGCGCCACTACCGCGTGCCCATGCGCTGGGCCTGGTCGGCGGACGAGGGTCGGACGATCTCTACGCCGGACGTTTTCCCCGTCGTGGACGGCACGGGCTACGGTTACCCGCAGGAAGGACTGACCGTCGGTGGCCGCACCTACGTCATGCTCATGAGCTTCGGCTACCTTGAGGGAGGAAAATGGACGATGGACCTCGTGCGCACGGACGACGCCGGCCGCACCTGGGCGCACGTGCGCGACCTGGCGGTCGAACTGAATGTGCCCGGCTTTAACGAAGGCACGATGCTTCCGCATGGCGACGGCTTTCTGATTGCGAGCCGCGACTACGTCCAGCACGCGCGTCTTCATGAAGTCGACTCGGACTTTCGCCTGCGCCGGCAGGTCGATCTCACCGAAAGCTCGCGGTGGGTGCAGGGTTACCTTGGAAGGCCCAGGCTTTTCCGTCACGAAGGCGCGATCTACCTCATCGGGCGCAACTGGACGCGATCCGACGGCGTTCCTGGCATCCGCGGTGCGGACAACCCGCTCGGTTTTCGCCGCGCGCAGCAACTTTGCTTGTTCCGCATCGATCCGGAGACGCTCCTGCCGGAGGCCGTCTGGGTGCTCGACAACACCGAGGAGGCCGCGGTGAGCGACGGCTACTATGCGGTCGTGAGGACCACGGGTGCCGGGCCGGACGCGCGTCTGCATGTGATCACCTACAAGGGAGTGGGCGGGGCGGCGCCCCGACTCCTCCGTCTCGAATACCGCTGGAGTGACTTCGTGCGTTGAGCGCGGAGTGCCCCGGCCCGACTCCAGGATAACGCTTCATGTCATCGCTCAGCCTGCATCCCCTCGATTGGACCGTCATTGCGATCTACGTCGCGATGACCTTCGGCATCGCCCTGCGCGTGCGAATGGGGCAAAAGAGCGAGAACGACTACTACCTCGCCGGGCGCAATTCCCACTGGATTCTCATCGGCGTCAGTATGTACGCGACGCTCTTCAGCACGGTGAGCTTCGTCTCCATGCCGGGCGAGGGCTACAAGAACGGCATGCTCTTCAGCCTGCAGTCGGTGGGCTACACGCTTTTTACGCCGCTCGCGGTCTGGCTCTTCCTCCGGTTCTTCTACAATACGACGTCGTTCACCGCCTACGAGTACCTCGAACGCCGGTTCAGCCTCAATGCCCGCACGCTCGGGGCCGGCATTTTCCTCATCTCGCGCATGTTGTACGGCGCGCTGGTCTTTTACTCGGCTGCCAAGGCCTTCCAGACCCTCGTCGGCTGGCCGCCGGTGGTAACCATCTCGGTTGTGGGTGTGATAACCATCGCCTACAGCTTCATCGGCGGGATGCGTGCAATCATCATCACGGACTTCATTCAGACGCTCGTGATCGTGTGCGGGTTGGGTTTCATTTTCTTCAAGCTCGCCAGCCTGATCGGCTACGACTTCGCCGGGGCGTGGGCTTTCGCGGCGGAACACGACCACACCTACGGGCGGGTCCTGGAACCGGAGTTCTGGTCACTGGATCCGACACTGCGCTACACTTTCTGGACGTGGATCCTGCTCGCGGTGATGTCACCACTGACCAACTACGGCACGGATCAGCTCGTGGTACAGCGCGTACTCGCGAGCAAGTCCTACGCCAGTGCGAAGAAGGCCATCATCCTCAAGACCGTCGGCGCGCTGCCGCTGTCACTGGCCTTCTACTTCTGCGGGCTGCTGCTCTTCTTCTACTTCAACAGCGTGGCCACGCCGCCCGAGGGCGTGCACGCCGATGGCATCCTCGGCTACTTCATCAACCAGCACCTGCCTTCGCCGCTGCCCGGTCTGATCACGGCGGCGCTGCTGGCGGCGCTGATGTCGAGCTTCGACTCCACGCTCAACTCGCTCTCGACGGTGTTCGCGGTCGACATTCTGCAGCGGCGGAAATGGATCTCTCCGACGGCCAACCTGCTTTCGCTCGGCAAGCGCCTCACGCTCGGCTGGGGCGTCCTGATGCTCGGGTGCGCACTATTGATGACGTATGCCGGGCGCGGCATCGAGTCGACCGTCGTCGAGGTCTCAACCATCTGGACGGCGCTCTGGGGCGTTCTGCTCATGGTCGTGGTGGCGGGCATCTTCACGAAGTGGGCGACGGCGCGCGGGGCCACCTGGGCGCTGCTGCTCGGCGGACTCACGAACCTCTACTCGCCGTGGCAGCTCTACTACAACACACCGGCGGCGGAGCGGATCAGCTTTGTCTGGGTCGGCGTGCCCGGCTGGATCGTGGCGGCGGCGACCATCGTCATCGTCAGCCTCTTCGACAAGCGCAAGGCCACCGACCTCGACGGCCTGACCTGGACGACGACCAAGGTTCCGGTCTCCGACCGCTAAAGCCCCCACTTGGACTCCTTTTATGAATACCTCATCCCACCGCCTTCGCACCTCGCTCGGTCTCGCCGTTTTCGCTCTTGCGCTTGGTGCATCCTCCTCCGTGGCTAACGCCCTCGAACCCAGGCTGCCGACCCACCGCGCGGAGCGCGTGCTCGTGCCGTCGCTGCCGACGATGAAGGACAACTACCTCTGCTTTCCCGCCGTGCTCGATCTGGAGGGCGAAGTGCTGGTGAGCTTCAAGCGCGGCTCGCGCCACGGCGGCGATGCGGAGGCCGTGCTCGACATGATCCGGATCGACGGCGGCGACCGTTCGCTCTCCGGCTGGCGTACCATTGCCGCGGTCAACGACAAGATCATGCAGATGGGTGAATGGGTGCGGTTCCCAGATGGCGAGATTGCGAGCTATATCGATGCACAGGAGGTGGATGCCAACGGGCGTAACCAGCGCATCGGAATGCGCTTCGTGCGCTCGACCGACGGAGGCCGCACCTTCGGGCCGGTGGCGCGCGTGGGTGTGGTTGATGGCGTCGAGTACGGTTACCCGTTCGGCTTCATCGTCGAAGGGCAGACGACATGGGCGCTCGTGATGAGCTTCACCAATCTCCAAGGCGGCTACGCGGTGCATCCGCCGCGTCCGCATGCGGGGCAGGTGGCGGTGATCCGCTCAGCGGACAATGGACGCAGCTGGGGCTTCGTGCGGGACCTGACCAAGGAGTTCGGCGGCGTTCCCATTAACGAGAGTTATTTCCTGCGGCAGGGCGACGGTTTCCTCGTCGTCACGCGCGGCTACGACAACCGCGTCCGGCTGCACCGGACGGACGGTGCGTTCAAGGTCACGAAGCAGACCGATCTCACCGAGAACCACGACTTCATCGCCAGCTATGTGGGACGTCCGCGTCTGTTTGCGCGCGACGGGCAGGTTTACCTGATTGGCCGCAACTGGACGCAGCCGACAACCGTTACGACCGGCCCGCTGGGCCAGGATGGCGTGCCCACGTTTCCCGCGGCCATGAAGATGTGCCTCTTCCGTCTCGATCCGGAAGACCTCACCGTGACCTCGTACACGATCCTCGACAATAGGGAGCAGGCCAATGTGACCGATGCGTATTATCCCGCACCCTATTTCCGGAACGTGAATGGCCACACCCGTCTGTTCGTGGTCGATTACAAGGCCTTCAACCGTCAGCCTCCGCAGATCGTGGAATTCGAATACCTCTGGAATGAAGTGCGCTGAGATCATCGATGCCGATCGTATTCGTCGCGACTGGCGGGTGCTCTGTTCCGACATCGGGGAGCGCCGCGCTGGCACCGAGGCCGAGCAGCGCGCGGCGGCCTTCGTGGGCGAACGTCTGCGGGCGGCGGGGTGTGCACACGTTCGCGAGGAGACCTTTCCCTGCAAGAGCCTGCGCGGTGCCTCGGTCACGCTCAGTGTGCTTGAGCGCGGACGCTGGCGTCCGGTCGATGCGGTCCCACTCGTTGGAGCTCCCGGCACGCCGGGCGGGCGCACCGTTGAGGGCGATCTCGTCTGGGTGGACAGCCCGGAAGGCGTGCACCGGCTGCGGCCCGGCGCATTGCGAGGGCGCATCGCGGCGTGGTTCGGTCCGCTTCCGACCAACGTCGAGCATCACCGCCGGCTGGTCGCGGCGAAACCGGCGGCAGTGTTGCAGGTGGACGAACGCCTGCCCTTCACGTGGACGAAGCAGGACGGCGTGTATCCGTATTGGGCGAAGGCCTACGGCATGCCGCCCACCTTCGCCGTACCGTACCTTGAGGCCTGGCGCTGGCGGAGGGACTGTCTTGGGCGTGTGCGACTGGCGGCGCGCGTGGAGTTGCAGCGTGCTCGATCGCAGAACGTGATCGCCGAATTGCCCGGCGACGATCTGCGCCTGCCGGCTGTCGTTGTCACGGCGCACCATGACACGCAGGCGGGGAATCCCGGTGCGGACGACAACGGCTCCGGGGTGATGGCACTGCTCGAGCTCGCGCGCGTGCTTGCGCGGGCTCCGCGGGCGCGCACGGTGCGGTTCATCTCCTTTGGAGCGGAAGAGCAGCTCTCGGTGGGCGCGGCCGCCTATCTCCGCCGGCACGGGGCGGCGGTGCCGCGAACCACCGGACTCGTGGTCAATTTCGACAGCGTATCGTCTCCGCTCGGGCACTTCGAGATGTGGTGTGTGGGCGAACCCGCACTGGAAAAGGCGGCGGTGCGTGCGTTTGCGCGCGAAGGACTTGACGTGGTACCCCGCCGCGAGGTCACCCCCTTCGTGGACAATTTTCCCTTCAATCGTGCGGGCGTGCCCTCACTCTGGTTCATGCGCGCCAACTTTCCGGGAGGACGCTGGCAGCATCATAGCCCGCACGACACGCTGAAGCACGTATCCGTGACGGAACTCGTGCGACTTCTGCGCGGCGTGACGCCCTTTGTGCAACGCCTGGCGTCGGCGGCCCGCTGGCCATTCGCGGCGAAGGTGCCCGCGGACCAGTGGCGTGAGGCCCGTCGCGTGAGCCGGGACCTCTTCGGCGTCTGAGTGGCCGACGAATTCTCATGAGCATCGTTTCGGAACATCGATTATCTTGCGACGTCCTCGTGGCGGGAGGGGGCCCGGCCGGCGTATGCTGCGCAATCGCGGCAGCGCGGCTTGGAGCAAAGGTGATCCTGTGCCAGGATCGCCCGGTTCTCGGCGGCAACGCCTCCAGCGAGATCCGCATGCACATCGTGGGGGCGACGGGCCTTCGAGGCGGCGTGGCTTTGGAGACGGAGTTGCGCGAGGGCGGGCTTATCGAGGAGATCCGCCTCGATCTCGCTGTGCATAACCCCCAGCGGTCGCCGGCGATGATGGATCTCGTGCTCTACGACAAATGCCGCCGCGAGCCCAACCTGACGTTGCTCCTCAACACCTGCGTTGACGGTGCCGAGGTTGCGGACGGACGCGTGCAAGCGGCCTGGGCCACGCGCGCTTCGACGGAGGATCGATTTCGCATTGAGGCGGAGATCTTCGTGGATTGTACCGGCGACGGCCGGCTTGGCGTCGAGGCCGGGGCGCCGTTTCGCCATGGTCGTGAAGGCAAGGATGAGTTCGGCGAGGTGCTTGGACAGCCACAGGCGGATCGGCACACGCTCGGTTCGACCCTTCTCTTCCAGGCGCGCCGGCACGACCGACCGATGCCCTTCGTGGCGCCGTCGTGGGTGCGAACGTTCCAGCCGGAGGACTTTCGCCTGCGCCCCTTCGGCAAGCCTGGATCGGACCTCGGTCTCGAGTATGGCTACTGGTGGGTGGAATGGGGTGGTTGCCTCGACACGATCAAGGACAGCGAGCGCATCCGCGACGAACTGCTGGCGATCGTGCTCGGCGTATGGAACCACATCAAGAACGAGTCGGGCCGCGACGTGCAGAACTGGGCGCTGGAGTGGTTCGGCTTCGTGCCCGGGAAGCGCGAAAGCCGTCGCTTCGTTGGCCGGCATGTCCTGACTGAGTCGGACGTCTTTCATTCGCATCCGTTTCATGACGCGATTGCGTACGGAGGCTGGCCGATCGACACCCACCCGCCGGCGGGAGTAGACGCGCCCGACCTGCCTCCTTGCGAGCAGCATCACCTCCCGTGGTTGTACGATATTCCGCTGCGAGCCTGCGTCTCCGCGGGCCCGGCGAATCTCATGTTCGCGGGGCGCAACGTGTCGGCCACCCACGTTGCCTTTGCCTCGACCCGCGTCATGGCAACGTGTGCGGCGATCGGACAGGGTGTTGGCACGGCGGCAGCCTTCGCGGTGCGTGCAGGGGTGCCGCCGGCCGAGATCTCGTCCAACGACAAGCTGATGGGTGCGATTCAACAGCGGCTGCTGCGCGACGACTGCTACCTGATCGGCGTCACCAACCAAGACTCGGACGATCTCGTGCCGGTGGCGACGACCATAAGCGCGTCCAGCAGCCAGCCCGACGCCGGCCCGGAGCAGGTGAGAAGCGGACAGACGAGGTCGGTACACGGACGCCCCCGGAAAGTCCCCGCCCGGCTTGATGGGAATCTGTGGGATGAAGTCTTGAGCGCTGGCGAGGGAGGGGAAGGTATGAGCGCGGCGGTCACCTCGGCGCCGCCCGGCAGGGCGCGCCCCGGCCTGCACCGATGGATGAGCGATCCGGCAGAGGGCTTGCCAGCGTGGCTTGAGATCGGCTGGTCAGAACCCGTGGGCGTGAAGGAGATCGTGTTGATATTCGACACCGGCCAGCACCGGCACCTCACTCTGTCGCAGGCCGATGGATACACCGCGACCATGCAATGGGGGCGTCCGCAGTCTGAGACAGTCAAAGCCTATTTAATCGAAGTGCGGGGGGCCGGCGGTGAATGGCTTGAGGTGGCCAGGGAGGAGAACAATCATCAACGGCGCCGGACGCATGCTCTCGTGAAGCCAGTGCGGGCGGATGCGCTGCGAATCACCGTGCTGTCCACACACGGCCTTGACCACGCACGGATCTTCGAGGTCCGGGCCTACGGGTAGCGGCGAACACCCGCTGCTGTTTCCGGTGGCGACGGTTCGAGAAGGGAGTCGACCCGGATACGATAGGCGCGCGTGGCTCGCTGGCGGGGACCAGTCTCACCTCCAAAAAGATAGACCCATCCGTCGTGCACCACCAACCCCACGAGCATTGCCGCGTAGGGTAGACGGCCGATGGTCCGATAGGACCGGGTCAAGGTGTCAAAGATACAGGCTTCGTCCGTGACCGCTGGAGGTGCTCCGGCGTCCGCGGCGTCGCGATAACCGCCTGCAAGAAGGATATGCCGTTCGTCGAGCACGCACGCTGAGAGCCCGCGAACGGGGAAAGGGTAGGGAGGGAGAGCGGACCACGAGCGCATCTCGGGAATGTAGCGAAATGCCGAGTCAAGATTGACGAGGCGGAGCGGTTCGCCGGCGGCGTGGGCACCGGTGAATGCATATAGGACCCCAGAAAGGTCGACCACGGCGGGATGGATGACCGGCCCACCTGCATACTCGGGCAGCATGGTGACGGATCCCGTGCCGTGATCGATGGACCGGAAGTCACCGTGCATTTTCAACGGAGCGGTGGCATCGTCTGTGCCACCGACGATATGAAGGCGGCCGTTCAGGAACGCGCTGCCCGCGTAGGCGAATGAAGTGATCGCGGCGGAAAACGACGTTGCCTCACCGTCACGGTGCACGATGACGCCGTCGTTGCGGGTGGTCGAGCCGTCGTCGCCTCCGAGGAGTATCAGAACGTTTTTGTGGAGACCGGATGCCCCGAAGGCGAAGGGGCGGGGCAGACGCGCGAGCTGGTGCCAGAGGTTCTGGTCCGGATGATACAGCCACACGTCGTTGAGTGTATGCTTGTCGTCTCCGTCCCAGCGGTTGCCTCCTGAAAACACTGGGCCAGCGGGGAAGGCGCCGCGCGCAAAACCTGCACTGGCAACGGGCGGCGGCGCGATCTCCTGCCAAGGTGAAGACAAGACCTCGGTTTGCAGCATGCTGGTCACGAGCAGGCACGGGAGTGAAAAGCGGCGATGCATGGCGAGGTCAGGCGCAGGCGGGAGTAAAGCGCAGGGAGTAAAGGTCAGCGTCGATCAGATGGATGCGCAGCCTGATCACGCGGTGTTTCAGCGCCGCGAGATCGGCTCCATGGTTCCAGGAGAACACCCGGTCAAGTTCGTCGCCGACGAGCGGTGTCTGGTCGGCGAGAGCGTGACCCGGCAGACAGCGGCCGGCTTCGTCACACACCTCGACGGCGAGCGATCCGGCGCCCGCGGTGGAGTAGTTGAGTTCGAGATGCCGTCCGGAAAACGAGAACGGCTTCGTGAGCGCCGAGCCACCGTTGGGGCCGGCCGAGAGCGAGGCGAAGCCGTCGGTGCGCAACGTGAACCGCTCGATATGATTTGTGGGCTGGGCGTAGTGACGCGTGTAATACAGCGAGAGCTCGCCCCGACGCGTCTCGAGCAGGCCGTGCGCCGCGTAATTGTTGCGCGGGCTCCAGTTTTGACGGTCTGGCCCGGGACGGACGTAGGCCTCGCGGAAGGTGCGGTCATAGGCCGTGCCCCCACGGGAGGTCATGAACACGCCGTCGTTGACTCCGGAAGTGCGCGAGCGTTCCCAGACTCCGGCGGCGGCGAATTCCTCCTCGGTGAGCACCCGCCGGTCTGGCATGAAACGGTTGGGGAACGCGACGTAAAGATGGGGCGCCCTGAAGTACGGATGGGTCTGCTGCGTGTAGAGTTCCTCGAACGGCGCGTCGCCGTAGGTCATGCGTTCCGGGGACGACCATGTGACGAGATCGGGCGAGGTCGAACGACTGACCTCGCGCTCGCCCTGATAGGCGACGCCGCTGCTCCAGGTTCGGAAGAACAAGACGTAGCACTGTTCTATCTCGCTCCAGAAGATGATGTTTTGCGTGTCGAAGGCGCCTGCCAGACCTTCGCGTACTCCCAAGGAACGCCAGTGGACGCCGTCGGCAGAGACGAACAGTTCCAGCCCCGCGCTGTGTACCCCGCCAACCGCTTTGAAGCGCTCCGCAGCCGGTACGCCCGCTCGGGAGTCGATGAATGGCGTGAAGTTCGTGCAGGCGGGCGAGCGGGCGAGGATGACGTTGTTCTCACGGGTTCCCGCCACGGCGAAAAGTCGAAGGGATGGCCGTGTCCAGTGAATGCCGTCCACACTATCGGCGTAACAGGTGACTTGATGCTCCAGATCGAGGTCGACGGCGACGGGATTGCGCGTGTCGGGCAGGTTGGCCCTTCCCCGATAGTACATCCGAAAGCGTTCACCGTCGTGAAGCACCGTCACATATGTGCTATAGCGCCCTTCCCACGGCTGTTCCATCCTCATGGCGACTCCGGCGGAACGCGGTGGATGCAGGCGAAGCACGGTGCCTTCGAATTGGTCGATCAGCCAGCGGTCGGCGAAGAGCTCGCGGCGCTCGCCGAGGTCGAGCGCAGCGGTGGGGGCGGACGCAGGCAAAACCGTGGTCAAAGCTGCAAGAGAGGAGGAAGCGCAGGTGCCCTCACTTGCATGAGGAGCGACGCCAGGTGGGAGGAAGGCCATGGTCGAAGCGATCGACCGCCGCATCGTCGGGAAACGAATAGGGAGGTAGGAGGCGAAGCGGAAACTCCGGCCTCAGCCGCTTGATGTAGATTTTATCGTACGCTCCATCCATGTGGGTCTCAATTGGGTCAATCGCCGATTTAATGGCGCGGTGTACCGCACGGAATTCCTGGCACCTTTCTCGCAAGTTGTCGCCTCGGGCGGAGAAATAGGCGCGGGCGCGAGCATGGTCTGCCGCAGACAAGGCTGCCAGAAGACCGCATTCGAAGCGGTCCCGCATGGCGGCAAAGCCGAACTCTGTGAAAAAACACTGCAGTTCCGGCGCTTTCGTCAGAATGTCTGTGAAGGAATCAATGCCTTCACCTCCCATCTTGACCGCTACGAGGTTCAGGTGGCGGGAGACCAGGCGCGCGTAGTCGGCGCCGGTGAGCAATCGTTTCGATCGAGCCAGGTTGTAGTGGAGGAACCGGCAATCGGGAAAGCGACCGCAGGTCTCCGCGAAAAAAACGTCGACCTCTCGGTCCGTGAGGGCGCCCCAGCTGGGGAGGGAGAGTTGAAATTCGCGAAAGCCCAACGAACGGCAAAAAGAGAGGCGCTCAACGATCGTTCCCAGCGAAAGATTGATGAGACCGACCATTGGCTTGGCTTGGGGAGGCAGGCAAAGACGAAAAGACTTGGCAATAGTTTCAAATTGCCGATTTGTGACGGCATACCCTTCACCGGCTGTGCCGAAGAGGTAGACATGATGCGACAGGTCCTCGACAATCCATTTAACTGTCTTTTGGAAAACAACTTCGTCCAATTCGAAGTTCACCGTCCAAGGGATTGGGCAGGTGGCGAGAATCGTGGCCGGAATCCGCTTTGGCATGAAGGACGGTAAGAGTTATTTTGTTGCGTAACAAAATAGATTCTGATATTTAACAAAGCACGCTTACTTTTTATATCAATGCTAAACGACACCACGTTGGGAAATTCCAGATGGGCCGCGTTCCCGGGAGGCAAAGGCGTAGCTGATCTCGAGATGGCGATCCGGTTGCTGTCTGAGCAACGTTCCTGGGACGTGCAGACGCCTTTACCGACGACACGGGAGTTGGGCGATCGTTATGGCATCTCCAACGCGAGTGCCTGCCGCCTCCTCAAGCGGCTCGATGAGGAGGCCGTGATCTGGCGCCGCGAGAATGGACGCTACTATCTGAATGAAAGTCGCCGGCTCTTTGAGAAACGAAAGCCGTATGCCTGTCTCTTACGCAAG
>CAYOSX010000085.1:0-11118 GCA_964406745.1 uncultured Opitutus sp.
GTCGCCGTGGGTGTTCGCAGGCGTGTCCGGCAGGCAAACCCGGCGACAGGAGTGTCGCCGCTCCTTTGGGCCCTCGTTCCTCCGCGGTACTTTTTCCCCAGCGCGATGAACACGTGGCTTGATCCTCTCTTCTGGGCGGCCTTTGCGGCCGGGTTGTTCGTCTCGCGGCGGCAACGGATCTTCTGGCCGCTGCTCGCGCTGGGTCTGTTGTTGCTGTTCAATCAACTGTTCACGCCGGGTTTCTTCGATCTCGAGGTCCGCAATGGACAGCTTTATGGCACCCGGGTCGACATCCTGAATCAGGGGGCGAAGGTCATGCTGCTGGCGCTCGGGATGACCCTGGTCATTGCCACGGCGGGCGTGGACCTCTCCGTGGGTGCGATCATGGCGATCGCCGGGGCCGTGGCGGCGCAGGCGGTCACCGCGGCGGACCTGCCGGCTCCGGTGGCGATCGCCGCCGGACTCGCTGTCGCAGTGATGGCGGGTGTGTGGAACGGCCTCCTTGTCGCGGTGCTTCGGATACAGCCGATCGTGGCGACGCTCATCCTCATGGTGGCGGGGCGGGGCGTGGCCCAATTGATCACCGGGGGGCAGATTATCAATTTCTCGAGCCCGGCGCTCAGTTTCATCGGTAACGGTTATGTGTTCGGGGTTCCGTTCACGGTCTACCTCGTCGTCCTGATGTTCGGCATCACGGCCCTGCTGACCCGGCGGACGGCGCTCGGGCTCTTCATTGAGTCGGTGGGCGACAACGAGACCGCCAGCACGTTCACCGGATTGCCGGCGCAGAAGGTGAAGTTCCTCGCCTACGTTTTCGCCGGGTTCTGTGCGGGCCTGGCCGGCCTGGTGGCGGCGGCCAACATTCGCAGCGCGGATGCGAACAACGCCGGCCTGTACCTCGAACTCGACGCGATCCTTGCGGTGGTCGTCGGTGGCACGGCGCTGACCGGCGGACGCTTCACGCTGGCCGGTTCGATGGTCGGCGCGCTGCTGATCCAGACGCTCACGACGACCCTGTACGCGCGGAATGTCAGCGCCGACATCGCGCCCGTGCCGAAGGCCCTGGTGATCCTGGCGGTGTGCCTGCTGCAGTCGCCGGTGCTCCGGGCGAAGTTTGCGGCGCTCGGTAGAAGGAGGGGGGCGTGAAGCTCCGCCTTTCGCCCCAGGTCATCCCGCTCGCGGCCTCCGCCGCGGTGCTGGTGATTCTTTACGTGGTCGGTTGCCTCGCGTTTCCGAACTTCGGGTCGTTGCGGGTCTTGATCAATCTGTTTGGCGACAACGCCTTCCTCGGCGTCGCCGCGATCGGCGCGACGTTCGTGATCCTCTCCGGAGGCATCGATCTTTCGGTCGGCGCGGTGGTGGCCTTCACGGGCGTGTTCATCGCGAGCCTGCTGGGCCAGGGGTATCCGCCGCTGGTGGCGATCCCTCTGGCGCTGGCGGTCGGCGCGGGCTTCGGGGCGTTCATGGGCACGCTGATCCACGCCTTCGCCCTGCCGCCCTTTCTCGTGACCCTTGGCGGGATGTTCCTCGCGCGCGGCATGGGCTTCGTCGTTCATCCGCAATCGCTGTCGATCGACGCCCCGTTCTACAGCCAGTTTGTGTCGCAGACGCTTTCGATCCCGGTGACGGATCGCCTTTCGATCCCGTTCACGGCAACGAGTCTGCTGTTGGTGGTGATCGCTGCGACGCTGGTGGCACGCTGGTCGGCCTTTGGCCGCAACGTCTACGCGATGGGATCGAGCGAGAGTTCGGCGCGGCTGATGGGCGTGGATATCGGACGCACGAAAATCCTCGTGTACACGCTGGCCGGCTTCCTTTCGGCGCTGGGCGGCGTCGTGGCGACCTTCTACATGCAGTCGGGCAATCCTGCGTCCTTCGTCGGTCTCGAACTCGACGCCATCGCCGCCACGGTGATCGGCGGCACGCTTCTGCGCGGGGGCGTGGGCTTTATTCCCGGGACACTGGTCGGTGTGTTGATTCTCGGGGTGATCCAGACGTTGATTACGTTTCAGGGAAACTTGAACACCTGGTGGACGCGCATTGCCGTGGGCGGACTGCTTTTCGTCTTCATTCTGCTCCAGCAACTGCTGGCCCGCCGCCGGTCCTGACGGTGGCGTTCGGTCTACGTGGGACCGGCGGGCTGAATGAGGTCCCAACGATTGCCGTACAGGTCGCTGAAGACAGCGACGCGGCCGTATGCCTCCTCGCGCGGTTCTTCCATGAAGGAAACACCTTTTGCCTTCATGGCCGCGTGGTCGCGGACGAAATCGTCGGTGTGGAGAAAAAGCCAGACGCGCCCTCCGCCCTGGTTGCCGACGGCGGCCAGTTCGTCGGGCTTGCGGGCGCGCGCAAGCAGGAGGCTGGTCGTGCCGGGGCCGGGAGGAGCAACGCGCACCCAGCGCTTGTCCTCGGAAAGGCGCGTGTCCTGGAGAAGCGTGAACCCGAGCACACCCGTGTAGAACGCGATGGCTTCATCGTAATCGCGAACGAGAACCGCGATGGAAGCCAGTTGCTGTGTCACGACACGTTGCGCTGCTGGGCCCGGGGCGACGGAGCGTGGCGGATCAAAGCGCGTGCAACGCGCTCTTGCTGACGGCTAGGGCGGCTTCTTTAACAGCTTCGCTCATCGTCGGGTGAGCGTGGATCGTGCGAGCGAGATCCTCGGCGCTTCCGCCGTACTCGATGTGGGTGACCACCTCGCTGATCAGTTCGCCGGCGCCGCGGCCGAGGATCTGGGCACCGAGAATGCGGTCGTCGGTGGCGTCGGCGATGATCTTGACGTAGCCATCGGTTGCGTCCGCGGCGATTGCGCGACCATTGGCGGCGAAATTGAATTTCCCGATCTTGACGGCGATGCCCTTGGCCTTGGCAGTATCTTCACCGAGCCCGACACTGGCGACCTCGGGATCCGTGTAGACGATGGCGGGCACAAGGTCCCAATTGATATGCCCGGCCTTGCCGGCGATCCATTCGGCGACGGCCACGCCGTCTTCCTCCGCCTTGTGGGCGAGCATCGGCCCGGCAACCACGTCGCCGATCGCCCAGATGCCGGGAACGTTGGTCTTGAGGTGCCCGTCGACCTTGATGCGCTTCTTGTCGTCGAGTTCGACGCCGGCCTTTTCGAGCGCGAGGCCGTCTGTGTAAGGCCGGCGCCCGACGGCGACGAGCACGGTGTCGGCGGGAAATTCGAGTTTGGTGCCATCGCGTTCGGCGGTCAGCACGCCCTTGGCGAAGCCCGTGACCTTGGCGCTCGTTTCGATCTTGAGTCCCTGTTTTTGCAGTATGCGCGTGAAATTACGCACGATGTCCTCGTCATAGGTCGCGACGATTTTGGGCAGGAATTCGACGACGGTGACCTCCGCGCCGAGGCGCGACCAGACTGAGCCGAGTTCGAGACCGATGGCTCCGCCGCCGACGACCACGAGGCGTTTCGGGACGGAAGGAAGGGCGATGGCCTCGTCGCTGGAGACGACGGTCTTGCCGTCGAATTTCATGAAAGGCAGTTCGACGGCGGCGGAGCCCGTGGCGATGACGATGTTCTTCGCGGTGACCGTCGTGACCTCTTTCTCACCCTTCACCTCGATCGTATCCTTGCCGGTGAAGGAAGCGGTCCCGGTGAGCACGGTGATCTTGCGGGCCTTCGCGAGTTGGGCGACGCCGCCGACCAGCTTGGTGACGACGTCGTCCTTTTTCTTGAGCATCGCGGCCACATCGACCTCGACCGAGCCGAGCTTGATGCCGTGCGCGGCGGCGTGGTGTTTGGCGAAGGCGAACTGCTCGGACGAATGGAGGAGGGCCTTGCTGGGAATGCAGCCGACGTTGAGACAGGTGCCGCCGAGCGTCGGGCGCTTTTCAACCAGCGCGACCTTCAGGCCGAGTTGCGCTGCGCGAAAGGCGCAGACATAGCCGCCGGGACCGGCGCCGAGGATGACGAGATCGAAGGACTGGGAGGAAGTGGATGAGGACATTTTAACGCAAAGTCGCAAAGACGCGGAGAGCGTGAGGGTCGGAACGTGGCGACCTGGGCGTCTTCGCGTCTCTGCGTTGAGGGCGGGTTTATACGCTGATGAGGAGGCGGGTCGGGTCTTCGATTGCCTGTTTGACCTTCACGAGGAAGGTGACGGCTTCCTTGCCGTCGACGATGCGGTGGTCGTAGCTGAGGGCGAGGTACATCATCGGGCGGATGACGACCTCTCCGTTGAGTGCGACGGGGCGCTCGTTGATCGCATGAAGGCCGAGGATGGCGCTCTGCGGGGCGTTGATGATTGGGGTGGAAAGCATCGAGCCGAAGATCCCGCCGTTGGTGATGGTGAAGCAGCCGCCTTCGAAGTCGGGCAAGGTGAGCTTGCCGTCGCGGGCGCGTTTGGCGACGTCGCCGATGGCCTTCTCGATGCCGGCCATGTCGAGCTGGTCGCAGTCGCGAACCACCGGAACAACCAGGCCCTTCTCGGTGGAGACGGCCATGCTGATGTCGTAATAGTGGTTCTGGACAATCTCGTCGCCGTCGATCTGCGCGTTGACCGCAGGAACCTCCCTGAGGGCGTGCACGACGGCCTTCGTGAAGAACGACATGAAGCCGAGCTTCACGCCGTGTTTCTTCGTGAAGTCGTCCTGGTACCGCTTGCGCAGGTCCATGACCGCCGACATGTCGACCTCGTTGAAGGTGGTCAGCATGGCCGCCTCCTGCTGGGCGGAGACGAGTCGGTTCGCGATGGTCTGGCGGAGCTTGGACATCTTCCGCCGGGTGCGGCGTTCGCCGGACGAAGGCGTGACGACCGGCGGGGTGGACGGGAGGGCGGATGCCGGCGCTTCCGTGACGGCCTTGGCGACGTCGGCGGGCTTGGTCGAAGCCACAAGCATGTCGCCCTTGGTGACGCGACCTCCCTTGCCGGAGCCGGAGACGGAGCCGGGATCGATGCCCGTTTCTGCGGCAATGCGGCGGACGGCGGGGGAAACGGCTTCGCTCTTGGGCGACTCCTTGGCCGGGGGCGCCTTCTTGTCCGAAGGCGGCTCAGCGGCCGCTTTCTCCTTTGTTTCCTTTTCCTTGGGCTTGGCGTCCGTTTTCTCGGAGGACTCTTTGGGGCCGGTGTCTTCGGACTTCGCTTCGGCGGCGCTCGTATCGATTGAGGCGACGACTTCGCCGATTTTCACCTCGGTGCCCGGGGAAACCTTGAGCGTGATCCGGCCCGCGGCCTCGGCGAGGCCCTCGGACGTGATCTTGTCGGTTTCGAGTTCGAACAAAGGCTGGTCCTTTTTGACAACGTCGCCGTCCTTGACGTGCCAGGAGGCGAGTATGCCGGAAGAAATCGATTCACCGAGCGGAGGAATTTTGATGTCGACGGTGGCCATAAGGAAGTAGCGAGTAGCGGGTAGTGAGTAGTGAGTAGCGGCTAGCGAGTAGTGAGAAGCGAGTAGTGGGTGGTGAGTAGATTGGTCGGCGGGATTGAGCGGGTTGGAATGCTCGCTCCCCGCTCCCTGCTACTCGTTCCTTCAAATAGAGAAGGCGTCCTTAAGGAAGGCGGCCAGTTCGAGTTTGTGCACGGCGAGGGACCCGACGGCGGGCGAGGCGGAGGCGTCGCGGCCGACGTAGGCCGCCTTGCGGCCGAAGATGTCCTCGAGGGACGGGGCAACGGACGTCCAGGCGCCGTTGTTCTGCGACTCCTCCTGGCACCAGACGAGCTTTGCCTTGGGGCCGACGCTGCTCGCGATCTCCGCGAGACGGTCGCGATTCAATGGATACAGTTGCTCAAGGCGTACGATCGCGGTGTCGGTGATCTTGTTTTTCTCCCGATGATCCGCGAGGTCGTAGTAGACCTTTCCGGAGCAGAGGATGAGTCGTGACACTTTGGTGGGCGCCTGCGGATCGTCGATGATCTCCTGAAATGTGCCGCTGGTGAAATCGGTTACCTTGGAGACGGCGGCCGGGTGGCGGAGGAGCGACTTCGGCGACATGATGACGAGCGGCTTGCGGAAATCGCGCTTCATCTGCCGGCGGAGGAGGTGGAAATAGTTGGCGGGCGTGGTGATGTTCGCGACCTGGATGTTGTCCTCGGCGCAGAGCTGCAGGAAGCGCTCGAGGCGGGCGGAGGAGTGCTCGGGGCCCTGGCCCTCGTAGCCGTGCGGCAGGAGGAGAACGATGCCGCTGACCCGCTGCCACTTGGACTCGGAACTGGCGATGAACTGGTCGATGACGACCTGGGCGCCGTTGGCGAAGTCGCCGAACTGGGCCTCCCAGATGCAGAGCATGCGCGGGTAATCGAGGGAGTAGCCGTAATCAAAGCCGAGCACGGCCGCCTCGGAGAGGAGGGAGTTGTAAACGCAGAAACGCTCCTGCTTCTCGTCGAGGTTGAGCAAAGGGACGTATTTCTCACGCGTCTCGTAATCGTAGAGCACCGCGTGGCGGTGGCTGAAGGTACCGCGCTCGCAATCCTGTCCGCTCAGGCGGACGGGTGTGCCGTCGCAGAGCAAGGTGCCGTAGGCGAGCGCCTCGCCGAAGCCCCAGTCGATCGGGCCGCCGTCGTGGAACGCCTGCGTGCGCTGGTCGAGCAGGCGTTTGATCTTCGGGTTGACCTTGAAGTTGGCGGGCAGGTGGGTGAGGCCGCGGGCAACCTTTTCCAGCAACTCGGGCGAGACGGCCGTGGAGATCGGCGCATGGGAGTAGCCCGGCTGGAAGATGGCGTTGGACTCCTTGAACTTGGCGGCGGGATTGGCGGCCTTGCGACGGGCCTCCTTCGCCTTCGCCTTTTCGAAGGCGGCCTCCATGGCGGAGGTGTACTCCGCCTTGATCGCGTCGGAGTCCGCCTGCGTGATCGTGCCCTCGGCGATGAGGCGTTCGGAATACAGGGCCGAGATCTGCGGATGGGCGGCGATCTTTTTGTAGAGGATCGGCTGGGTGAAGGCGGGTTCGTCGCTCTCGTTGTGCCCATGCTTGCGGTAGCAATACATGTCGATCACCACGTCGCGCTGGAACTTCATGCGGAACTCCAGGGCAAGCAGGGCAACGTGGCAGACGGCCTCGGCGTCGTCCCCGTTGACGTGGAAAATCGGCGCTTCGATCATCTTGGCGACGTCCGTGCAGTAGCGGGTCGAGCGCGCGTCGCTCGGGAGCGTCGTGAAACCGATCTGGTTGTTGATGACGAAATGGATGGTGCCGCCCGTGCGATACCCGGGGAGTTGTGAGAAATTGAGGGTCTCGGCGACGATGCCCTGTCCGGCGAACGCGGCGTCGCCGTGGATGAGGAGCGGGAGGACGCGGCGGCGTTCGACGTCGCCGCGGATGCGCTGGCGGGCGCGGGCCTTGCCTTCGACGACGGGATTGACGATCTCCAGGTGGGACGGGTTGGCCGCGAGGCGGACCTCGACGGTCTTGCCGGAGGTGGTCATCAGTTCGGCCTCGTAGCCAAGGTGGTACTTCACATCGCCGTCGCCCCCGACGGTCTCGGGAATGTAGTTCTCCGAGAACTGCTCGAACAGCACGTCGAAGGACTTGCGCAGGATGTTCGTCAGCACGCTGAGGCGGCCGCGGTGGGCCATGCCCATCACGATCTCGTCGACGCCGGCGGCGGGGCTTTCCTCGATGACGGCGTCGAGCGCGGCAATGGTCGTCTCGCCACCCTCGAGCGAAAAGCGCTTCTGGCCGACGTAGCGCGTATGGAGGAACTTCTCGAAAAGCTCGGCCTTGTGGATGCGGCGAAGGATGCGGATCTTCTGGGCCTTCGTGAAGGCGCGGCTGTTGTTGGCGGGCTCGATGCGGTCCTGCAACCAGCGGCGGACCTCGGTATCCTGAATGTGGATATATTCCACGCCGATCCGTCCGCAGTAGATCGCGTGCAGGCTGGCGACGATGTCGCGCAGCTTCATGCGGCCGCCTTGCAGGAAATGCCCGACATCAAACGAGGTGTCGAAGTCGGCCTCCGAAAGACCGTACTCGGAAAGGGCGAGCCGCGGACTGGGAGGGGGCGGATCACTCAGGGGGTCGAGATGGGCCTGGGTGTGCCCGATGGCGCGATAGTGGAAGATGAGGCTGTGGACCTGCGATTGCTTGATGCTGTCGACGCCGGCGGAGGGGGCCGCGGCTGTGGCGGGTGCGCCATTGGCCCGCACGCCGTGCCCGAGGTTGAAGCCTTGAAAGAAGGCTCGCCACGTCGGATCGACGGAGTCTGGATTCTCTAACCACGCCGTGTAGGCCGACTCGATCAGTTCCGAGTTGGCTCGGGTGGGAAGGTTTATGGAGTTCATGCAGGATTTTGGGAGACAGCCCGTCGAGACACGGATCACGGAAATCCGTTCTCGCGACGATGAGTCGCATCGGCACGGGCAGGGGATAATAAAGTCCGGACAAGCCCATGGGCTCAAGGAGGATTCCCTATTTGGTGCCACGTTCCAACAACCGAGGTCGATTCCCACGTTAGCTATTTGTAACCATTAAGTTAGAATGGCTGTTGTCATTATGGAAACGGAAATCAAACAATCCCTAATCGCCTTGTTGGTGGGCATAAAGACATCTGATGGCGGTGTGATTTCGCGCGAGATGGCACGGCTTGATGACTTCGCGGGTCGAGGCGCGACGGCCTTGCATCCCCAGCTTTTGCATTTCCTTCAGCGCCGGAGCTACGCAAAGGCGCTGATGTTTCTGGAAGGCGATACGCCGCCCGCGGGCATCTGTGGAGGTCGTGCGGGTCAGCCAGGAGGGAGCCGATGAGCAAGGATAAGCGTCCCGTCGATGGAGGGGAGGGGTTGGCGCAGAATCCCTTTGGCGCGCTCTCCGGGCTTTCCTTGCCACGTGGGCCGGCCGTACCCGCGCCCGACGCCGCCCGTGCTCCGGCGGCTCCTTCCCCACCGACCAGGAATCGGGGCCGGGTGGAGATCCGGCGTACGACGGCGGGACGCGGTGGCAAGACAGTGACCGTGGTGGGTGGCTTCGTGGGCATCGGGTTGCCCGAGAAGGAGCAACTGGCAAAGAGGATGAGGGCGGCTTGCGGATGTGGCGGGACCGTGAAGGACGGCCAGATCGAGATCCAAGGCGACAATCGCGAGCGCGTGGCGGAGATCCTCGCGGAGGCAGGATTCCGTCCCGTCTTCGCGGGTGGATGAGGGGTCGGGCGTCCGCGTCAACGCTCGCCACGCGGGTTCGTGCTGGCGTTTCTTTCGGTGCGGCGGAACCTTTGCCGTCGTTTACGCGAATCCCCGCGCGTGTGAGTATGCAACCTCCTGTTACCCCATGAATCGTCGTCGTTTTCTGCAACAGTCCGCCGGAGCCCTTTCGTTGTCCGCGCTCGGTTTCACGCCAAGTCTCGTCCGTGGAGCGGACGGCGACCCCGCATCGGTGGACCCGATCGTGGATGAGCTTGTCCGCGCCCACGATGAGCGCGTGGCCGCCGTCCTTGCGCGGCAGGAGCGACGACCCGGGCACCCGATGTACGGAGGTGTGCCGGATGCCTACGGGCTGCACTCGGCCTACGGTCCGGCCGGATTGATCACCACGCTGGTGTGCGCAAGTCACGCGCCTGCGTCGGCCTATTACCGTTCCACTGACCTGATGGAGCCGCTGGAGCTGGCGGCGCGTGCGCTTCTGGCCAACCAGCACGACGACGGAACGATCGACCTGCCCTCGACGAACTTCAAGTCACCGCCGGACACTGCCTTCGTGCTCGAGGGTCTGACGGCGGCGGCCACCATTCTGAGGCGGGCCTCGTGGGAACCGCACCGGCGGATCGAGGAGGCTCTGCGGACATTTATCACGAAGGGTGGCGGCGCGCTCGCGACCGGGGGCGTGCACACGCCGAATCACCGCTGGGTCGTGTGCGCGGCGCTCGCCCGCGTGCATGCGTTGTATCCGGATGAACGTTACGTTGCCCGCGTTGACCGGTGGCTGGCCGAGGGCATCGACCTCGACCCCGACGGCCAGTACACGGAGAAGAGCACGGCCGTGTATTCGCCGATCGTCGACCGGGCCTTGCTCAACGTGGCGACGCTGTTGAACAAGCCGGAGCTGCGCGAGGCGGTGCGAAAGAACCTCGAGATGACGCTCTATTACGTCCATCCCGACGGCGAAGTGGTGACGGAGGCGTCGAAGCGGCAGGACCGGTACCAGCGCGGTAGTATGGCGCGCTACTATTATTCGTATCGCGCCCTCGCCCTCCTCGACGGGAACCGCTGCTTTGCGGCGATGGCGCGGCAAATCGAGCGCACGGCGCGACCGCAACTCGCGGGCGAGGTGCCGGCGTTTCTGGAAGAGCCGGAGCTCGGGCGTCCCATGCCGCCCGACGGCGACCTGCCCGTCGATTACGCGAAGGCGTTTCCTTATTCCAACCTGGTGCGCATTCGTCGCGGAGACGCGAGCGCGACGGTGCTGGCTGACAACTCGACGGTGTTTTCCTTCCGCAAAGGCGCCGCGGCGCTGGAAGCCGTGCGGCTCGCCTCCGCCTTTTTCGGCAAGGGGCAGTTCGTCGGTGAGAAGGTCGAGATTCAGGGCGGTCGCTATCGCCTCCGGCAGGTGTTGGAGGGGCCTTACTTCCAGCCGCTGACCGCCGGCCAGGTCGCCGACGGCGAGCACGTGCGCATGGCTCCGAACGGGACGCTCGCGCCGGGCAGCCGGTCCTTGCGGGAGGTCAGCAATGTCCAACACCTCGAAGCGATCGTGGACGTGATTGAAACCGCAGGTCGCTTTGCGCTGACGATCGAGATCACCGGAACGGACCGCGTGCCGGTCGCCGTGGAGCTGGCGTTTCGACACGGAGGCCGCCTAGAGGGCGTCGAACCGGTGCAAGGCATCACGGACGCGTACCTGCTGCGCAACGAACGCGGGCGCTTCGTTCAAGGGAACGACGTGATCGAGTTCGGTCCGGGCCGGGTCGACCACACGTGGACGCAACTGCGGGGCGCACTGCCAAAATGGGATGGGCAGAGCGTCTACGTCACGGGCGTGACGCCGTTTCGGATGACGCTCGATGTCGGCGGCGGCGCGTGACCGGGCCGACTCGGGTGCGGGTCCTTAATCGCTTTACGGTCCAAACAAAACACACACAGGCTGGGGCACGGAGAGGGTGTGCGCCGTGCGGGTCAGACGGCCGGATCCGGCATCAACGCTGAAAACGAAACCGTCGTGGCTGTCCTCGT
>CAYOSX010000086.1:0-10818 GCA_964406745.1 uncultured Opitutus sp.
GGCCGCACCGCCGCGCCGGCGCGCGCGCGCCCGCCGCCGGTGTCGCTGAGGTTGGCGCGGATGCGGACCAGCATGTCTGCCAGCTGGGTGCGCTCGGCGGCCGAGAAGCCGGCCAACGCGCGCCTGCGCGTCTGGTGTCCGAGCGTGAATACCTGCTTGAGAATCGGACGCGCCTTGGGCGTCAGGTGCAGCGCGCGGGCGCGACGGTCGCCATCGACCGCGCGGCGCTCGATCCAGCCTGCCTTCTGCATGCGATCGAGCGTGCGGCCCAGCGTGATCGGCGCCACTTCGAGAATTTCCGCCAGCCCGGCCTGATTGATTCCCTCGCAGCGCGTGAGATGCGCCAGCACCGACCACTGCGCGCGGGTCAGCCCCAGCACGCGAGCACGCTGTTCGAAGTCGCGGCGCATCAGCCGCGCCCCGTCATGCAGCAGAAAACCGATTTTCTCGCGATCCATCGTTTCCCCGGCCCCGACCCGTCCCGGCCGTTCGTAAGCGAGCCCGTTATTTGTAAGCTAGGTTAGTATATCGCCGTTTATAAGCTAGCTTACAATACCGCCGCCAACGGCGACAATCGGCGACGCGGCGTCGATTTGTCTTGGAAAATCAGCTCCTTGCCAGGCGGACGACGCTGGCCAGCAGATCGAACAGCTCGGCCAGGCGGGCGACGTAGGGATCGCGGGCGGTGAAAGCGGCGTTCTCGCCGTCGCAGAACTGCCGCTCCAGCGTGTCGAGCAGACGATGCAGCCGGCGCTGATGGATGCCGAGCCGGCGCTGCAGCGGATCGGCCACGACCCCGGCGAAGGCCGCGGCCACCGCGCCGACCGCAAGCAGTCCGCCGGTGACGCCGACCAGCAGCACCGGCGATACGGCGGCCGGAAAGGCGCCGAACCACAGGCCGCCGGCCGTCACGCCGAGCGGAAACGACGCCACGGCCGCATGTTGCGCCAGCGCCCCCGCCAGCGCGGAGCCCAGCGACATCATCCCCGGCGTCGCCTGATGCAGCATGGCGGCGCCGGTGCTGAGCGCCAGCAGCGAGGTGGTGATCTCGGCCGCGGCGGCGCGGGTGCCGGCGTAGGTCAGCATCGCCGCTTCCAGTCGTTCGCGGAATCCCGCCTCGTCGGAATGGCGCCCCAACTCGGCAAGCGTCAGGCGCAGCGCGCTCTCAATCCGCGGCATGGCGAGAATGGCGTCCTGCAGCGCGTCCCGGTCGCTGCTGCGCTCGCCGATGCGGCAGGGAAGCTCGAGCAGGTCGGTGATGATCTGCCACTGGATCTCGCGGCCGACGGCGGTATCGAGCATCAGCTTGCGCGAGCCGAGCCAGGCGCCGGCGCGATGCGCACCGAGCCTCCTGACACCCACGGCGGCGATCTTGAGACCGAGGCCGGGCACCGCCAGCGCCAGATTGACCGGGGCGCGGACGATGTCCCAGCCCAGCGCGTGCCGATGGATGGCGGCGGCGCCCCTGACGCCGAAATGGCGGTCGACGAAGGCGCCAACCCGCGCATGCCGGGCGGCGAAGTACTGCCGCGCCGCCTCGCGCACCAGCATGTCGAGCTCGGCGCGATCGGGCGGAACGATGGCAGGCAGGTTCATTGGCCGCAATATCCTCCGCCCTGCAATGTGGGGGCGCGGACCGCCGCGCGCCAGTGGAGGATCAGTTCTTGCCGCGGCCGCGGCCGTAGGTCGAGGGCACGATGCCCTTGCCGGAGGCGCGCTTGGCCAGCCAGTAGGCCTGCGGCGGCGGCACCAGCGCGAAGCCGCGGTCGAGCCCGAGCTTCTGCGCCGCATCCATTGGCCAGTTGGGGTTGTAGAGAATTTCGCGCGCCAGCGCGACGAGATCGGCTTTGCCCTGCTGCAGTATTTCCTCGGCCTGATCGGCATGCACGATCAGCCCGACCGCCATCGTCATGATGTCGGCCTCCCTGCGGATCTTGTCGGCGAACGGCACCTGGTAGCCGTAGCCGACCTCGCCGACCGGCGAGTTGGTCATGCCGCCCGAACTGCAGTCGATCACGTCGACGCCCTTGGGCTTGACCAGGCGCGCCACAGCCACGCTCTGCTCGGGGCCGAAGCCGACATTGTCCTCGCAGGACAGGCGCAGGAACAGCGGCTTGGATTGCGGCCACACGCCACGGATGGCCTCGGCGATCTCGACCACCAGCCGGGCGCGGTTGAGCTCGCTGCCGCCGTACTCGTCGCCGCGCCGGTTGGAGAACGGCGACAGGAATTCGTGCAGCAGGTAGCCATGCGCGCCATGGATCTCGAGCACGTCGAAGCCCGCCTCGTCGGCGCGCCGCGCCGCCTGCACGTAGTGATCGATCAGATCGGGTATTTCGCGGCGCTCCAGCGCGCGCGGCAGCGGATCGCTGTCGGGCGCCGCCAGCGCCGAAGGCGCCACCAGCTCCCACTGCTCCCAGTCGTCGATTTCCGGCGTGCGCTCGAGCGGGCCGCCGCCCTCCCAGGGGCGGAAGCGGCGCGCCTTGCGGCCGGAATGGCCGAGCTGAATGCCCGCCACCGCGCCATGGCCGCGGATGAAATCGACGCAGCGCTTCAGCCCGGGCACGAAGGCGTCGTCCCACAGGCCGAGATCGCCCAGCGTGCCACAGCCGCGCCGCTCGACCTTGGTCGATTCCATGAACACCAGCCCGGCGCCGCCGGCGGCATAGCGGCCGGCGTTCATCAGATGCCAGTCGGTGGCGAATCCCCTGACCGCCGAATACTGGTGCATCGGCGCCACGACGACGCGGTTCTTCAGGGTCACGTCGCGCAACGAGATCGGGGTGAACAGCAGGGGCGTTGTCATGACGGCTCCTAGACGGTTTTCTCGACCATGGCCTCGATGACGCAGGGCCCGTCGGTCCGCTTCATCGCGGCCGCCAGCGCGGCGTCGAATTCGGCGGCGGTGGCGACGCGCGTCGCCGGCACGCCCATCGACTGCGCCAGCGCGCCCATGTCGATCGGCGGATCCTGGAAATCCATGCCGATGAATTTCTCGTTGCCGTGGAAGGATTTCAGCCGCTGCTTGATGATGCGGTAGCCGCCGTTGTTGGCGATCAGGAACACCACCGGCGCCTTGTAGTGCGCCGCGCTCCACAGCGCCTGGATCGAGTACATGGCGCTGCCGTCGCCGATCACGGCCACGACCTTGCGCTGCGGCAGCGCCAGCTGCACGCCGACCGCGGCCGCGATGCCCCAGCCGATGCCGCCGGTGACGTTGCCGAAATAGGACTGGCGGTCGCGATAGCGGAAGAACGACAGCAGCGAGAAGGCCGTGGTCAGGCCTTCGTCGACCACGACCGCATCGTGCGGCAGCGAATCCGACAGCCGCAGCATCAGCCAGTCCGGCGACAGCGGCGATTTCGCCGCCAGCGCGGCGGCGGCCTTCGCCTTGCTCGCGCGCTGGGCGCTCCAGTTGCGCGTCTCCAGCTTCTTCAGCGATGCCGCCGCGGCGTCGGCCAGCTTCCGCCCGCCCAGTCCTTGCAGGACCGGCACCAGGGCGCGCAGCGTTTCGCCGAGATCGGCGCGCAGGGCGATTTCGGCCGGCCAGTTCTTGCCCATCTCCCAGTCGCGCAGACCGATCTGCACCAGCCTAGTGTCCGGCGGCAGCGGATCGACCGGGCTGTAGACCGACATGGTCAGCACTTCGGCGCCAAGGCAGATCAGCAGGTCGTGCGGCGTCAGCGTGTCGCGCACCTGGGTCTGGTTGCGGTTCAGCGCGCCCATATAGGCCGGGTGCTCGGAGGGGAAATGCGCGCCGGTCTGCACCGATTGCTGCCACACCGGGGCGCCGAGCGCATCGGCCAGCTGCACCGCCTCGTGCCAGGCGTCGGCGCTGTAGATCTCGCTGCCGACGAGGATGGCCGGCGATTTCGCCGCCAGAATGCGTTTCGCCAGCGCCTCGATGGCGGCATCGGAAGGCCGCACCGCCGTATCGACAACGGTCGTGTCGCCAAGGTCGATGGCTGCCTGCGCGTTGAGGATGTCGCCGGGCAGCGAAATGAACACCGGGCCGGTCGGCGCCGTCTGCGCCACCTTGGCGGCGCGGCGCATGATGCGCGGCAGGTCCTCGATGCGGCTGACCTCGACGGCCCATTTCACCACCGGCTGCGCGATCGGCACCAGCGGCGCATAGAGCAGCGGCTCGGTCAGCCCGTGGCCCTGCTCCTGCTGGCCGGCGGTGACGATCATCGGCGTGCCGGAGACGTTGGCGGTGTAGAGCGTGCCGATGGCGTTGCCCAGGCCCGGCGCGACATGCACGTTGCAGGCGACGAGCTCGCCCGAAGCCCGGGCATAGCCGTCGGCCATGGCGATGACCACCGATTCCTGAAGGCCCAGCACGTAGGAGATTTCGCTCTGCTCGGTCAGCGCATGCATGATCGGCAGTTCGGTGGTGCCCGGGTTGCCGAACATGCGCCGCACCCCCTCCTCGCGCATGACGGCGAGAAAGGCGCTGCGGCCGGCGATGGCATTGCGATTGGGTGCGTCGGGCACGGTACGGACTCCTACAGATTGCGGCGGAACAGGTCGAACAGGCGTTCCCAGTGGCGTTCGGCGGCGGCCTTGTCGTAGCAATGACGCTGCGGGAAGGCGAAGCCGTGCTCGGCGCCGGGATAGAGCTCGACCCGGTGGCTGATGCCGGCGCCGGCCAGATACTGCTCCAGCGCCGCCGCCTTGTCGGGCGGAAAATAGACGTCGATCTCGGCGCAGGCGAAATAGATCTCGCCGCGTATGGCCGAGGCGGTCAGATGCGGGCTGTCCGGCTGCTCGGTCATCAGCCCGGCGCCATAGATCGAGGCGATCGCGGCAAAGCGCTGCGGATAGGCGGCCGCGACGGCGAAGACGAACTGCCCGCTCATGCAATAGCCGACGCAGCCGATCGAGCCGGTGCGCGCCATCCGGTCGGCGTCGACGAACCGGAGCAGCCCTTCCGTATCTGAAACGACCTTGGCGTTGTCGAGGCTGCGCAGCCATTTCCACATGCGCTTGCGCACGCTTTCGTCGCCATGGAAATCCTCGCCATCAACGGTCAGCTCCTCGCCGCTGCGGTAGTAGAGGTCGGGCAGCAGGACATAGTAGCCGACGGCGGCGATGCGCCTTGCCATGTCGCGCAGCTCCTCGCGCATGCCCGGCGCGTCCATGTAGAAAATGACAGGCGCGAACGGACCGGGACCGTCGGGATGGAAGACGTGGCAGCCCATGCTGCCGTCGCGCGTCGCAATCCTGACCTTGCGTTCCTGCATGTCCGCTCCCTGCGCCGGTCGGCCTGGCCTTCGCGGCTCTTGCCTCAACCGGTCAGGCTCAGGCTATATCCCGCCACAGTGAGGACGCAACGCTGCAACAGTCGTGTGGCGCTGCACAGAACGAGGAATCGCCCGTGAAGCTCGAAGGCGTGAAGGTCATCGACCTGTCCAGTTTCCTGCCCGGACCGCATCTGACGATGATGATGGCCGATCATGGCGCCGAAGTGATCAAGATCGAGCAGCCGGGCCTTGGCGACGCGACCCGCAGCATCGGCCAGCGCCAGAACGGCCACACGGTCTATTTTCGCAACACCAACCGCGGCAAGAAGAGCGTGGCTCTGGATCTGAAGGCGAAAGCCGGCCGCGCGGCGCTGCTGAGCCTGCTGCGCGACGCCGATATCGTGCTGGAAACCTTCCGGCCCGGCGTCGCCAGCCGTCTTGGCCTCGACTACGAGGCGGTGCGCAAGGTCGCGCCGCAGATCGTCTATTGCTCGATCTCCTCCTTCGGCCAGGACGGGCCGATGCGCGATCAGCCGGCGCACGATCTTTCGGTGCTGGCGCTGTCGGGCGCGCTGAGCCTGACCGGCGATCCGCAGCGCGGTCCGATGATGCCGTCGATACCGGCCGCCGACATGGCCTCCTCGCTGATGGCGCTGTCGGGCATCCTGATGGCACTGCTGCGGGCGCGGCAGACCGGACAGGGCGACTATCTCGACCTGTCGATGCATGATGCGCTGGTGTCGTGGATGGCGCATCTCACCGGGCCGCTGTTCGCTGACGGCAAGCTGCCCGAGCCGCAGAACGAACGGCTGCTGGGCGGCGCGGCGCTCTACGGCATCTACGCTACACAGGACGGCCGCTGGCTGACGCTGGGCGGGTCGGAGGTCAAGTTCGCGGAAAATCTCCTGACGGCGCTGGAACGGCCCGATCTGATCGCGCTGGCGCGCCAGCCGGCCGGCGCCCTGCAGGCGCCGGTGCGCGAATTCCTCGAGCGGACATTCCGCAGCCAGCCGCTGTCGCACTGGATCGAATGGTTCAAGGGCCGCGATGTCTGCTGGGCGCCGGTGCTCGATCTGCGCGAGGGACTAGAGCATCCGCATGTCGCCGCGCGCGGCATGCGGCTCAAGGACGATGGCGGCAGCGATCATCTGGGCGTGCCGATCCGCTTCGCCAACGAGCCGGCGCAGCCGCGCTTCGACCTGCCGGCGCTGGGCGCCGATGGCCCGGACCTGTTGCGGGCCGCCGGCCTGAGCGAGGAGGAGATCGCGACGCTGATCGAAACCGGGGTTCTCGCCAGCCGGTAATGCCGCCATGCGGAAGCCGCGCCCCGCATACGCTCAATGACGCGTCGCGCTTGTTGACAGCCCGGCCGCCTTGCGTCCGAATCGACGGACATCTGCAAGGGAGTGACGGCGGTGCCTCAGTTTCGAACGGTTCGACTTCTCGCCAGCGGCCTGATGCTACTGGTTGTTCTGAGCATGGCTGCATTGTCGCCTGCCCGAGCGCAAACGCCGCCCTGGCCCGGCGCCCCGACGCTCAAGTCGGAAATCTATTTCGGCCTGCGTCTGGCCGACGGCAAGCTCGTCAGCGAGGAACAGTGGAGCAAATTCCTCGTCGAAATCGTCGTGCCGCGCTTTCCAGACGGCCTGACAGTGATCGACGCCGCCGGCCGCAGCGCCACCTCGGCCGGCGCCGGCAGCCAGATCAATACGACCAGGATTCTCGTGGTCGTGCATCCCAACAGCGTCGACGCCGCGGCGCGCCTTGGCGAAATCAAGAGCGAGTATCGCAAGCGTTTCGGCAGCACCGGCGTATTCCATACCGACGCGCCGGTGCGCATCGCACCGGCGAACTAGGGCCGCGCGATGAGCGTCGCCGATGACCGATCGCCGCGGACGCTGGATGCGGTGATCGTCGGCGCCGGCTTCGCCGGCCTGTACATGCTGCTGCGCCTGCGCCGGCTCGGCCTCGACGCGCATGTGCTGGAGGCCGGGGACGGGGTCGGGGGCACCTGGTACTGGAACCGCTACCCCGGCGCGCGCTGCGACGTCGAGAGCGTCGAGTACTCCTACCAGTTCGACAAGAAACTCGAGCAGGAATGGGACTGGAGCGAGCGCTACGCCACGCAGCCGGAAATCCTCGCCTACGCCAATCACGTCGCCGACCGCTTTGAGCTGCGCCGCGACATCAGCTTCAACGCGCGGGTCCGATCGGCGCGGTTCGACGAGGCCGCCAATCGCTGGCTGGTCGAGACCGAGGACGGGCGGCGGCTGGAGGCGCGCTGGTGCATCATGGCGACCGGCTGCCTGTCCTCGACCAACACGCCGCGCTTCGAAGGGCTTGGCAGCTTCAGGGGCCCGACCTATCACACCGGCAACTGGCCGCATCAGGGCGTCAACTTCTCCGGCCAGCGCGTGGGCATCATCGGCACCGGCTCCTCCGCCATCCAGTCGATCCCGATCATCGCGCGGCAGGCCGACCACCTGACCGTCTTCCAGCGCACGCCGACCTACGCCGTGCCCGCGCACAACGCCAGGCTGGACGACGCCGAACGCCGCGCCCTGAAGGCGCAATACGCCGCCATCCGGCAGCAGGCCTGGCAGAACCGCAACGGCATCCGCTTCACGACCAACCCGGTTTCGGCGCTGGCGGTCGACGAGGCCGAGCGCCGCCGGGAATACGAGCGGCGCTGGGCGCAGGGCGGGCTGGCCTTCAGCGGCGCCTTCAACGATCTGCTGATCGACAAGGCGGCCAACGACACGGCGTCCGAATTCGTGCGCGGCAAGATCCGGGAGCTGGTTGCCGATCGCGAAACGGCCGAACGTCTGTCGCCGACCAACGTTCTGGCCTGCAAGCGCCTGTGCATCGATTCGGGCTACTACGAGACGTACAACCGGCCCAACGTGTCGCTGGTCGATGTCGGCTCGACGCCGATCGAGGCGATCACGCCGGGCGGACTCAGGATCGCCGGGCGCGAGTACGAACTCGACGCCATCGTCTTCGCCACCGGCTTCGACGCCATGACCGGCGCTCTGGCGCGCATCGACATACGCGGGCGGCAGGGGCTGCGGCTGAGCGAGAAATGGGCGGCGGGCCCGCGCACCTATCTCGGCCTAGCGACGGCAGGATTTCCCAACCTCTTCACCATCACCGGGCCGGGCAGCCCGTCAGTGCTGAGCAACATGCTGCCGTCGATCGAACAGCACGTCGACTGGATCGCCGGCTGCATCGCCCATCTTCGGGATGCCGGCTTCAACTGCATCGAAGCCGAGCGCGACGCCGAGGATTCATGGGTCGAGCATGTCAACCAGGTGGCGGGCTTCACGCTGTTTCCAACCTGCAATTCCTGGTATCTCGGCGCCAACGTGCCCGGCAAGCCGCGCGTCTTCATGCCCTATATCGGCGTGCCGCCCTATGTCGAGAAATGCAACGACGTGGCCGCCAAGGGCTACGAGGGCTTTGCCCTGGCGCGACGCTGAGCGGCGCGATGGCCTCCTCCGACCCCAGGCGCCGCGCACCCGCCACCCAGCGCAACCGCGATGCCATTCTCGGCGTGTTGCAGCGCGTGCTGCCAAGCGAAGGCGTGCTGCTGGAGATCGCCAGCGGCACCGGCGAGCATGCCGCCTATATGGCGCCGCGCCTGCCGGGCTCGCTGCTATGGCAGCCCAGCGACGCGGACGCTGGCGCCCTTGCCGGAATCGATGCTCATGCGCGCGACAGCGGCAGCGAGCGAATCCTGGCCGCGCTCCATATCGACGTCACGGCGGCGCGCTGGCCTGTCGCCGCCGCCGACGCAATGCTGTGCGTCAACATGATCCATATCGCGCCCTGGGCCGCCGCCGAGGCCCTGTTCGAAAACGCCGCGCGCCTGCTGCCCGAAGGCGCGCCGCTGGTGCTCTATGGCCCGTTCCGCCGCGATGGCGCGCATACCGCGCCCTCTAATGCGGCCTTCGATGCCGATCTCAAGGCGAGCGACCCGCGCTGGGGCATACGCTGCCTAGACAGCGAAGTCGCGCCGCTGGCGGCGCGACACGGCTTCGACCTCGACGAGATCGTCGCGATGCCGGCCAACAATCTGAGTGTGGTGTTTCGGCGCGGCTGACGGCGGATCTCACCACGTATCGATGTTCGGGCGCTTCTTGTGCGTGCGAGCCGGCGCGGGGGGCAAGGAACGCAGCCCGGCCAGCACCCAGTCGCGCGTCGTCGCCGGATCGATGACGTCATCGATCTCGAACAGGCTGGCCGCGCTCAACGCCTTGCCGCGCTCATACATGCCGGCAACCATGCGATCGAACTCCGCCTTGCGTTCCGCCGGGTCCTCGATCGCCGCCAGCTCGTTGCGAAAGCCGAGCTTGACCGCGCCTTCCAGGCCCATGCCGCCGAATTCACCGGTCGGCCATGAAATCGAAAAGAACGGCGCATGGAAGCTGCCGCCCGCCATGCCCTGGGCGCCCAGCCCGTAGGCCTTGCGCAGCACCACGGTGAAGAACGGTACGGTGATGTTGGCCGCCGTGACGAAGACGCGGCAGCAATGGCGCACCAGCCCGGTCCGTTCGGCTTCCGGGCCGACCATGTTTCCCGGCGTGTCGCACAGAAACAGCAGCGGGATATCGAAGGCGTCGCACAGCTGCATGAAGCGCGTGGCCTTGTCGGCGCCATCGCTGTCGATCGCGCCGCCCAGATGCTTAGGGTTGTTGGCGATGATGCCGACCGGCCGGCCTTCGAGGCGCGCCAGCGACGTGATCATGCCGGGCCCGAAGGCGCGGCGCAGCTCCAGCACCGAGCCTGAATCGGCCAGCGTCTCGATCACCTGCCGCACATCGTAGACCCGCAGCCGGTTCTCCGGCACCGCACGGCGCAGCAGGCGCTGATCGGCGCAGTCCCATTGCCCGACCGCGCCCTGGAAATACGACAGGTACTTTTTCGCCGCCTCGACCGCCTCGATCTCGTCCTTCACGGGAATGTCGACGACGCCGTTGGGCACCTGCACGCTCATCGGCCCGACTTCCTCGGGGCGGAAGACGCCAAGCCCGCCGCCTTCGATCATCGCCGGCCCGCCCATGCCGATATTGGAATTCTCGGTCGCGATGATGACGTCGCAGCAGCCCAGCAGCACCGCGTTGCCGGCGAAGCAGCGCCCGGAAGTGACGCCTACCAGCGGCACCAGCGCGCTGAGGCGGCCGAAATCCTGGAAGGTGCGGATATGCAGGTCGCCGGCGATGATGGCGTCGGTGTCGCCGGGCCTTCCACCGCCGCCTTCGGTGAAGAACACTATCGGCAGGCGATGGCGTTCGGCGATCTCGAACATGCGGTCCTTCTTCTGGTGGTTCTTCTGTCCCTGCGTGCCGGCCAGCACGGTATAGTCGTACGAGATGGCGACGGCGCGCGCGGCGTCGCCTGGGAACTTGTCGCCGTTTATGCGGCCGATGCCCATCACCATGCCGTCGGCCGGGGTGCGTTCGATCAGCTCCTCGAGCGAGGAGCGGGTACGCCGCGCCGCCACCGTCAGCCCGCCGAACTCATGGAACGATCCCGGGTCGCAGAGCTGCTCGATATTCTCGCGCACCGTCAGCGA
>CAYOSX010000087.1:0-10693 GCA_964406745.1 uncultured Opitutus sp.
ATTGCCGCGATCATCAAGACCATCGACGAGATCGCGTTTCAAACGAACATCCTCGCGTTGAACGCGGCCGTCGAGGCGGCGCGGGCAGGCGAGGCCGGCCAGGGCTTCGCCGTCGTGGCCGAGGAGGTGCGTTCGCTTGCCCAGCGTAGCGCGCGTGCCGCCCGGGAAACCGCGGAGAAGATCGAGGACTCGATCGGGAAGAGCGAACAGGGCCTCGCGATCAGCACCAAGGTGGCGGGAGGGCTGCGCGAGATTCTCAGCAAGGCACGTGAGATGGATGACCTTGTGGCGGAGATCGCGAATGGCTCACGCGAGCAGAATCAAGGCATTGGACAGATCACCTCGGCGGTTGCGGACATGGACAAGGTGACGCAGGGGAACGCGGCCAGTGCCGAGGAGAGTGCCAGTGCGGCCGAGGAACTCAGCGCGCAGTCGGAGACGATGCGCGAGGCTGTCGGCCGTCTTCTTGTCCTTGTGGAAGGGGATCGGTCGGGAGCCCAGTCGACGCAACCGGTCAGGCCGGCCCCCGCGATTGCCTCGCCGATCATGCGGGCCACCCAGAAGGAGCGGCGGCACTCCTGCCGCCGTTGAGCCGTTCATCGGCCGTCTGGTTTGCAAATCTCGAGACGAACCTGCTTCTGCGTCAGGTTCGCTCACGGCCGTCGTTCTTACAACAGCCACAGCCCGACGACCCCGAGCAAAAGCAAACCTGCGACGAAAAGAAGGGCAGTGCGCTCCTGGCGCGTGATACGGAACAGCATGGAAAGCGGAATTTAGAGCGAATTGTTGGCATTTAATTCTGACTGGCAAGCGTCCACCCGTCCCCAAAATCGGCCGGCGTCACTGGAATTTCAGTAACCTGCGATTACGGTCTCCGTCGAAGACAGGGTTCGTTCACTATTCAACCCCCCTTAATCAACATGAAGACTGTGCTGAAAACGTTCCTCGCTGCCACCCTCAGCCTTGCCGTGTTCGCTGTCGGGGCATCTGCCAAACAAGCCGCGGTGGGCAAGCCCGCCCCGGATTTCACCCTCACCGATCTGCAGGGGAAAACGCATTCGCTTTCCAACTACAAGGGCAAGACCGTCGTGATCGAATGGGTCAACCCGGAGTGTCCGTTCGTGGTGAAGCATTACGACAAGAGTGGAAACATCCCCTCCTTGCAAAAATCGGCCACGGACGACGGCGTGATCTGGCTTTCCATCAACTCGGGGCGCAACGGCGGCCAGGGTGACTTCGAACCGGCCCGGGCTAAGGCGTGGATGGAGAAAACCAAAGCCGCCCCGACCGCCTATCTCCGCGACCGCGACACGCAGGTTGGCCGGCTCTACGGTGCCAAGGCCACGCCGCACCTGTATGTCATCGATCCCAGCGGCACCCTGGTCTACGAGGGTGCGATCGACAGCATCCGGTCCTCGCGCGTTGACGATATCGCCAAAGCCGAAAATTACGTGACGTCAGCGCTCGCCGCGGTGAAGGCAGGCAAGCCGGTCGCCACGCCGGTGACCCAAGCCTACGGCTGCGGCATCAAGTATTAAGCGATCCACGTACCGTTCGCCTGATTGCACAAGACCGGAGCCGAGGGCTCCGGTTTTTCTTTTGCCCCGGGATGCGGGCCGACGTGCCTGAGCGTGCTCAACGGTGCCGGTTTACACGGTCACTTCGAACAGGTCCGGATGCATCACGCCCTCCGCCACCTTGTTGACCGTGCCGGTCATCATGATGGCGAAGTCGGGAGCGATCTCGATGCCGATGCGGCCGCCCGGCATGTGAACGGTCACGGAGGCGTCGACGAGGCCGAGCTTGTGCGCCACCGCGGCCGCCGCGCTCGAGCTGCTTCCCGACGCGAGCGTGTAACCGGCACCGCGTTCCCAGATCTCAATCTGAATGTTCGCCCGGTCGAGGACCTTGAGGAACTGGACGTTCGTCTTCCGGGGGAAGTTGGCATGCGTTTCCAGATCGGGCCCAAATTCCTTCGCGAGCGCTTCGGAGATGTCGGTCAGCGGAAGCACGCAATGCGGATTGCCGATCGTGGCGGCGCAGAAGGTGAAGGTGCGGCCACGCACGGTGATCTGCTCATTCAGCACCTCGCGAACCGGTCCGACCACGGGAATCCGGCTGCTGTCGAAACTGACCTTGCCCATCGCGACCGTGATAAGGCGACCGTCGTCCTTGATGACGGACTGCACGTGGCCGCCGGGGGTCTCGATCGTGAAGGTGGGGTTCGTTACGAGTCTCTGGTCCCACAAGAAGCGCGAAAAGATGCGCAGACCATTGCCGGACTTCTCGGCCTCGGAGCCGTCGGGATTAAAGATGCGCAGTCCCACTTCGCTTTCCCGGGAGGGAAGGGGGCCCCAGAGGATGCCATCGGAACCGACGCCGAAGTTGCGGTGACAGATCACGCGGATCTGGTCGGTTGTCGGGACGTCCCATTGAGGAAAGTCCGCAGGATTAAGCACGATGTAGTCGTTGCCGAGGGCGTGGTACTTGTGGAAGCGCATGCGAAAAGGCGGACAGCGAAGCGGATTTTTTCGCGGCACGGAAGCGTGGAAACGCGAAGGGCCTTCGAGGGCGTTCTCCAGGTAGGCGTCCGATTCAGCAGAGCACCGGGGCTGCGTCCTATCCGGCCGGGGCGACGGTTTCGTCGGGCCGGTAGCCGAAGAGGCCGCGTTTCTTGATGGCGTCGGCGACGGGGCCGGGGACCATTTGCTCCCAGGTGGAATCGCCGTCGTTGATCCGCTGGAGGACATCGCGGGAGAAGATGTCGAGGATCGCCGGGTCGAAGCCGACGATACAGTCGATGTAGTGGTTCTCCAAAAGGTGATCGTACAGGTTGCGCAGGTGCTCGGTGACGATGAGGTTTCGCGCCGTGATGAGCACGCCCGCCGAGAACGCGTTTGACGGGGGCAGGGAGGGTGCCGCCTTGGTCGGGGCTGGCTGGCCGTTGGCGAGATAACGGTCGAAGGCGGTGCGCTGCATCGGATAAACGTAGAGTTTCACCGCGTTGCGGAAGAGGCGTCCGAAGGCCTCGAGGATGCCGCCCTCGAGGTTCTCGTAGTACCGCTCGTTGAAGATCTCGAGCAGGTTGTTGATGCCCATCGCGACACCGATCATCTCCTTCGTGTAGCGACGGAAGTAGGACGTGAGGCGGTAGAACTCCGAATAATTGGAAATCAGGACGGTGAACCCGATGTCCGCGAGCAGGTCGACGCGCGAGAGGAAGTCCTGCGCGTCGAGCGTGCCCGAGGCGAGAAGGTTGTTCATCGTGATCTCCATCAGCACGACGAGATCCTTCCCTTTGACGTCGGGCTCCTGCATGAACTGGGCACAGGCGCAGTTGAGCATGTCGACGTTGACGTGCGTGACCGGACGGAAGCTGCCGCGCTCGACGAGGATCGGTTTGCGGTAGAGTACCTCCGACGGCTGCAGGACCTCGCCGTCGGTCCCGAACATGATCGCGTTGGTCAGGCCGAATTCCACGAGGTGCAGCGCCATGAGCCGGTTGTCGACGCCCTCGAAGGCGGGGCCGGACATGCGCAGCATGTCGACCTCGATGCGCTCGTTGCCGACGTTGTCGATGAGGGACTCGACGAGCTTGCGCGGATCGTCGCGGTAGTTGAATGCGCCGTAGATCAGGTTGACGCCGACAATGCCGAGGGCCTGTTGCTGGAGGACGTTGTCCTTGTCCCACATGCGGACATGGATGATGAGCTCGCTGGGTTCGGTGTTGGGCGCGGTCTGGAACCGGACGCCCATCCAGCCATGGCCATCACCGGGACCGCCGCCCTTGGCGCTCTTGGTCGCCACGGTGTCGGCAAAAACGAAGAAGGCGGTGCGGTCGCCCCGCTGGGTGCACAGGCGCTCGTTCAGCAGCTGGTACTCGTAGGCGAGCATCGTCTGCAGGCGCTCCCGCGAAACATAGCGCGGAGCCTTGCCGTAGATCGCGTCGCTGAACGTCATGTCGTAGGCCGACATCGATTTCGCGATGGTGCCGGCGGCGCCTCCGGCCTGAAAGAATACCCGGGCGACCTCCTGGCCCGCGCCAATCTCGGCGAACGTCCCGTATTGCTCGGGGTTGAGGTTGATCGTGAGAGCCTTGCGGTTGGTCGTGAGAAGATTGGAAGGGTCGCTCATGGAAGGTGCTGGTAGCCGGATTCAGTCCAGCCGGCGGATTCGAAAAAGAAAAGCGCGCGTTTCCCGGAATTGATTCGGGGCTGGCAGGGAGGAAGTCGCCTTTCGACTGGCTGAACGGGCAGTTACGCCTACGGTGGGGCTTCGCATGAAAAACTTCTTCACGTCGCTGCTGGGATCCTTCGTGGCCCTGATGCTCTTCGCCTTTGGCGTGTGTGTGCTCTTCTTTGGTTTCATCGCGGCGCTCTCGATGCTCGGCCAGGAGCCCATCGACGTGGAGGAGGGCTCGTACCTGGTCTTCGATCTTTCCTCCAACATCACCGACGCGCCAGCGCCGTTCGACAGCGGGGCGTTGCTGGATGCCCTGGGTGGGTCGGGAGAGCCGGAGCGGTTGCAACTGCGCACGGTGACGGAGGCGCTTTCCACTGCCGCCGCGGATGATCGCATCGCGGGCATCCTGCTTGTCGGCGAATTCACACCCTCGGGCCTGGGTTCCGGGTTCGCCGCGCTCAAGGAAACACGGAAGGCGCTCGACGCGTTCCGCGCTTCCGGCAAGCCGGTGATCGCGTACCTCGAACAGGCGACGACGCGTGAGTTTTACCTGGCTTCGGCGGCAGACGAGGTGGTGCTCGATCCCTACGGCATGATTATCATGCCCGGACTTGCCGCGCAGCCGATGTTCTTCGCCGGAGCCCTGGAAAAGCTGGGAGTTGGCGTGCAGGTCACACGGGTGGGCAAGTACAAGTCCGCCATCGAACCGTTCACGCGCTCCGACCTCAGCCCCGAGAGCCGCGAACAATACGAGAGCCTGCTCGGCGATGTGTGGGGAGACCTTCTCGGCGACATCGCGGCTGGCCGCGGGCTCGAGCCATCGGCAATTCAGGCCATCGTGGATGCGGAGGGCATCATCCGGCCCGAGCGCGCCCTGGACGCGGGGCTTGTCACGCGCATCGCCTATCGCGACGAGGTCATCACGGACCTCAAGAACGTGACCGGCGTCACCGACCCGAAAGAGTCCTTCACGCAAACCAGCCTGGCCGAATATGTACAGGCCCGCGGGATTGGCGGGTCTTCGGGCGGCGGGGAACGCATTGCCGTGATTTATGCCGAGGGTGAGATCGTGGACGGCGAAGGTTCGCCCGCCGACGTGGGAGGCGTGCGATTTGCGAGGGAGATCCGGCGTCTTCGTCAGGACGACTCGATCAAGGCCATCGTTCTTCGCGTGAACAGCCCGGGCGGTTCCGCCTCGGCCGCCGAGCACATCCAGCGGGAACTGCGCCTCGCCAAGGAAGCCAAACCCGTCGTCGTCTCGATGGGTTCGTATGCGGCCTCGGGTGGGTATTGGATTTCTGCTTACGGCGACCGCATTTTTGCAGAGCCGACGACCATCACCGGATCGATCGGCGTCTTTGGCGTGCATTTCGATGTGCAGGAGCTCGCGAACGAACGCCTGGGCGTCACGTGGGACAGTGTGAAGACCGGACGTTTTGCGGACAGCTTCGGCATCGACCGGCCGAAGACGCCCGAGGAACTTGCGATCGTGCAGGGACTCGTCGACTGGGTGTACGAGCAGTTCGTCACCAAGGTCGCCGAAGGGCGGAAGCTCGAGCGCTCCGTGGTTGAGGAGATTGCCCAGGGCCGGGTCTGGTCCGGGGCCGACGCGCTCACGGTGGGTCTCGTGGACGAGGTGGGCGGCCTCGATCAGGCCATCGCACATGCGGCCGAACGCGCGAACCTCGGTGATCGTTATCGGGTCGTCGAGTATCCGCGCCAGAAACCGCTCGCCGAGGCGATCGCGGAGTTTCTCCAGGGGGTGGTGCCCGCCACCCGCTCCCCGGGCGTCGCAACGCAGTTGATCGAGACGTTGCGCGACCAGTTTGCCCGTATCGATCGTTTCAATGATCCGCGCGGCATTTACGCGCGGTTGCCCGTCGACCTTAACCTTCGCTGATCCCATGACGACCCACTCCTCCCTTATCCGCGATGTTCCGGCCACGCTGATTCCGGCCGGCACGGAAACCACCCTCCCGTCGGGCGCCGACGTGATGATTGTGCAGACCCTGGGCGGCAACGTCACCGTGCGCACCGACCAAGGGCTGTTCCGCATCGCGCGCGAGCACGCCGCGGCCATTTCCGGTTATACCCCGGACGGGGAAACCGACTCGCCCGCCGCCGGTGCGTTCAGCGAGCAGGCAGTCTGGGACGCGCTCAAGACCTGCTTTGATCCCGAGATCCCCGTCAACATTGTCGACCTGGGCCTCGTCTACGACCTGGCAGTCGAGACCCTGCCGTCGGGCGGGAACAGTGTGGAGGTGAAGATGACGTTGACCGCGCCCGGCTGCGGCATGGGGCCCGTGATTGCCGAGGACGCCCGTCAGAAGATCGCCGGTCTCCCCAGCGTCGAGTCGGCCCGCGTGCACATTGTCTGGGATCCACAGTGGACGCCGCAGATGATTTCCGAGGACGGACGGAAGAAGCTCGGGATCGAATAGCCACCGGTCCGGAGGCACGCGATGCGACTTTTCCACCGCGATCTCGGAGGCGCCGGCCAGCCGCCGCTCGTGCTCCTGCACGGACTGCTCGGCTCGTCGCGCAACTGGCAGACGACGGGCGCGGACCTTGCGGGCGCGTTTCACGTGTTCGCGCTCGACCTGCGCAACCACGGCAAGTCGCCTCACGCGCCGGGCATCACGTACGATGACATGGTGGCCGACGTGCTTGCATGGATGGACGCCCATGGATTGCGGCGCGCAACGCTGCTCGGGCACAGCCTCGGGGGAAAAGTGGCAATGCTGCTCGCCTGCCGGCATCCGGAACGGGTTGAGCGTTTGATCGTCGTCGACATCGCGCCGAAGGCATACACGTCGCACGCGCACCGCGCGGAATTCGCGGCCATGAACGAACTCGATCTGGCGAGCCTGCAGTCCCGCGGTGACGCCGAGATGAAGTTCGAGGCCCGCGTGGGAGATTGGGCGATGCGGAAATTCCTCGTCACCAATCTTGAGCGAACCTCGGATGTCGGATGGGCCTGGCAGATCAATCTGCCCGCGCTCACGGCGGCCCTGCCGGAATTGGAGGCGAATCCGCTGTCCGCTGACGATCGCTACGAGGGTCCGGTGACGTTCATCCTCGGCGGACGATCACGTTATGTGAAGGCGGACGATCACGACGTTATCCGGAAGCACTTTCCTCAGGCTCACCTCATCGTCATCGCCGAAGCCGCGCACAATCCGCACATGGAAACGCGCCCGGCCTTCGTCGAGGCTGCCTTGGCAGGCGCAGGTGCCTGACGGTCAGTCACAGGTCAAAAGTCGGAAAGTCAAAAGTCGTCACTGGCGAGGTGGACGCGCGGGTCCCTCCGCGCGTTGGTTTGGGGAGGGAAGCGCCGTCCGTGTGCGAAGCGGGCTCAGGGACGCGCCCGCCCACCTTGGCTTGCATGCTGTCCGCGTGTCTAAAGGCCAAACCCGGACGGAGCGATCACGACGACGAATTCGCCTTTCAGGCTGCCCTTGAGCAGGCGTTCGCGGACGCTTTCCGCCGGACCGACCAGGAACGTCTCGTGAAGCTTGGTGACCTCGCGGGCGATGCAGATCACGCGGTCGGGCCCGAGCGTGGTAACGATCTCGTCTGCGAACTTGTCGATGCGATGGCAGCTCTCGTAAAGCGCGACCGTGTACTCAAAGTCCCGATACTTCGTGAGGAAGGCGACGCGGGCGGACGCCTTCGGGGCGAGGAAGCCTGCGAAGAGGAAGCCGTTGGTGGGCAGGCCGGCGGCGGAGAGGACGGCGGTGAGCGCGCAGGGGCCGGGCACGGGCACGACGGGCAGGTGGCGGCGGCGGCAGGCGCGGACCAGCCGGAAGCCGGGGTCGCTCAACGCGGGCGTGCCGGCATCGCTGACGAGGGCGATCGAGCGACCGGCGGCAAGCTGGTCGGCGAGACGTTCGGCGGCTTCGAGTTCGTTGTGTTCGTGATAGGCGACGAGTTCCCGCCGAAGCCCGAGGCGGTTCAGCAGGGCGCCGGTCGTCCGGGTGTCTTCGCAGGCGACGAGATCCACCGAACCCAGCAGGGCCCTGGCCCTGTCCGTGAGGTCGGCGAGATTGCCGATGGGCGTCGCCACGACGTAGAGGTGGCCGGGCTGGGGAACGAGGGAAGCGTTGTCCGTCGACATGATGGGGATCGCAAGGGCGCAAAAAATCCGGCGCGGGAGGGCGCCGGATGCGAGGTCCAGAAAGGCCGTTCGATCAGCGGTTGCCGGCGCCGGGCGTGGAACCCATTCCGGGTACCTGGCCTTCCCAACCGGCCGGACGGCTCCACGGGATGGAGGAGTCGGAAGGGGAGGAGCAGCCGGTGACGATGGCGGCAATGCTGGCGGCGAGGACCGCAAGGAGGAGGCGCTTGAGCGAGGTCATGGTGAAGAAGGGATAGGGGCGGAGTCGCCCTTTCGCAAGCTGCTACGCAAGGTGTCCGGCATCACAAGGGCAAGCGAGAGTTGCTCCTGCAGGTCGGAGATTTGCACGGTGGCCACGACGTCGGTTCCGCGCTTGAGCTGCAGGTGCTGACCGCTCCGTGCACCGTGGGCGGCTCCGTAGTCGAGGACCACGAAGGCGTTGTCCGGTCCAACGCGCACCACCGTGGCGCTCGCTTCGGGAAGCGCGGGCGGGGCGGGAGCCGCGGCGGCAAGGCGGACTTCGGCCTCCGCCAGCCTGGCCTGGAGACCTTCGATTTCGGCGAGGGTGAAGGGCGGAGTGTTCAGCTTGAGGTGGGCGAGTTCGCGGCGAAGCTCGTCGGCGGCGGCCTCATGGGCCCGGGCGTTTTCCTCCGCGAGGGAGACGCGGTTGCGCTGGTCGGCCGCATCGCGATTGAGTTGGGCAACGCGGGTTTCCGTTTCGGAAAGCTGGGCGCGCGCAGCGGAGAGCTGGCCGTCGAGTTCGGTCAAACGCGCACGGACCTCCGCGGTGCGCCGGTCGGCCTCGGTCGCGCGGATGGCCTGCTCATTTGCGGTGGATTGGGCCGCCAATAACGAGGCCTCGAGCGTGCGGTTCGTGCGATGGAGATGAACGACGAGGGCGCCGGAACATACGACGCCGAGGGAGAGAAGGGAGATGAGAAGCTTCATGGGGACGGTGCGTGGGTAGGGGGTGGCGCCAATAAAGCCAATGATTTACTTAAGCGACATTGGGGCGGGCTGCGCAGCGTGGCGGCTGGAGAATTTTCAGAGACTTTCAGTTGGTACCGGCTGGAAACGACGCGTTTGCTGCCGTCTCAAACCCCGATCCCGCATGTCGACTCCGGTTCACGCCCGTGTGGAGAAGCGCGCTGGCCGCGCCACCCTTTTGCTTAACGAAAGGCCGGTGGCGCCGTTGCTCTATGCGTTGTCGGATTGTCCCGGCGCGCGGTGGACATGGGAGGAAGTGCCGGCGCGTAACATTGCCCTGTTTGCGTCGCAAGGCGTGCGGTTATTTCAGGCCGATATCTCTCTGGAAATGCTGCTGGGTCCCGACGGCAGCATGGATGTCGCGCTGGCCCGCCGGCAGGTTGCGGGCGTCCTGGCCGTGTGTGCGGACGCGCACGTGATGCTGCGCGTGCACTTGAATCCGCCGCCGGCCTGGTGCGATGCGAATCCCGACGAATGTGTCGGCTACGCGGACGGGCCCGCCCAGCCGGAAGTGCGCCGCGGGCTCGAGCGCTGGATCGGTCGCGACAACGAACAACCGGTGCGTGCGAGCTTCTACTCTGAAGCATGGCGAAGCTGGGCGACCGCGCAGTTGGCGACGTTCTGTGCGAAGCTTGGCGCGTCGCCGGAAGGCGGCGCCGTCTTTGCGATCCAGGTCGCCTACGGCGTGTATGGGGAGTGGCATCAGTTCGGATTCTTTTGCCATGAGCCCGATACGGGGGCGGCGGCGGAGGAGGCGTTCCGGCGCTGGTTGGTCCGGCGATACGGCGGCGTATCTGAGGTGGGTGTGGCGTGGGGAAGGACGGGATTGGCGCTGGAGGAAGTTCACGCACCCACGGCGGCCGAGCGTGAGGCTGCCGACGTCGCGACGTTGCGTGATCCCGCGCAACGCATGCCGGTGATCGACTACTTTCGTTTCCTCCACGAAGAGCTCGCCGAGACGATCCTGCTCATGGCGCGAACGGTGCGCGCTTCCTGGCCGCGTCCCGTCATGACGGCGACATTCTTCGGCTACTTCTACTGCATGTTCGGACGCCAGGCCGCGGGCGGACACCTCGCGATCGATCGTCTGCTCGCGTCGGCCGACATCGACTGCATCTGCGCAACGCCGGCCTACACTCCCACGGCCCTGCCCATCGGGGGCACGGGCAACTCGCGGGGAGCCATCGATGCCGTGCGGCGGGCGGGCAAACTCTGGCTCGACGAGATGGACCGGGCCACGTCGGTGAGTGGCTGTCCGTGGGACAAGGGCTTCACGAGCACCATCCCCGACGACATTGCTGTTCTCCGTCGCAATCTCCTGCAACCCGCGACCCGCGGCGGCGGAGCGTGGTGCTACGATTTCGGCATGGTGGCGGGCACGCCGTCCTTCGCGCGCTTCGGCACGAT
>CAYOSX010000088.1:0-10517 GCA_964406745.1 uncultured Opitutus sp.
TGCCGCGTCCTCCGCCTCCTCGGTGAACAGGCCCAGCTTCCGCCGCATGCCCGCGAGCATGTGTCCTTGAAACTGCGGACCAAAGCCCTCCAGGACCCCCTTCGCCCGCTCGATCGCCGTCTCCTCCACCGGAGCCAGCAACGGGAGCAAGGCCTCGGCGAGACGCGCGAGATTCCATTGCGCGATGGCGGGTTGGTTGCCGTACGCGTAGCGCCCATGCCGGTCGATCGAGCTGAAGACCGTCGCGGGATCGTACGCATCCATGAACGCACACGGCCCATAATCGATCGTCTCTCCGGAGATCGCCATGTTGTCGGTATTCATGACGCCGTGCACGAAGCCGACGAGCATCCATTGGGCGATCAACGACGCCTGGCGCGCGACGACACCCGTCAGCAGCGCCAGCGCCGGATTCTCCGTACCCACCCGCTCGGGGTAATGACGTCGCAACGCGTAGTCGACGAGCGCACGCAAGGCCGCTTCGTCCCGATGCGCCGCCGCCCACTCGAACGTGCCCACCCGCAGGTGACTCGCCGCCACGCGTGTGAGCACCGCGCCGGGCTGCGCGGTTTGACGCCAGACGGATTCGCCCGTCGCCACCACCGCAAGACTGCGGGTCGTGGGAATCCCCAGCGCCTGCATTGCCTCGCTGATCAGATACTCGCGCACCATCGGGCCAAGCGCCGCCCGCCCGTCGCCACGCCGGGAAAACGGCGTGGGACCGGATCCCTTCAACTGAATGTCGTATCGCCCGTTCTCCGGCGTGATCTGTTCACCCAGCAGGATGGCGCGACCGTCGCCGAGCGTCGTGAAATGACCGTATTGGTATCCTGAATACGCCTGTGCGAGAGGCGCCGCCCCGGGAGGAAGCCGATTGCCGGACAGAAGCGCCGCTCCGTCCGCGTCCGCCAGCGCATCGGCATCCAATCCGAGCTCTGCTGCCAGGGCGCGGTTTAACACCACGAGCCGCGGTGCCCGCACCGGCGTCGGTTCCACCGCGACATGCAGCATCGCCGGCAGCGACGCATAGGAGTGCTCGAGCCGCCATCCGCCCGTCGCCGCCGAAATCGTGAAATCATCCGTCATCGTTGCCCTGACCTTCGTCGAAAATCAGGCTGCGTCCAGACCGTGCCGGCGATTGTTGGCGGGGCTCGGGTGTAGAAGCGGCTTTACGCCGCGATCGTAAACCGTCCGCACGCGATCGCGGCGTGAAGCCGCTCCTACCGTTCCTTAGAATTCGTGATTCGCAACAGGCGTCCGTCCCGCTCATCGGTCAGCACGTAGATTGCGCCATCGGGTCCCTGGCGTACGTCCCGCACCCGCGCGCCGATCGGCAGCGATTCCTGCCGGATGACGTTGCCCTCCGTATCAAGATCGATGCGTCGCACTTCCTTCTGTTTCAACGCGCCGGAGAACAGGTCGCCCTTCCATTGCGGGAACACATCGCCCGTGTAGAACAGTAGACCGCTCGGCGCGTGAGCAGGCGTCCACACGACGAGCGGGTCCGTCATGCCGGGCAATGCGTTGTGGCGACTGATGACGCCAAAGGTGTACTCGATGCTATACGTGGCGCGCGGCCAGCCGTAGTTGTCGCCGGGGGCGAGCAGATTGAGCTCATCCCCACCGCGCGAGCCGTGTTCGTTGGCCCAGATGCGGCCGCTCACCGGATCGCGGGCAAGTCCCTGGATATTGCGATGTCCGTAGGTCCAGATGGCGGGATCGACGCCGTCGCGTCCGATGAAGGGATTGTCCGCCGGTACCCCGCCGTCGTCGCGCAGGCGGAGGATCTTGCCCAGCTGGCTGTCGAGGCGCTGCGCCTGCTCGCGCGCGAGTTCGCCATCGACCCGGTTCGGCGGATTGCCGCCATCGCCAAGCGCGAGCAGCAGGGTGCCGTCCGGCAACCAAAGCAACCGCGATCCGAAATGCTGAAACCCGGCTTTCAGCGGCGAGACCGTGTGCAACACCTCCGCCCCGACGAGACGCGTCGCATCCTCGGAGAGACGCGCTCGCGCCAGCCGGGTGCCGTTGGCCTCCTCGGTGCCGGCCCCATAGGTAAAGTAGACCCACCGATTCTCCTCGAAACGCGGATGAAGCGCGATGTCCATCAGGCCTCCATGACCCCGACCGAGTAATTCCGGAAGCCCGCTCACCGGCTCCGGCACCAGCCGACCTTCCCGCAGCACCCGCAGGCGTCCCGGTTTCTCGGTGATCAACGCCTCACCGCCCGGCAGCCAGGCGATGGCCCACGGATGCTCGAGTCCGGCCAGGACCACGGTCGCCGTCCAGCCGCCCGCGCGCGGCGCGAGGCCCGACGGATTCACCGGTCCGGAGGGAACCCGCGTAATCCAGAACAGGGATACAATCACGAAGAACACCAGCCCGAGGGAAAAACGCGCGCGGATCGACATGGACGCCGCACCGTAGGCGGGTCTGGCGATCCGTCAATGCGAGCGGATGCTTGAACCGACCAACGCCCGCCCTCGAGCCCCGCATCACCCGGCTAGAACCCATTCACCGCCGCCATGATCGCGAAAAGCCCGGCCATGCCCAGGCACATATACGTCGAGCCGAAGGTCGGTCGATCGAGCACAAGCGCGTTAAGGCGGGGGTTGTGAGGGTCGTAATACACGCCCACCTCCTGCCCCGGAGGAAAATCGAACTTCTTGCCGACATCACCGTGATGACGGTTCCCCTCGAACAGATGCAGCGTGCGGCATGTGTACGGCTTTCCGTCGACCTGAAAATCCACGTGCACCAAGGTGGTGCTCTTCACCCTGCCCACCTCCCGGGAGGTCAGCACCGTCTCGAGTTCGCGCACGACTCCGGTGGTGACGACCATCCGAGGCAACGCCTTCTTGGTCTGGCGGGTCTCCTGTGAAACGAAGTATGCAAGGACCAGACATCCGACGGAACACAGGGTGAAAACAGCGAAGGGAGTCACGCCGCGTCAGATTGAGGAATCCCCCCAACGGATCAATCCCGGCGTGAAACAGGCTTTCCGGCCTGTTCTGGCCGAGCCGTGACCAGACAGAGGAAACCGCGAATAGACGCGAATGAACACGAATTGCTCGGAGAATGTGGACACTTGGTGACTGAACGAACACCTTCCCCGTTCGCCGATCGGGAGGTGATGTTTCGCACACACGCTATTTTATTCGCGTCGATTCGCGTCCATTCGCGGTTCAACCGACTCATCCCCGTTCAGGCCAGAATCCCTTTCACGACTTTGCCGTGAACATCCGTCAGCCGGAAATCGCGTCCTTGGTACTTGTAGGTCAGGCGCGTGTGATCGATGCCGAGCAGGTGCAGGAGCGTCGCCTGGAAATCATGAACATGCACCGGATTCTCAATCGCGTTGAACCCGAGGTCATCGGTTGCGCCGTAGGTCAACCCCGGTTGCACCCCGCCGCCCGCCGCCCAGATGGTGAATCCATAGGGGTGGTGGTCGCGTCCCCATAACGGACGGTTGTCGAGGTTGCCTTGGATGAAGGGCGTCCGCCCAAACTCGCCGCCCCAGACCACCAGGGTATCGTCGAGCAGGCCACGCCGCTTGAGATCCATGACGAGCGCGGCGCTCGGTTGGTCGGTGTCCTTGCATTGCGTGTAGAGTTCCGTCGTGAGGCTGCGATGCTGGTCCCAGCCGGCGTGCATCACCTGCACAAAGCGCGTCCCTCGCTCGATCAGCCGGCGCGCCATGAGGCAGTTGTAGGCAAAGGTGCCCGGCTCGCGCACCTGCGGACCGTAGGACTCGAGCACCTCCGCCGGTTCGTCGGCCACACTCGCCAGCTCCGGCACGCTCGTCTGCATGCGATAGGCCATCTCGTATTGGGAAATGCGCGCGGCAATCTCCGGGTCTCCAAACTCGTGCAGCTTCTGCTCATTGATCGCCGCAATCGTATCGAGCACATCGCGCTTCACCCCGCTGCTCATTCCGTCGGGATTCGACAAATACAGGACCGGCTCCTCGCTCCCGCGAAAACGGACGCCTTGGTGCTCGGAGGGCAGGAATCCCGCACCCCAGTAGAAGTCATAAAAAATCTGCCCGCAGGTCGTGCCTTTGCTGACCGAGGTCAGCACGACGAACGCAGGCAGATTCTCCGTCTCGCAACCCAGCCCGTAGCTCAGCCAGGCGCCGAGCGAGGGTCGTCCGGGCAGCTCCGATCCGCTGAGGAAAAAGCTGATGCCGGGGGCGTGGTTGATCGACTCCGTGTGCATCGATTTGATGAAGCAGAGTTCGTCGACGACCTTCGCGGTGTGCGGCATGAGCGAGCTCACCCAGGCACCGCTCCGTCCGTGCTGCCGAAACTCCTCCAACGGCGCGAGCAGCAGCTTGCCACTCGGATCACCCGTCATGGTGCTGAAGCGTTTGTTCCCGAGATAGGCTTCAGGGACGGGCTGGCCGTGCATGGCCTTCAACGTCGGTTTCCAGTCAAACATGTCCGCGTGGGTCGGGCCCCCGTTCATGAAGAGGTAGATCACCCGCTTCGCCTTCGGCGCGAAGTGAGGCACCGCCGGCAGCCCCCCTACCCGTCCGCCCACGCGCCCGGCGGCGGCCAGCAGATCCTTGTTGAGCAGCGAGGCCAGGGCGGCGACGCCGATGCCCGTCGCCGAGCGCCCGAAGAACTGGCGGCGCGTCAGGTGGAGACGATTGGCGGTGAGCGGATTCATGGCGTCACTCCTTGTTGAGGGTTTCGTCGAGGTTGAGCAGGGCGAGGCAAAGGGAGGTCCAGGTGGCGTGGTCCACGGCGGACAGCGCCGGACTACGGGGCGACTCTCCCACCGCGAGCAACTTCTCCGCGGCGGCCGGATCGTCCTGGAAACGGCGCGCGAGGTTCGCACGGCGGGCAAGAAACACGTCGCGCTCGCGCGGCTGGGCCACGCGCCCCAACACGGCGCGATACGCGGCATCAAGGCGGTCCGCGTCCTCCGACGAATCCCCCAGAACCGTCTGCGCAAGCGCCCGCGCCGCCTCGACGTAGGTGGTGTTGTTCAACGTCGTGAGCGCGTGCGAGGGCGTGTTGGTGCGCATCGGCTTCACACTGGTCGTCATGCGCGTGTGCACGTCGAAGAACTCGGTCGGCGCGATGATCCGCCGCCAGAAGGTGTAGAGACTCCGTCGATACAGCGCCTCCCCGTGGTCCTGAACGTACTTCTTCTCGCCAAAGGTGGTCTCCTCCCAGACACCCGCGGGCTGATACGGCTTCACCGGGGGCCCGCCGATCCGGTCGACCAGCAGCCCGGAGGCCGCGAGCGCCTGGTCGCGCAACATCCACGACGGCAGCCGGTGGCGCGGGCCGCGCGCATACCATTGGTTGGGCGCATCAGCCTCCCGCAGTTCCGGAGTCAGGCGCGAGGTCTGCCGGTAGGCATGGCTCGTCACGATCAGGCGCAGAATCCGCTTCACGTCCCAGCCACTGTCGCGAAATTCGGCCGCCAGCCAGTCGAGCAACTCCGGATGGGTGGGCAGTTCGCCTTTCGTGCCGAAGTCCTCGGCCGACTTCACCAAGCCGTGCCCAAAGATCATCTGCCAGAAGCGGTTCACCGTCACGCGCGCCGTCAGGGGATGGGCCGGATCCAGCAGCCACTGGGCGAGTCCCAGCCGATTGTGCGGAGCGTCGGCGGGATATGCCGGCAGACTCCCCGGTGTTCCCGGGGTCACTTCGTCCTTGGGAAGTGAATACAGGCCCTTGTCGAGCACGTGCGTGGGACGCGGCTCCGGGAGGTCTTCCATCACCATGACGCGCGGCAGGCTGCGGTTGTAGGAGTCCCGCTCCCGGCGGGCTTCAAACAGGGTTTCCACCGCCGCCTTGTAGTCGGGATGCGCCTCGCCCCACGCGGTCACCAGACGGTCGCTCCGCTCGCGGTCGCGACGGGCCGGCTCGACGGACAGGGCTTCGCACAAGGGGTCGGGCAGGCCGCCGCCCTCGCGCTCCGCCGCGGTGGCGAGGGCGTTCTCGCGCTCGCCCACGCCGGCGGCGAGCGCCAGCACGCGCTCCCGCAATGTTTCGAGCTTCGCGCGTTCCTCGGCCGTCGACAGATCGATGACGGGCTTGGTCTGCGGATCCCCGCCCGCTCCGGTGACGGGAGTCTGATTGAAGAAGGCGGAGAGCGAAAAGTAGTCCTTCTGCGTGATCGGATCGAATTTGTGATCGTGGCAACGCGCGCAGCCGATCGTCAGCCCGAGGAAGGCGGTGCCCATCGTCTCAGTCATATCGAGCACGTAGTCGACGCGGTTCTCCTCCGCGATGCGCCCGCCCTCGCCGTTGATCGGGTGATTGCGGTTGAACCCCGTGGCGAGGCGTTGCTCGTCCGTCGCGTCCGGCAGGAGATCGCCGGCGAGTTGCCAGGTGAGGAAGCGATCGTAAGGGAGGTTCTCGTTGAAGGCCTTGATCACCCAATCGCGCCACGGCCACATCGTGCGCTCGGCGTCGCCTTGATAGCCGTTGGTGTCGGCATAACGCGCCACCTCCATCCAATCCCAGGCCATGCGCTCGCCATAACGCGGTGACGCCAGCAGGCGGTCGACCGCGCGCTCGTAGGCATCGGGGGCGGAATCGGCGAGGAAGGCGTCCATCTCCGCCGTCGTTGGCGGAAGCCCCGTGAGATCGAGCGTCACCCGGCGGAGCAACGTCCGACGGTCGGCTTCGGGCGAGGGCGTCAGTCCTTCCTTCGCGAGACGAGCCTGGACGAAGGCATCGATCGCGTTGCGCACCGGCGCCTCGTTCGCCGCGTCAAGGACCGGCGGCGTCCCACGCGCAATCGGCAGAAACGCCCAGTGCTCACCCCACTCCGCGCCTTCGTCGATCCAGCGTTTGAGCAACGCGATCTGCTCCGGCGTGAGGACCTTGTGGGTCTTGAGCGGAGGCATGCGATCCTCCAGATCCTCGGCGAGGATGCGCGCGATCAGGTCGCTTTCGTCGCTGCGCCCCGGCACGACGACTTCGTAGGCGCCTTCCTGCGTATCGATGCGCAGGTCGGCCTTGCGATGGCTGGGATCCGGGCCGTGACAATAGAAGCAGTTGTCGGAAAGGATCGGCAGAATCTCCCGGCTGAAATCGACCTTCGGCAGCGAAGATGCGGCGGCGTGGCCAGCCAGGAGAAAGCCAGACAGCAACACGACGACCGAGGGGCGGGGTAACGGCACGGGGAGAACGGTAACGAATCATGAGGGATCTGACAACTTACGCGAATCCGTAAACCGCGCCGCGACGGCGCGGAGTCGGGAAAGGTTTACAGGAGGTCGCAGAGAGCGCGGAGGGATCCGAGCGGACGGGGACAGCTTCGTAGTCTGGTCTCCGCGGCCTCTGCGACCTCCTGTAAACAGTCTGGGCGTTTCTGTCCGCTCCGGTGGCGACCTGTGGAGGCCGTTCGCTGATCATTCACCCGCTTGTCGCGGCAACGTGCCCGGCACAAGCCCGTCCTTCACCGCGAGCGAGACCGCCGAGGCGAGGCAGTTCACATGCAACTTCCGGTAGATACACCGCATCGTATAGTCGACCGTGTGCTGGTTGAGCGCGAGTTCGTCGGCGATCTGCTTCTTGGCCCGTCCCTCGACCATCAGCGACAGCACGGATCGCTCGCGTTCCGTGAGCCCGTAATCGGCGCGCGCCGGCGCGGGGTTCAACCGGGCGAACATGCCGAGCACGCGCCGCGCAATGCGCGGATTCATGGGCGCGCCCCCGGCCAGGGCCTCGCCGACCGCCGCGACCACCGCCGGCCCGGAATCTCCTTTCAACAAGTAACCGCAGGCTCCGGCGCAGATCGCCCGGAAGATGCGGTCGTCGTCCTCGAAGACGGTCAGCACCAGGATCGCCGTCTCTGGCGCGAGCGCCTTGATCCGACGGATGCCCTCGATGCCATCCATCCCCGGCAGGCCGACGTCCATCAAAACCACGTCGGGACGCTCACCGCCTTCGATCGCCGCCAGCGCCTCTTCGCAGCGGCCAAACGCCCGCACCGACCGAATGCCCGGCTGACGCATGAGCGCACGCTCCGTGCCGAGACGGAAGGCCAGGTTGTCTTCGACCAGCCAGAGATGGGCGTCGGGGGAGGCCACGGCGTCACCTATCACGACGATCGGCGCCCGCGTCAACCGGCACCACGAGGACCACGCGCGTGCCGGCACCCGGTCGCGACTCGATCGCCAGCCCGGCCCGCAGCTCGCGGGCGCGGCTTTCGAGGCTTCCGAGACCCAGGCCCCGCGCGACCGTCGCCGGATCGAAGCCAACGCCGTCATCGGCCACGGTAAGAACCGCGTCGCGTCCGGCTGCCTGCAAGCTGATCTCCACGCGGCGCGCCTCGGAGTGGCGTGCGACGTTGGCGAGCGTTTCCTTGAAGAAGAGGAACAGGTGCCGCGCCCGCGAAGGATCCTCGCCGGCCGGCCAGGCTTCGGGATCGAGGTTCCAGACCACCTCACGTCCGGCGAGCATGCGACTCGCTGCCCTGCGCAGGTGGGTGGTCAACGAAGCCGCCTCCTCCGAACGGGCCCCCGAAACCCACAACACCTCCCGCATCGCCCCGAGGGTCTCGTCCGCGATGCGATGGACCTCGTTCCACATCTCGCTGCCCGAGGTCGGGCCGCCTTCGGCCGCCTCGTCCCGCGCCACCTCGCTCAGCACAGCCAGACCGGCAAGGTTACTCCCGATCTCATCATGCAGATCGCGCGCGAAGCGCAGACGCAGGCGTTCGAGTTCGCGCTCACGGCGGCGGCGGGCAACGAATATCCCCGCGACGACGCCCGCGACAGCGAGCAACGAGACCGTCCCCGCCGCCACCGTGAGATCGCGGACTCTCGCCTGCGCGAGCTCCGTCCGCCGCGCCGACAGCTCCACCCGTTCCTGCTCCAGCCGGGCCCGCCGTCGCCAGTCCTCCAGCCACTCCGGCCACTCGATCAGCCGGCCAAAGCTCGCGTACCCATCCACCAGCAGGTTCGCCGGCCAGCCGGGGTCGAGGAAACGGTCGGCGCGCGTGCGGACCGTCGCGTCGCGCGCGATGTTGCGTCCACCGGCATACACCTCGATCTCCGACAGCCCGAACCGCCGCCCTTGCGAGGGATCGATGCCCGCGGCCTCCACGCGCACGTGACGCGCCCGCACACCCGGGACGGGTACCGTAACGGGATTGTTGCCCGGATTCGGAAACCCGTCCGCCGAGAAGAGGACCGTGGCAGCAGTGAACTCGGCCTCCTCGGACGCAAGCACGCGGAAACGCGCAGGAAACGAGAACCCGGGAATGTCGGCACCGATGCGCGCATGCACGCCGTGCAGCCGCACCTCCTCAAGCAGGTGGGGCTCCCCCAGATCGAGGTCGACCGTCGCGATGCCGGTGGCGTCGGGCTCGACGTAATACCCGTCCCACGCCAGCAATTCGCGCCGAACAGGAGGGCCCAGCGGCGTGCGCCCATCCGTGAGGTTTGCGAGCGTCCAGCGCGGGGCGTGATTGGACGTCGCGGACGCGGTCAACGGCCGCCCGGCGGCCACGTTGCGCGCGCCTGCGAGCACGAGGATCTCCGCCAGCGCAAAGAAGTGCTGGCCCGCGTCCTGCGCCATTTCCGTGACGGTGAGGCGCACGTAGCGTGTGGCGACCGGACCGGCGGCAAAGACAAGCGGCGCAATGTCGCCGGCTGCGTCACCGTCCGCCGAATACACGGCAAAGGAGCGAAACTCCGCGAAGCCGGGATCGTCGGAGACATCGAGCCGGAAACGTCGGGGAACTCCGTAGGCCCGCCGGTCGCCCGACCGCCAGTCCACCTGCGCAGGGACCAACGCGACCGCGTCGAGCGTGCGCGTCGCCCCGAGATCGACCTGAACCCAGGCCGGAACGAGCGGCGGCGTGGATAGCCGCGGGTGTTGATAACCGAACTCGGCAACGGTTTGCCCCAGCGTCGGCGACCCGAGCGCCTCCAGCTCCGCCTCCACGGCCAACGCGCGGGTTTCGAGCCTGCGCATTTCACCACCCAGCCAAGGCAGCCAACCGGCTGCGTCAGCCGGAGCGGCCAGGCCTGCAGAACAGACAAGAATACCGGCCGCGCGTCGAACGGCGGCCGTCTGCACGGAGGCGCCACGGACAACAGAGCCGAAAAGCGGACAATTCACGCCGAAAAGTGAGCAGCGATCGCACCGGAGACTCAACGAACATCCGCAGACTGCTCAACGACGCCATTCAGAAACCGAATCGTAAGGGGGAGGTTCTCCCGCAGAGGCGCGGAGGCGCCGAGTTTCTTACTCAAAGTACTCAGCGCCTCTGCGCCTCAGCGGGAGAGCGCGATTGAGTCTGGGAAACGACGCCCGATGCCTGCGGGGTCATGCCGTCCCACGTTACCTCCGACACAGAACTCTCGGGGTTCGGCGGTTCCGACTCCGGTTGAAAGGAACCAGATTACAGTGATTATCGGCCACGTGCAGCTTACTTCCGCGGCTCGCTTGTGCGCAGCGAGTCAAGCGCGCGCTTTATCACGGGAGCAGCGACAACCCACTTCCATCCGTCCGCCGTGAGCTGCAAGTAATAAGTGCCAACAA
>CAYOSX010000089.1:0-10501 GCA_964406745.1 uncultured Opitutus sp.
GCAATCGAGGATGAACTCCCCGAAGAACCGGTGACCCACCTTGCCCCCCACATCGAGGTGATGCTCCCCCTTGTCGTCGACAACGTACACCTGGTTGCCCCGACGCTCGCGCGCAACGTCGACGTATTTGCGCAGCTCCACATACCCTTTGGTGCCGAGGATGAACGTCCGCCCGTCGCCCCAGGTGCTGAGTCCACCGGGCGTGAACCAGTCGACGCGGATCATATTGGTCGCGCCATTGTTGCCCACGAGGGTCGCTTCGCCGAAGTCCTCGAGCTCGGGCTTGTCGGGATTCGCAAAATTGCCCACCGCCGCGGAAGACACCGTGGCGTCGGTCGCGCCCGAGTAGGTGAGAAACTGTTCGAACTGATGGCTGCCGATGTCGCACAGAATGCCGCCATACTTCGCGCGCTCGAAGAACCAGGCCGGCCGGCCGCCCTTCCCGAGACGATGCGGGCCAAGGCCCACGACCTGCACGACACGTCCGATCGCGCCGGCGCCAACCAGATCCGTGGCGAACATCGCCGACTCCACGTGCAGGCGCTCACTGAAATAAACCATGTATTTGCGCCCTGTGCGTGCGGCCACGGCCCGCGCCTGCTCCAGCTGGTCCATCGCCGTGAAGGGAGTCTTGTCCGTAAAGTAGTCTTTCCCGGCCTCCATCACGCGGCAGCCGATCGCCCCGCGTTCGGAGGGAACTGCCGCCGCGGTGACAAGCTTTACCTCCGCATCGTCAAGAATCTCGTCCAACGAACGCGCAACTTTCGTGTTCGGATACCGACGGAGAAACGCCGCGTGCTTCGACTCGTCTGGTTCATACATCCACTTGAGCGTTCCGCCCGCCGCCGCCAACGCGCTGCACTGTCCGTTGATGTGACCGTGATCGAAGTGCGCCGCCGCAAAGACAAACTCGCCGGGCTTCACCACCGCACCCGGTAATGTTGCGGGCAGGAATTGACGCAGGTGATCGCTCGAGGCGGCGGGAGGCGGCGTGCCTTGCGCGCGCGAGGATGAAGGGAGGATCGCACCGGCCGCGATCGCGCCGGCCGTGCGTGTGAGAAAGTGACGACGTTTCATCGGAAAGAGCTGCAGGGTTGGGAGGGCGACGTCCGGGGAAGAACGACGGGGCGCAGCACCAGAACAGAACCCCGCTCCGGATTCAAGCGCACCGGGTTCTACCCGCGTCCCAACGGCAACACCATCGCCCCTGCGCTGTTCCTTTGCAAAACGCCTCCCGTCAGACCTGCGGACGCGTCGCCTTCCAAATCAAGCCTTCGCCGAGTTCCTCCTGGCGCAACACAGGTTTGATCAGGCCATCGATCGTGTCGTCTTCGACCCGTCCGATGTATTGAACCTCTTTACCCACGCTCGACGCCACCACCGAGAACGAAACGGAGCGGCCCGTGAGGTGGACCGTCACCGCGACAGGTTCTCTTCCTGTCTCCACATAGGTCGCCGCATGCGTACCTTCGCCGGGCTCGATGGTCAGGGTGACCTCAATCGGAGCCGCACCCTCGGTGGGGAGCGACCATTTCCATTTTCCAACGATGTCGATCACAGGCTCCGCAGCGTGAAGGAGGGCGGAAGAGACCAGGACGACGAGAACGATTGCCAGTGCTTTCATGAGAGGGGGCGACAAGCCAGGAATTTGACTGCGCAGGATCGTTCAAAGGATCCCGCTGCCTTGCCCGCGGAAGCGACGGCTCCCGAGTCGACAAGGCCTTTGTACATTGGACCCGTCCCTAAGGAGAATGATCCCGTCTGCCGGCAGACCGGAGGGAAGCGCGCCTCGAAACGCCCCGGTGCAGGAGCGGATTTCCCGCCTCCGGAGGGATTTGCAGCGGCGATGGCAGACGGGCGGTTTCAATCGCGGCATAAAGCCGCCCCTGCCTCCGACTCGCGTTCCCGATGCCTGAGTTCGCGCAACCATCGCCCCTTCCTGCAACTACCTTGTCACCAACCTATGAATACTCCCTATGGATCACTAGGGGAATCCCCCATGTTTTTCAGAATTTATATTAGATCTATATACGTTCACTACGTCTCAATATAAGTCCGGCTATTTCGCTATGATGACTTCAATAGACATGGCCATGTCGGTATTCATTACATCATTTCGCAGTCTCCCTTTTCGGAACAAAGCCGTCGAAAAAATATCACGCTGATTATACGTAGCTAAGCAGACCGCCGTTTCTGCTGGAACGCATTCTGCAATCATCCGTGGCAGCGAAAGGGATGTCCTCTTCGCATAACCACACGAAAAATCCGACATATGAAAAAACACATGCTTAAACTGGTTAGTATCGCCGCACTCGCGTTCGCCGCGAGCAGCATCGCTTCGGCGGCGATGATCAATGGCGCCCTCACGATTGCCGGAGGTGCCACCCTGAATGCTGACTCCACCGACGACGCCACGGGCGTGGTCACATGGCGCGATCCCGTTGTGCTCAGCCGCGATGGCGACTTCGCGAGCACCGTCTCCGTAGGGGATGACGTCGCGATGGTCGCGCCTTGGACCTTTGCTTCCGTCGCCGAGGTATCGAACTTCTGGAGCGTTGGCGGCTTCTCGTTCGACCTCACATCGTCGTATGTATTCCTCCAATCGGGCGGTGACCTCATCGTCAAGGGTACGGGCTGGATCTCCGGCAACGACTTCGAAGCCACGGCCGGCACCTGGAACTTCACCTCGCAGGATCCGTCGGCCAACGGCGTGTTCTCGTTCTCGGCCAGCACGGCTGCGCGGCCCACGACCTCCGTTCCTGACGGTGGTGCGACCGTCGCCTTGATCGGCTCGGTCTTGCTCGGCCTGGGCTCCATTGCCCGCCGCTGCATGGTCTGATTGACGTTTCGTTCAGAGGATATCCCACCTCCCGAGGGCCTCCAGCTTCACTTTCAACCGTCCGGACCGTTCGGTCCGGGCGGTTCTTTTTTTAGTCCGTGCCATGCGTTGGGCGACGAGGCCAGCCCGCCGGCGAGTCTTCCCAGTCCTCCTGGCGTCCGTCGGGCGTCAGATCGAAAAAGTTATGCGGCGTGACAGACTGAGGCCCCATTGTCGTGATGCATGCCCGCCGGCGCCGCAGCAGGAACAGATCGTGGCGCGACCGTCTTCGGAACACGTCTGGATGCCCGGTGCTGGAAAAGCCGCGCCTGCCCGGACCTTGTCTACCCGTGAAGTCTACGGACTAGCGACGGGAACGCGAGCGTCGGAGCCGGCTCGCCAGCAGGGTGAGCGTGCCGAGTCCAAGCAGCGCATAGGTGGACGGCTCCGGAATGGCCACGAACTCCGTCACGACGAACTGATCGAGCCTCGTGATCAGCCCAGGGGCCTCGACCTGCTGGAAGATCGCGCCATGACCCGTCGAAAGTTCGTTGGTGATGCCGGCGGATGCGAACGTGCCGCTGAGCGAGCCGGAGAGCAGGTTGATCGAGTCACCCGCAATACCAAGAGCGTAACCGGTCTTGTTGAGGTCGAGCGTAACGTTCAGGGCGGGCGTGAAATTGAAATTCGCCGACACGTTGTCATCCCAATTCAACGTCGCGAAGGTCCACGTGGCGAGGAGCGTGCGGGTGTTGGCCGCGCTTTCGTAGAACAACGCACTGGTGCCGTTCCAGCTCCCGTCGCCCGCACCGGTCACGATGCTGTCCGACTCAAGCTGCACATAAAATCCCGTGTCGGGATTGCTCGTCATGTCGCTCGCCGTCCCGCTGCCCTTCACACCGAAGTACAGCCGGTCGGCGGCACCGGTTCCGGTGTTGGCGGTGTTGTGGGTAAAGGAGAGCCCCCGAAATTCGAACCGCGTGTACGTGTTCCCGCTGTCGATCGCCACGCCGTCCTTGGACGTGGCGTAAGCTCGCCGCGCGCCATTGAAATTCGTGGTCAGAATCAGCGCCCCGCCCGACTCCACCACGGACGCACCCGACTGCTGGGTGCCATAACTGAAACCGGTGCCTGCTCCGTTTAGGTTCGTCGTCACAACGCCGTCGTCAAATGCGTCATTAACCACCACGGTTTGCGCCCCCGCGATCAGCGGCAGGCTCAAACCTCCGAGCATGAGCAGGACGCGGGAGGGCATGTGAGGAGGACAGCGCAACGCCGGGATCGCGGCAAGCCGCTAAAACCAGTTTCACTCACCGAGGGGCGCGCCTTTTCGCGCCGGCATGTCCAAAGCCGGCGCTTCCGTTTGCGAACGTCGGTCAGGCAGTTATACTCTCAGATGATCTCCGCAAACGTGATGACCTTGGACGGATGCGATGTCTTGGTTCGCCAGACCACCCCGCCCTTCCCGGGAACACCTGTCACCTTGCGTGGCGTGGTGCGTGTGGTCGAGGCTCCCGACCAAGCGGTTCCCTCCGTCACGATCGCCCTGAGCTTTCCCTCTGTCTTCACCTCGGCCCAGGAAGAGCACACGCTGCATCTGACCGAAGACGAGGTGGCAGCCTTGCAGGCAAGCGAGCATGACGGTGCCTACGAACACACGCTGCAGGGAAGTTTCGACGCCCTGCGGACCCGTGTGCCTGTAGCCACCGTGATGAAGCCGCGCGTTGATTGATCAGTCACAGGTCAAATGTCCGAAGGTCGAAGGTCATCACCGCCCCGCCGGAGCGGGCCTATTGAGTGGGAATAGGATCTGAACTCGGGGCTTCCGTCATCGGACGGTCCGCACAGATGGACGCGATGCGGACTGGCCAACGGAAGGAAACCGTTGCCAAGTATCAGCATCATGAACCTCGTCCGCAGCCGCCGCCCCCTCCTCGTCACCTTGGCCGCCTGCCTGCTGCTCCTTCTCGGGGGCGCCGGCACCGGCTTCGCCGCCAGCACGCCGGCCCCCGTCGATGCCGCGACCCAGAAACGGATCGACGGCAAGTCGGACCGCCTGCTCGCCGCGATCAAACTCGACGATCCGGCCCGCGTCGAACAGGTCCGCGGGATCCTGGCAGACTGGTTCGTTACGCTGTGGGGCTGGCACGAAAAGCACGATTCCGAGCTGACCAGACTCTGGACCGACTGGAACAAAGCCCGTGCCGTCGTACCGAAGGATGAGTTCCCCGGAGAGGTCATTGCCCACCGGATCGATGACGTCTACGGCTCGCTCAAACCCGCGTATCAAGCCTTCCTCAGCCGGCTTTCCGCCGAATTGACTCCCGAGCAGATCGACCGGCTCAAGGAAACCTGGAGTCGCAGTCCCGGCATGCAGCGAACCTACGAGGCCTATCTCCAGATCGTTCCGGACCTGACGCCCGCCCAACAAGAGGTGATTCGGAATCGCATGCTGCTCGCCCGGGAGGCCGCGATGCTCACCGACTCCGACAAGGAGATCGTCAACATCTACAAGGTGCACAAGGTGAAGGTGGAAGCCTACGTGGGCACGCTCCAATGGGCGAAACTCCACTCGGCCTACGCCAATCGTGCCAAGGGCGCCGCGGCTCAACGCTAAGCTCAACCGCGAATTCACGCCAATGGACGCGAAGGATGCTCGAACCTTCGATCCGACCCTCTTCCGATCACCACGGGAAATGCGTGTCGCCCGGGTCGTGCGCCATCCCCTCCTTGGACCATTCGCGTCAATTCGCGTCCATTAGCGGTTTCCCCTGGATCGTTTCCAGTGCCCCTCGCGTCGCGACATGGAAGGCGCGGGCCCGCCTTTGGGTGAAACCATCGCCTTAGAGGTTCTCGTCCTCGCCTTCGCGACGCTCGAGATTCGCGGGAAGGTGGTGGGGCAGCACGAGGTAGTAGTTCATCAGCCACCAGCTGCGTGACGAACGATAGAACAGCGCCGGAAAGATCACCGCCCCCGCCGCGGCGGCGATCCCCGCCGTCGTGTAGCTGATAACCTGATACACCCCGAGCAGCATGACGGGCAGGAGAAAGCAGACCAGCGTCACCCCATAATTGAGCGAAAGCGCGCCAAGGAATCCGCCCTCGTCTCGCTCGATCTTCAAGCCGCAGTGCGCGCACTGCTTGTTCACCTCAAAAAGCGTCCCCTCCTTGAAGAGCGTCCGCCCTCCACAGTTGGGGCAGCGGTTCGTGAGACCGCGGCCAATGATCTGCATCCGGGTGACCGTCATGCTCATGGTTGCCCCCGTTGTACGAAGTCCCACCCGGATGACACGGCAAATCTCCCTTCGACCTGCACGCCTTGAACCGGGAAGCGGCGACACGTTTACGCCTTTAGAGGGCATGTCGCCGCCTGGCGTGCGCATGCCCTCCCGCCTCAAACCCGGCGACAGGAGTGTCGCCGCTCCTTCCATTCCGAACCTGGATGTTGGATGTTCGGCGTTGGATGTTCGATGTTCGGCGCGCCAGCGCCGCCGCCGCGTCACGCCGGGTCGTCCGTGACAATCTGGCGATGCACCCGCACGGCGGTCGGCTTGGGCCGGACCTTGAGGCCCTGCTCCTCGAGCAGCACGCGCGTGAACTCAACGCCGAAGAAAAGAATCAAGGTCGAGTAGTACACCCACATCAGCAGCACGACCAGCGACCCCGCTGCGCCGTAGGTGGACGCCACGCCGGTCCGGCCGAGATAGATCGAGATCAGGAAACGCCCCACGCTGAAAAGGAGCGCGGTGAGGAAGGCTCCCTTCCACACGTCCCTCCAACGCAGCTGAACGTCGGGCAGCACCTTGAAGATCATCGCGAACAGCACCGTGATAACCGTCAGCGCCAGGGCGAGGTCCATGCCGCGCAGCAGGACGGGATGAAGCGGCACGAAGTTCTGGGCGTAATTGATCACGACCGTGACGACGGTCGTCAGCATGAGGGAGACCAGAAGCAGAAAGCCGATGGTTAGCACCAAGGCGAACGACATGAGGCGGCGAATGACGAGGACGACGATGCTGTTCCGCGTCGGCCGGGTGACGACGCCCCAGATCTCGTTAAGCGAAGCCTGCAGCTGGGCGAACACCGTGGACGCACCCACGAGCAGCATGATGGCGCCAAAGGCCGTCGGCAGCCAGCCGCTCTCCTGCGGCCGGCTCGCCGCCACCAGCGACTCGACCACCTCCGCACTCTCCTCGCCCACCAGCCCGGCGATCTGCGCCGAGAGTTCCCCGCGCGCCGCCTCCTCCCCGAAGATAATCCCCGCCACCGAAATCGCGATGATCGTGATCGGCGCAACGGAGAACAGCGTGTAGAAGCTCACCGCCCCCGCATGCTTGAACGCATTGTCGTCGACCCAATTCCGGATCGCCTTCCAAAAGATGCCAGGCCAGCGCTTCATGACGCCCCCAAGGTGCACGCGCCCTCCCCGACCGTCAAGGTCCGCGCCCTGATGGACCACCGTCGTATTGCTTTATTCCATACACCGCTCTTCCGACCAGGCGAGATCTCGTGCCAATCCGCTCACTTCAATGGATTCACCACTTCGAAAAAGCCGAAGTCCGAAAAGTCGCCGACGTTGCGGGTGTAAAAACACTTCACCCCCTGCGCCCGCAGCGTTTCGGCCAGCACCGCATCGTGCACCAGCAACCCGCCGCGATCCCCCTGCTTTGTCAGAGCCTGCACCACCCCCGTCCACCGCGACTCGTCGTAGCCGCAGTGCAAAAAACCGGTCTCCTCGCGAAACCAGGAGATTTGCGCCACCGCCGATTTCGCCGTCAGCGGTCGGGACATCACCTTTGGATGTCGCAGCAGTCGATAGAGTTCGAACAAGACCTGATCGGCAAAAATCCACTCGCGTGGCGCCTTCAACGCTCCCTCGAGCCAAGCCTTGGCCGCCGCGTGCTCGGTACACCCGCGATTCATCGCATAGAGCAGCAAGTTTGTGTCACCGCTCTTCATCACTCGTCGCCCTTGTAGGCCAGTGCACGCAGATCCCTCCCATCCGCCAGAATCGCCCCGCCATCAAAGGTACGCACAGTCACCTTGCCTGGCTTTCGTCGCACGGCCGGATAAGTGCGCACCATTTGCTCGGCCGCCCGCCGCACCACTTCGCTCAGAGGCCGGTCCTCCACCGCCGCGATCTCGCGCAAGTCCCGCAGCACGGGTTCCGGCAACAACACCTGTATCTTTTGCATGGCTCCATGTTTTGCATGTAACACGAGAACGCAAGCCAACTAGCCCGGTCCGCCCCGCAGGGATGCCACAAACCCTGCAGAAGGCGCGCGGCTCCGGCTGTTCTTTCACCCACCCGGCCTTCAGCTCCGATGCCGGTGCATCTGCCGGTAGGCGGCAGGCGCGACCCCGAAGCGTTGCTTGAAGCTGCGGGAGAAGTGGAAGCGGTCCGTGAAGCCGGTGCCCGCGGCGATCGCTTCGATCGGACGCGCCGAGCCTACCAACTGGCCGGCCGCCACGGACAGACGCCTCTCCAGGCCGTACCGCGCCGGGGTCACGCCCATCGCCTTGCGAAACACCCGGATGAAATGGGTCTCACTCAAGCTGCACCGCGCCGCCAGGGCCGCGTTGCCGGGCGGATCCGCCATCGCCTCCTCGATCGCGTTCAACGCCGGCCTCACTTCCTTCGCCTGCGTCAACCAGCGCTGACACGCCTCGCTGGCGGAACGATCCAGCGTTTTCGCCGCCGTGGCGAAGGCGGCATGCGCAAGGGCCGCCGCCCAGCCAAAGGTCGTCCAGTCCCGGGGCATGCCTTCGTCCAGGCATTCCCGCCATCGCCGCCGAAGCTGCCGCAACAGCGGATCAAAGGGCACCGCCAGCGGAGCCGGAAACAACCGGTCATGCAGGCTCAACGGGAATCCGCTGAGGTAAAAGTGCAGGAAGTCATGGACCACCGGCCGGCTCAATCCGGTCTGAAACGCCACCCCCGCCGGTATGAGGTAGAGGCAGTCCGGCCGCAGCTCCAGGCGCTGTCCGCCAACGATGAGAAATCCACCGGAGCGGTTATTTGCATAAAGCCGCCAGAAGGGACTGAAAAGGTCATACGACCACGACGAAAGATTCTGACGGCGCGAGACCGCTACGTGCAGCTGCAGTGTCTGCAACATGTCCTCCAAGGCCGTCACACGTTCCACCCCCGTTTCCATGGCGGGAAAATGCATACCGCCGGCTCCCGGCGCCATACTCAAAATGCGGGCCCTCCCCTAGACTCTGTCGATGCCCGTCTCCCCCCTCTTCACCCACCAGCGTCAGGTCCATCTCGACTTCCACACCTCGCCCTACATCCCCGACGTCGGCTCGGAGTTCGACGCCCGGGACTTCGCCCGCACGATGAAGCGCGCCCACGTCAACAGCGTCACAATCTTCGCGCGCTGCCATCACGGGATGTGCTATTTCCCCTCGAAAGTCGCGACGGTCCATCCCGCCCTCGGCAAACGCGACCTGCTCGGCGAAATGATCGAAGCCTTGCATCGCGAGGGAATCCGCTGCCCGATCTACACGACGGTCGCCTGGGATGAGGACGTGGCCCAACGCTTCCCCCAATGGCGCATGATGAAGGCCGACGGCCGCTTCGCCCGCTCAGGCAACGCCGACCACACCAAGGCGGCCCATCCGGGAGGCTGGCATTTCAACGACTGGATGAATCCCGAGTACCAGGATTTTCTCGAAGCGCACACCCGCGAACTCTGCGCCGCCTACGACGTCGACGGTCTTTTCTACGACATCGTCTTTTTCGATCATCTCGCGCACTACTCGGAGGCCTGCCTCGCCTTTCGTCGCAGGCATGGGTTCGAGGACGCGAGCGTTGAAACGTTCGTGCGCTTCCAATCCGCCGCCCAAGGCGCCTTCGCCCGGCGCTTCACACGCCTGCTCAAGGGCCTGGCCCCGAAAGCCACCGTGTTCTACAACTCCGGTTTCGACGTGCACGTCGACGGCACCGGGGGCCGCGTGCGCGCCGCGCACTGTTCGCATATCGAGATCGAATCCCTCCCTTCCGGATTCTGGGGCTATTTCCATTTCCCCCGCCTCGCGCGTGGGGCCGGTCGCTGGGGCAAGCCGTGGCTCGGCATGACGGGGCGGTTCCAGAAAATGTGGGGCGACTTCGGCGGCATCAAGCCGCAGCCCGCGCTCGAGTACGAGTGCTTCCGCTCCCAGGCGCTCGGCGGGGCCAACTCGGTGGGCGACCAGCTTCCACCGCGCGGCCGCCTCGACTCGGCCGCCTATGATCTGATCGGCGCCGTGTATTCGCAATGCGCCGCCGCCGAGCCGTTCTATGCCGGGAGCCAGGATCTGAAACAGGTGGGCGTCCTTTCGGCGAACCATCCTTCCCGTGATCACGCGAACGGTGCCAAAAGCGATGAGGGCACCGTGCAGATGTGTGAGGAAACCCACTACGACGTGTCGTTGCTGGACGAACTCGACGACCTTCAAGTCTTCCAACTGATCATCCTACCCGATCAGACGGTGATCTCGCCCGCGCTCCGAAAGAAGCTCAAGGCCTTCCACGCCGCGGGTGGCGAATTGATCCTGTCGCATCAGGCCGGCTGCGATGCGCAGGGCCGGTGGGCCCTCGATTTCCTGCCGTTGTCCTTCAAGGGCGAGGCCGAAAAGCACCCGACGTTCTGGCGGGCTCGGCGCGGGTTCTGGCCGGAGCTCAGCGCGAGCGACCGG
>CAYOSX010000090.1:0-10409 GCA_964406745.1 uncultured Opitutus sp.
CGGCGTATGCGTGCCGTCCTTGTCCGCTTCGGCGACAGGAGTGTCGCCGCTCCTTCAATCCGAACCTGGAAGTTGGAATTTCGGCGTTGGACGTTGGATGTTCGCGCCTGCGCGCGTCACCGGCTCCAGTCGAGCATGCGTTGAATCGGCACGAGGGCGGCGGCGCGGATGTCCTCCGGAAGTTCGATGACGGGCGCCATGTTTTTCAGGGCGTCGCGCACCTTCTCGATCGTGTTCATCTTCATGTAGCGGCAGTCGTTGCACGCGCAGGTGTCGGTCGGGCCGGCGACGAAGGTCTTGTGAGGAACCTCGCGACGCAGGCGGTGCAGCATGCCGCTTTCGGTGACGACGATGATGGTGTCCGCCGGGCTCTCCTTGGCGAACTTCACCATGAGTTCCGTGCTGCAGACCTCGTCCGCGAGGTCGCGGACCGCCTGTACGCATTCCGGATGGGCGACGACGGGGGCGCCGGGGAATTTCTGCCGCACCTTCTCCAGGGACTGCACGGTGAAGAGCACGTGCGCATAACAGGAGCCCGGCCACAATTGCATGGCGCGCCCCGTGCGCTGCGAGACCCATTGGCCAAGGTTCTGGTCCGGCACGAACAGGATCTGCCGGTCGGCGGGCACGCGATTCACGATCTTCTGGGCGTTGCCGCTGGTGCAGATGACATCGCTCAAGGCCTTCACGGCGGCGGAGCAGTTGATGTAGGCAACGACGTACAGTCCGGGGTGGGCGGCCTTGTAGGCGGCGAGCCGGTCGGCCGGGCAGGAGTCGGAAAGTGAACAACCGGCGTTGAGGTCGGGGAGCAGGACGGTGCGGCCCGGGTTCACGATCTTGGCCGTCTCCGCCATGAAGTGAACGCCACAGAACAGAATCACATCGGCCTTCGCCGCCTGGGCCTGGTAGGACAGCCCGAGCGAATCCCCCACGTAGTCCGCCACCTGCTGGATCGCCTCGATCTGGTAGTTGTGCGCGAGGATGATCGCGTTGCGCTCACGCTTGAGGGCGAGAATTTCCTCCTGGATGGGGGTCAACGCCACCGCTTCCCGGCGGGGAGCGAGGACAACCGGTTCATAGTCGAGGGCGGGCATGGGATTGAGGGAAAGGACCAATCACCAATGAGCAATGACCAATGAGCAGGTGGGCCGCTGCCGCGGAGGTTCGACGCGGACGGCGGCCGTGGTCAGCTCTTGGGCTGGAGGCGTCGGAGCAGTGCCTGGAATTCCTTGGATTTTTGCAGTCCCTCGAGATCGGGGTCCTGGGACATCCAGTCGTAATCCTTGTAACCGAGCTCGATCGCGCGGCGGAGCGAGCGAAGGGCGTCGGAGCGTCGTTCGGAGAGCGCGAGGCTGCACGCGAGATTGTAGTGCGCCGTCGCGTTCTCCGGCTGCAGCTTCACGAGGCGGCGGTCCATGCGCAGGCCATCGGCGATGCGCCCGGTCTTGGTGTACAGGCCGCCGAGAATCTCGATCACATCGCTGTACCGGGGCGAGCGGCGCAGGACGGATTCGAAGAAGGAGATTTCAAAACCGGGATCTTCCTTTCGTCCCATGGTTCAGGTGCGGTTCTTGCAGGTGCCGGTCTGCCGCAAGGCGATGCAATGGGCACTGACTTGAAGCCGTTGCGAGACCGGGGTGAGGCCGAGTTTCGACGAGACCGAATTGCCGTACCATTCCATGAAAGGGGCGTTGATCTCGAAGATCTTCTCGCAGTCGAGGCAGATGACCTGGGCGACCTGCGTGTTGTTGTCGGTGTTGGGCGTATAGTACTTCAGGTTCTTGCCGATGTCGACCTCGCGCAACAGGGCGCTCTCGGTCATGATCGGAAGGGTGCGATAGACGGTGGCTCGCGACACCGAGTCGTCGATCGCGCGGGCGTGGTCGAGCAGCTCCTCGGCGGTGAAGTGATCCTTTTGCGCGAACGCGGCGTCGAAAATGGCCAGGCGCTGGTTCGTCACACGCAGGCCCTTGGTGGACAGGTGGTGTTTGAATTTCTCGCGCGCTGCGTCGTTGCTCACGGCTGGCAATGTCGGAACGGCCCGCCGGGCTGTCAACCTGATCATGGCCGCGCGGGGCGGGCTTGCAGGGCGGGACGGGGGCCGCCATCACCACGCGGATGACGGTCGGAGTCCATCCCCTCGCAGGCTTTGACAAGGTGCTGCACTACAAAGTCCCCGAGTCGATGCGGACCGGCGTCGGGGTCGGGTCGCTGGTGCGCATCCCCATCGTCAATCGCCTGCATCTGGGCATCGTCGGCGAGATCGGCGCGCCCAAGGACTTTCCGATCGATCGTCTGAAGAACATCGCCCAGGTCGTCTATCCGTTCCCGGCGCTGCCACCGGACCTGCTGAAGCTGGCGCTCTGGATGGCAACCTACTACGCGGCGCCGCTTGACGGGATCATCGAGACGATGCTGCCGGCCGCGGTGCGCCATGCGGCGGGGCTCAAGGAGGAAAAGCTGCTCGCCGTCGCCCAACGCCTGAGCGTCGACGAGGTCAACCAGCTCGCGAAGCGCGCCCCGACGCAGGCGAAGCTCTACCGGTTTCTCGAGGTGCAGTTCAAACCGCAGAAGAAGTCCCTTGTGCTCTCCCGCCTCGACGTGGGCGCGCCGGCCGCCGCGGCCTTGGTCAAACGCGGCATCTTGCGTGAGGAGACGCGGCGCGTGGAGCGGATCGCGTACGCCGACGACTGGGCGACGGGCGAGCTCGTCGCGAGCCAGCCTCACGCGCTCAACGCGCAACAACAGGCCGCCACCGACGCGCTCGACGCCTCGCTGGCAAAGGCGGCGTTCGGGGTCACGTTGCTGCATGGCGTCACGGGTTCCGGCAAGACGGAGGTCTACCTGCGCGCCATCGACACCGCCCTGAAGGCGGGCGGAGGGGTGATCTTTCTCGTGCCCGAAGTCGCGTTGACGCCGCAAACCGTCGCGCGCCTGCGCAGCCGCCTCGAGGCGATCGCGCCCGGGCATCGGTGCGTGGTCTGGCACAGCCACCTGAGCGAAGGCGAGCGCATGGACGGCTGGCTTGCGCTGGCAACCGGCGAGGCGCGCGTCGTGGTGGGCGCGCGTTCGGCGATCTTCGCCCCGGTCCGCGACCTCCGGCTCATCGTCGTGGATGAGGAGCACGAGCCGGCCTACAAGCAGGACGAAACCCCGCGTTATCACGGCCGCGACGTCGCGGTGATGCGCGCGAAGCTCAACCGCGCGCACGCCTTGCTCGGCTCGGCCACGCCGTCGCTCGAGAGTTTCTCCAACGCCCGCAGCGGACGGTACGCCCTGCTCACGCTGACCGAACGCATCGATTCGCGGAAACTCCCGTTCATCGACATCGTCGACATGCGCATCGAGATCCTGCGCTCGCGGGGCATGACGGCCGTCTCGCGCAAACTCGCCGACGCGATGCACGCCCGTCTCGAGCGCCGCGAGCAGACGATCCTCTTCATCAACCGGCGCGGTTACTCGTCGTCGATGATGTGCACGAAATGCTCCCACGTGGAGGAGTGTTCCCACTGCAGCATCACCATGACCTATCATCGGGCGGACGAAACGCTGCGCTGCCATCTCTGCGGCGACTCGCGGCCGGCGCCGGCGCGCTGCCCGAAGTGCGGCGCACCCGACATCCGCTGGCGCGGCCTCGGGACGCAGCGGGTCGAGGAGGCCGTGCGCCGGATCGTGCCGCGCGCCCGCATCGAGCGGATGGATACGGACACGATGACGAGGAAAAACCGCTTCCGCGAAGTGCTGGCCGAGTTCAGGGCCGGGCGGATCGACGTGCTCATCGGGACACAGATGATCGGCAAGGGCCTCGATTTTCCCAACGTGACCCTCGTCGGACTGATCGACGCCGACATCTCGATGCACGTTCCCGATTTCCGGGCGAACGAGCGCACCTTCCAGTTGCTGGTGCAGGTCGCCGGCCGGGCCGGCCGCGGCGACCGGGCCGGCGAGGTGATCGTTCAGACCTTCACGCCTCAGGCCGAGGCGATCCAGTTCTCCCGTCATGCCGACTACCTCGGCTTTGCCGCGAGCGAACTCGCGATGCGCCACAAGTTCCAGTATCCACCGTACCGGCACCTGATCCATCACCTCTTCCGCGGACCGAATCCGGAGAAGCTCAAATTCTACGCCGAGCAATGGGCGAAGCAGGTCGAGCAGGTGCTGGGTGACAAGGTCGAGCTGCGCGGTCCCTCGCCTTCGCCGATCGAGAAGATCAAGGACCACTACCGGTACCAGCTCTGGTATTTCACAACCAAAGTGACGCCCGTCGTCGCGGAATTGCAGCGCCTGCGTGCAGCCTTCGCCTGGCCGGAGGATGTTGTGCAGGTGCTCGACGTGGACCCGGCAAACCTCGTATAGACGGTTTCTGAAGAAGCGACGAACCTCGTGTACGCGGTTTGAAACGGAGCGGCGACACTCCTGTCGCCGAACCCCGCACACCTGACGGCCTGCGTTTGCCGGTCCGCCACCAAACCCGGCGACAGGATCGGCATCCCGTACGGGAGCCCTGGGAGGACGGACACTCCTGTCCGTCTTTTCGACCATCGTTAGTCCAGTTGATCCATGCGGGTCCGTCCGGCACCAACCCCGGCGACAGGAGTGTCGCCGCTCCTTTTCAAACCTTTCAGCTGCCTTTCGGACGGAACGAAGCCATCGCCTCGGGGCGCGTTTCCAAACGCGGGCCCCCGATCAGATCGAGGCAGTAGGGAATCGCGGGGAACACGGCCTCGAGGTTCTCCCGGATCGCCTTCGGGCGCCCGGGGAGGTTGACGATGAGCGTCGATCCGCGAATGCCCGCGGTCTGGCGCGAGAGGATCGCCGTCGGCACATACTGCAGCGACACCGCCCGCATGCGTTCCCCGAAGCCGGGCAACAGTTTCCGGCAGACGGCTTCGGTCGCTTCCGGGGTGACGTCGCGCGGCGCCGGGCCGGTGCCTCCTGTGGTGACGACGAGGCCGCAGCGCACGTCATCTGCGAGCCGGATCAGTTCGCGTTCAATCAGCGCCTGTTCGTCGGGGATGACCGCGTACTCCAGCTCGAACGGTGTGATAAGCCATTCGCGCAAGAGCGCGGCGCAGGCCTGGCCTGGCGTGTCTTCGTAAACGCCGGCACTGGCGCGGTCCGAGATGTTGAGGACGCCGATCTTGGGTGTCATGGGAAACGTGTTTCGAAGTCTCGAACGATTTCGTCCGGTGTCACGCCTCGTTCGCGCAGGGCGCGCAGGCTCAGCGCGTCGTGGCGCTTGGCGAGGCGCTGGCCGTGTTCGTCGGACATCAGGTCGCAGTGGAACATCGCCGGCGGCAGCCAGCCCAGGGCTCGATAAAGAAGCAGCTGCCGAAAGGTCGACATCACGAGGTCCGCCCCGCGCACGACTTCGGTAACTCCCATGGCATGATCGTCGACCACGCAGGCAAGCTGGTAACTGGGCAGGTCGTCGCGCCGCCAGACGAGAAAGTCGCCAAATTCCCTCCCGGCGACCGCCCGTTGCTCACCGAGCCGGGCGTCCACGAAGACGAGTTCCTCGTCCTCCGGTACGCGAAAACGCCAATTGACCGAGATGGGGTCATCCAGCGGCGGCAGCGGAGCGTCGGGTGCGGGACGGAACGCCACCGGGTAGAGGGGCTCGTCGGCCGGCCCGCCTTCATGCGGAGCCGCCGCCGCCTCGAGCACATCCTTGCGGGAGCGCGTGCACGGAAAGATCCATCCGCCCGCGTGCAGACGGACGAGCGCCTCACGGTAGAGCGGCAGGTGTGAGCTTTGGGTCGCCACGGAGCCGTCCCACGCCAGGCCCAGCCAGCGGAGATCCTCAAGCATGGCGGTGACAAACTCCGGACGGCATCGCGCGCGATCCAAGTCGTCGTTGCGAAGGTACAGGTGTCCTCCGGCCTGCCGCGCCCGTCGTGCGGCCACCCAGAAGGTGCGGGCATGCCCGAGGTGGAGCAACCCGGTGGGCGAGGGGGCGAGGCGTCCGGCGTACGGCGGCATGGCGGGGGCGATCGAGCAGGCGAAGAGGTTGAACTTTAAGTTCGAAGTGATGTGCTTCGGCCGGCGAGTCCTTTTCCATCATGGCCAAACTGCTTTGCGTCTATTGCTCCTCGAGCGCGAACCTCGATCCGAAATACTACGCTGCGGCCGGGCAGCTGGGACGCGACCTCGTGGCGCGTGGCTGGGGCCTCGTCTACGGCGGCGGCAACGCCGGCCTGATGGGCTCGGTGGCACGGTCGGTGAAGGAGGCGGGTGGGCACGTCGTGGGCATCATCCCGGACTTCATGATTGAGCGCGAACTTGCGTTTCGCGCCGCCGACGAACTCGTCACTGTCGCAACCATGCGCGAACGGAAACGGCTCATGGCCGAGCGGGCGGATGCGTTCGTGACCCTGCCGGGAGGCATCGGGACGCTCGAGGAGCTCACCGAGATCATGACGGAGCGGTATCTCAACCTCACCCGCAAGCCGGTCGTGCTGGTCAATCAGGACGGATTCTACGACGACCTGATCAGGTTCTTCGACCGCATGGTGTCCGAGCGTTTCAAGTCTCCCGGGCTGACTGACCTGTTCACCGTGGCGTCCGATATCGACGGGGTCTGGACGCACCTCGAGAATCCGAGGCCGTTCATCGCGGATGCGATCTGGCAGGACCGGCGCCGTCAGGCGGAGACGTAATCCATCTTTTGGATACCGAGCTTGACCATGAGCTCGTAGAAGGTGGGGCGGCTGATGCCGATGGCGACGGCCGCGGCGGTGATATTCCCCGCGTTGGTGCGCAGCGCCTGCTGAAGCATGTCGCGTTCGATGGCCTCGCGGGCGTCCTTGAGGGAGGTGACATTCGTCCGACTGTCGCTCAGTTCAAGATCCGCGGGACCGAGGCGTTTTCCTCCGCTCATGATGACCGCCCGGCGCACCCGGTTTTGCAATTCGCGGACATTGCCGGGCCAGGAGTGTTTTCTCAGGGCGCGGATGGCGTCCGGGGAGAAGCTGAGTTTCGCCTTCTTGTTTTCGTCGGCGAATTTCTGCCGAAAGGCCTCGGCCAGCAGGAGGATGTCCTCGTCGCGTTCGCGGAGCGACGGCAGCACGAGCTGCACCACGGCGAGCCGGTCAAAGAGGTCCTCGCGGAACGAGCCCATGGCCATGCCTTCCGCCAGGTTGGCGTTCGTCGCTGCGACGACGCGCACGTCGACCGGAATTGCCTGCCGTCCGCCGACGCGCTCGAGCGAGTGGGTTTGAAGAAAGCGAAGCAGCTTCACTTGAATGGCCAGTGGTGTTTCTCCGATTTCATCGAGAAACAGCGTTCCCCCCTCGGCCGATTCGATGCGTCCCTTGCGCTGGGTGTGCGCGCCGGTGAACGCTCCCCGTTCATGGCCGAACAACTCGCTTTCGATCAAGGTCTCCGGGATGGCGCTGCAATTGATCGCCACGAACGGCCCGTCGCGGCGGGCGCTTCGCAGATGGATCGCCTGGGCGGCCATTTCCTTGCCGGTGCCGCTTTCGCCGAGGACCAGCACGGGCGCGTCGGTCGTGGCCACCTTGCGGATGGATTCGAAGACGGCCTGCATGCGCGGATGGCAGCCGAGCATTCCGTCAAAGGTCTCACGCTTGACCCGCCGCTGCGTGTCGCGGACCTCGCGTTCAAGCGAAGCGATGTGAAAGCAGCGGCGTAGCAGCAAGCGCAGCTCCACAAGGTCGACCGGCTTATCCAGGAAATCATGGGCCCCCAGGCTGACGGCGCGCAAGGCGACTTCCTTCTCTCCCTGGCCAGAGGCGATGACGACCTTTACGGACCCGTCGATCACGAGCAGGTCTCCGAGCGTGGCGAGGCCCTCCTCGGGCGTCGACGGACTGGGGGGAAGCCCGAGATCAAGAAGCACCACGGGCGGGCGGGTGAGGCGAAAGAGCTCGACGGCGGTGACGCGGTCGCCCGCGGTAAACACCTGGTAATCGCCGGCCAGCGCCCACTTCATCTGCGCCCGGATGTCATCATCGTCGTCGACGAGGAGCAGCTTTGGCTTCGCCGTCAGGGCGGGCGCGGCGCGGGGAGTGGAGGGCGGGGTGCTCATGAGCGGGGAGGCGGAGGGCGTGCGCTCAAGGAAGGGCTGGCGGTTGAAAAGAGTATTCAGGCGACCACTACAACAGGAGATGGTGAGTTGCGGAGGCGCCGGTGACTGAGGCTACCGGATTCCAGCCGTCGGGTGAATGGGGTGTTACCCGTATAGGGCATGGTCCAACGCGCGTTTAACCGTGCCTGGTGGCAGATATACGCGAAAACGTCCGGGCACAGGGGCCCGGACGCTTCGAGTTTGACGCGGTGAGCGTCGGTAAACGCACTCAGGCCGCCCGGCGACGGCTGAGAATGCCCAAGCCAATCAGCGAGGCGCCGAGCAGGACGGCGGTGGTGCCGCCATCCGGAACTGACGTGGCGGCCGCCGCGGAGAACGAGAAGACCTGCGTCGTCACGCCATTGATGATCTGACCGGCGGGAGGAGCCTGGCTGCTCAGGCTCCAGCTGCCGGCGGTGCTGGTGAAACCGTTGCCATCGATGAAGCCGGTGCCATTGACGATCAGGTTGTTCGCTGTCTTCAGAAAGATCGAGGAGGAGGTGAGATCGAAGCTGAAGCCACCCACGGACCAGAAGTTATTGACGGCACCGGAGGTGAACGTCCAAGGGGCGACGAGCGCCACATCTTCGCCGACGTCAACGAGACCGATGAAGTCGCCGTCACGGCTGGAAACGAGCGGATCCACCCACGAAACGACACTGGTGGCGGTGTTGATGCTGGCGTTGTCCAGGACAGCGCCGCCGCTGAAGGTGATGGCGCCATTGATGGGCGCGGCCGAGGCCGTGCCGAGGGTGAGGGCCAGCAGCAGGATGCTGGCGGTGGAGAGCAGTGTCTTGTTCATGATGATTTTGATGGGAGCCGGGGAATGATTTCAGCGTCTCCTTGCATCACACCTATGCATCGCCTGTGCCGTGTCCTCGCGAGGTTTGGTTAGTCAATGGTAAGCATGGGGTAGTGTTTATGTATTATTTTTTTGGATGCAGGCGGCAGTTTTGGAACCGTAAGCATTTGCTGAGGTGAACCGTGCGAGCGCGCCGTCGGGATGTCCGGGAACGAGTTGAATGCAACCGGATCGCGGGAGGATTCGGTCCGGCCTGGTGCGCGCTACGCCCGCACGGGCTCTTCCGCGCAGGAATCCGGGGAAGAGACTCCGCCCAGCCGGTGCTTCAGCGATACAGGCGGACCACGTCTTCGTTCCGCACCCAGCCGGTCTGGCCGTCGGGGAAGGCGAGGCGGATCCAGCCAAGGAAGCTGCGGTCAATCACCGCGAGCGAACCGGCGGACAAGGGGCTGGTCTTTTGGGCCGTATCGGCCTCCGTGGGAATTGATCGAAGCGTGGTGGCATGCCAGACGACGGCTGTGCGCGCGTCGGTGGCGAGGCCATAGCGGTGCAGGCTCGCGCCCGCGCCGGTCGCGGCGACGACCGCGATGATCAGGAAGAGCGACGCCGTCCAAGGCATCCAGACCGGACCGCGTCCGTAAGCCCTCAGCAACCCGAGGGCGCCGGCAAGGGCCACCAACGCGCCGGCCGCGACGAGGATCCATTGCCATTCCGCCGGCGAGAGCAGGCGGGCCAGGCGATGCAGCGTGTCCGGCCGGGCGAAGGCGCCGAGATCGGGCGGCGTGTATCCGGCGCGGGTTAACGCGAGGTCGAAATGCCAGCGCACGGAGGCGTGCGAGGGATTCTGCGCGAACGCGGCCGTGGCGTGGGCCGCCGCCTCGTTCCAGCGGTCCTGCTGGGCGAGCGCGAGGGCGAGATTGTGATGGGCGATCCAGTCGTTGGGCTGCCGGGAGAGCGCTTCGCGCCACGCCTTTTCGGCGGCGGCGAACTCGCTGCGTCCGTAGGCGGCGGTGCCGGCATCGGCGCCGCCCGCCGGTGTGGCAAACGCCACCACGAGCGCGGCGACAAAGGGCAGAAGGTTTCGGGGCAGGAAGGCGCTCGTGACCGCAAAGCCCGGGACCCGCCGGGCGGCCAGGGCGGCTTCCGCACGGGTTGTCCAGTCGGCGGGCAACGTTGTCTCCGCACCGTAAATACACCGTTCGGCCTCCTCCCAAAGTGCCGCCCACGCAGGTTCCGCGCGGAAGGCGTCCGCCGTGGGAACAGCGCGATTCACGCCCCAGAGCACGGCGGTGTCCCGCTGCCATTGCCTCACGCCGGTGACGATCGCGTCGGCCTGGGCAGCCGTGCGCAGGTCCGCCAGCGTGCGCGCGAGGCGCACCCGCGCTTCGCGTCGCGTCCGCCACGGATCCTCCCGCCGGGCGCGGCTCACGGCGAGGCCGAGCCAGAACAGGGGAAGCCAGGCGACCGCAGCGGCGACCATGAGGGCGAGCTTCGCGTTGGACACGGGCACGGGCGCTG
>CAYOSX010000091.1:0-1545 GCA_964406745.1 uncultured Opitutus sp.
ATCGACCCGTGCGTCGAGCTCCGTCCCGCCAACGCGATCGCCCCGCGTAACGCCCAATGCTTCGACCTCTGGTTCACCGGCATCGGCGGAGCCCGCGTGCACGCCAAGTACGTGCGTCCGCGCGCCCTCGACGGCGCGGCGCCCGCGGTGTTGCAGTTCCATGGCTACTCGGCCAGCAGCGGCGACTGGCAGTCCAAGCTCGCACTCGCCGGCCAGGGTTTGTGCGTCGCGGCACTCGACTGTCGCGGCCAGTCGGGCCTCTCCGAGGACACCGGCGGCGTCAAGGGCACGACCCTGCGCGGACACATCGTGCGCGGCCTCGACGACCCCGATCCCAAGGCCCTGCTCTTTCGTAGCATTTTTCTGGATACAGCACTGCTCGCACGGATCGTCATGTCGTTCCCCGAGGTCGACGCGGCCAGGGTGGGAACGATGGGCGCCTCGCAAGGTGGCGCCCTTTCGCTCGTCTGCGCCGCGCTCGAACCACGGATCGCCCGCTGCGCTGCGATCTTCCCTTTCCTCTGTGATTACCAGCGCGTCTGGGAAATGGACCTCGGCAAGGCCGCCTACGCGGAACTCACCGAGTACTTTCGCTGGTACGACCCGCGCCACGAACGGGAAGGGGCGCTCTTTACGCGTCTGGGCTACATCGACGTCCAACACCTCGCGCCCCGCATCCGTGCCAACGTCTTGATGGCGACCGGCCTGATGGACGCGGTCTGCCCGCCTTCGTCGCAGTTCGCTGCCTACAACAAGATCTCCGCGCCCAAGGACATCGTGATCTACCCTGATTTTGGGCACGAGGATCTGCCTGGAATGCAGGACCGTATATTCTCCTTCATGCTGGGACTCTGACGCCGGCAATCCTGGCCGGCCGCCGACTATCCCACCCAGGAAATCCGCTGGATACGCCTGGCCAGCTCCAAATCCTTGGCGGTGAGCTTGTCGCCCAAAGAATGCGTCGTCAAACGGATGCGCACGGTGTCGTAGCCGTTGCTCCAATCGGGATGATGATCGAGCCCCTCCGCCTCGAAGGCCACGCGCGTCATGAAGCCGAAGGCCTCGCGAAAACTGCCGAAGACGAACGCCTTCGCAAGCGCCCCGTCGTCCACTTTCCATCCTGGCAAATCGCCGAGCGCCGCCTGTATTTCCTCAGCTGAAAGTACGGTTTTGTTCATGAGGGACACTATGCCGGACTGGCCGGCCGGTCAACGCGGCCGGCGAGGCTTCCCCCTTGTCAAACGTGACGCCCCCTCCCTAACTCGCGTTGACATGCCCGCGTCTCCCGCACTCCCACCCACCCACGTGGCCATCATTATGGACGGCAACGGGCGCTGGGCCAAGAAACGGGGAATGCCGCGACTCGAAGGTCACCGCCGCGGTGTCGAGGCGGTGCGCGGGGTTATCGAAGGCGCGCGCGAACTGGGCATTCAGTATCTCACCTTGTATGCATTCTCCGCGGAGAATTGGAAACGGCCGCAGGACGAGGTCGGCGGATTGATGGGGTTGCTCGAGTACTTCCTCCGCAAAGAGACCGCCACCCTC
>CAYOSX010000091.1:1555-10391 GCA_964406745.1 uncultured Opitutus sp.
CGCAGGACCTGCCGCCCGTCGTGCGCGCCGAACTGGACAAGGCGATCGCGGCCACCGCCCATTTCACCGGGCACACCCTGATTCTCGCGCTCAACTACGGTTCTCGCAATGAAGTGATCGACGCCGCCCGCGCCTACGCGGCCGCTGTGGCTGCCGGCAAGGAGAAGCTCAATGATGACTCCTGGTCCACCTTCAGCCGGTACCTGTACACATCGGGAATTCCCGACCCCGACCTGGTGATCCGCACATCTGGCGAAACCCGCATCAGCAATTTTCTTTTACTCCAGGCGGCCTATGCGGAGTTTATTTTCACGGACGTGCTCTGGCCTGACTTCACCAAGGCCGATCTCGCCGCCGCCCTGGCAGATTACGCGCGCCGCGAACGCCGCTTCGGTCTGACCGGCGACCAGTTGAAACCCGCCGCCACGCCCTGAGCGCCCGCCAGGGCGGTCCTTTACCCCCGACTCTCCGTGCGCAAACGCATCTTCAGCACGTTTCTTCTCTGGACAATCGTCCTCGTCTGCATCGGCGTCTTCAAGTCCACCGGCGGCATCTGGCTGCTTAGCCTCATCGCGGTCCTGACCCTGCGTGAGTTCTACGCACTCGTCCGGCGCCTCGGCCTCGAACCCTTCGATCGCGTCGGCATGCTCTTCGGCGGATTGCTCACCCTCGCGCCCAAATACTCCGAGCCTTACGGTATCGGCCCCACGGAACTGCTCGCTGTCGCGGTGATCGTCTTCGGCTTGCGCATCCTCGGAGAACGTCAGTCGCACGCCCGTGTCGAGGCGCTCGCCTGGACGCTCTTCGGCCTGGTCTACATTCCCTTCATGCTGCACTTCCTCGTGCGCGTGATGCTCATCGAGAGTCCCCACGCCCACACCGGGCTCGTGCTGTGCGTGTGGCTCATCGCTGTATCCAAATTTTGCGACGTCGGCGCCCTGCTCTCCGGGATGGCTTTCGGCCGGCACAAAATGGCCCCCGTCATCAGTCCAAAGAAGACGTGGGAAGGTGCCGTCGGCGGAGTGCTTTTTTCCGCGCTGATCGGCGCCGGGATTGCGTACGGCTGGCGCATTTACATGCCCCCGCCGTTCACGCCGGTTGTTGCGGCACTCATCGCGCTTCCCGTCGCCGCACTGGCCATTGTCTCGGATCTCATCGAGTCGATCATCAAGCGCCGGGCCGACGCGAAGGATGCCGGCCAGACGATTCCCGGGATCGGTGGCGTGTTCGATCTCTCCGACAGCCTGATCCTCACTGCGCCCGTGGGGTACATTGCGTTCATGCTGCTGCGGTGAAGCAGGAGCCTGCACCACAAAAGTTGCGCCTGTCGGGGCGGCGGATCGGTCGGAGACGACCGATCCGCGGCCGGCGCCCCCCGTTGGTTAACCCACGCAACCAAGCATGACGTCCTCCCCTCCTTCAAGGCGCAAACGCGTAGTCCTCCTCGGCGCAACCGGCTCCATTGGCGAGAACACGCTCCGGGTGATCGCCGCGCATCCGGATCGCCTGGAACTAGTCGCGATCGCCGCACGGGCGAGCCGCTCGCGCCTCGCCGAGATCGCCGCGCGGTTTCCGACCGTCAGGCACGTCGGCCTCTACGAGGAGACGGCGTACGTCTCAGCCCGGGCAAGCGGCGCCTTCCCGGCGCACGTGCAGCTTCATGCAGGGCTCGAGGGTTTGGTGCAGCTCGCGCAGCTTGCCGAAGCGGACGTCGTGCTTGTCGCTGTCGTCGGCACGACGGGATTGAAACCCGCCCTCGCCGCCCTTGCCGCCGGCAAGGACCTCGCGCTGGCGAGCAAGGAAATCCTCGTCCTGGCCGGCAAGTTCGTGATGGCGGCCGCCAAGGCGAGCGGCGCCCGCCTGCTGCCGGTGGACAGCGAGCACAGTGCCGTCTTCCAATGTCTCGAGGGTAATTCGGGAACCGGCGTTTCGCGCGTGATCCTCACCGCCTCGGGCGGGGCGTTTCGCGACTGGCCCGAGGAAAAACTCGCCCACGTCACGCCCGCGGACGCGCTCAAGCATCCCAACTGGGCGATGGGGCCGAAGATCACCGTCGACTCCGCCACCCTCGCCAACAAGGGCCTCGAACTGATCGAGGCGCAATGGCTCTTCGGTCTGCGCGCAGAACAGTGCGCTGCCGTGCTTCACGCCCAAAGCATCGTCCACTGCCTCGTCGAGTTCGCCGACGGCACCATGCTCGCGCAGCTCTCGCCTCCCTCGATGACCTTTCCCATCCAGCACGCGCTGCTCCACCCCGAGCGCACCGCCGGCGTGGACGCCCCGCTCTCCCTCGACAAACTGTTTTCACTCGAGTTTCGCCCCGTGGATACCCATCGCTTCCCGATGCTGGGCCTCGCGCAACAGACGATGGCGACCGGCGGCACGGCCCCCGCCATCCTCAACGCCGCCAACGAAGTCGCCGTTGCGGCGTTTCTCGGCGGTCGCCTGCCTTTCCTCGGCATCTCCGCGGTCGTCGATGAGACGCTGCAACGCCTTCCCGCGACCGATCCGGCCGACCTGGACGCCGTGCTCGCGGTGGACGACGAGGCGCGCCGCGTCGCCACCGAGGCAGTGCAGCGCAGGCAATGAGTCCCTCGCGCCACGCGCCCGTTCACATCCCAGGCGCGCCCAAAACGCCAAGGACTTCTCCGGACGTCACGCGGGGAAGGAACCTGCAAGCAATGTGTAATTTGCCTTCTTCGCTCCGACGAGGATTGTAGGTTGAACCTCACGGAAACGGCGTAGTCTTAAGCTTCCCTCAATCCAAAACGCTTTTCATGGAACTGCTCGCACCTCTCTTCTCCAACATCTGGGCAATCTTTCTGATCGTGCTGTTCTTCGGCGGCTCGATTTTCGTCCACGAACTCGGGCACTTCCTCGCAGCGCGCCGCCGCGGCCTGCACGTCGAGCGTTTCTCCATTGGTTTCGGCCCCAAGATCTTCGCCTGGCGGGGCAAGGATGGCGTCGAGTACCGGCTTTCCTGGCTACCCCTCGGCGGTTATGTCGCCCTGCCCCAGCTCGCCGACATGCGCGGCATCGAAGGCGAGAGCTCGGTCGACGTCCGGGCCCTCCCGCCCATCAGCTACGCAACCAAGATCATCGTCTTTGCCGCCGGCGCCTTCTTCAACCTGATCTTCGCCTTCCTGCTCGCGACCATCATCTGGTTCGTCGGCCAGCCCACCAGCAGCGACATGGCCACCACCCGCATCGGCTACGTCGTGCCCACGCTCGAGCTCGAAGACGGCACCTCGGTGACCAGCCCGGCGGTCGAGGCGGGGCTTCGCATTGGCGACACCGTCAAGGCCATCGACGGACGCGTTCTTGCCGACTGGCAGGACTTGATGCAGACGCTGGTCACCGGCGCCGGCCGGACCGATGACGGTCGTCGCCAGACCGTGTTCACCATCGAGCGGGACGGACAGGTGCAGGATGTGGTGGTTCACCCTCGGCTCGGCGGTGATGAACAGGTTCGGCGCGTCGGCATCGCCCCCGCCTACGAGTTGGTCGTCCATGCCGTCACACCCGACTCGGCCGCGGCCAAGGCCGGCGTGCAACCGCAGGATCGCATCCTCGCCCTCGACACCACGACCATCCTGAACGTCCAGACGTATGCGGAGTACCTTGAGGCGAACGCAGCGCGTGCCATTGCGGTCCGCGTCCAACGGGGCGAATCCACACTCACGCTCACCCTGCCCCCGCGTCCCGAGGCAAAGGAACCCGCGGAGATTGGCCTCGCCCTCGCCACCGAATCGCAACTCGTCTATCCAAGCCCCTTCAAGCAGTTCGCGGCTCACGTCAGCATGACGTTCCGCACCTTGGGCAGCCTGATCCATCCGCAATCCGACATCGGCATCTCCAAGCTGAGCGGCCCGGTGGGCATCATCCGGGTGTTTCACATGGCCGCGCAGGCCGATATCCGCGTCGTTCTCTGGTTTACGATCCTCGTGAACATCAACCTCGCGATCTTCAACCTGCTGCCCATCCCCGTGCTCGACGGCGGACACATGCTCTTCGCGACCATCGCGAAACTGCGCGGCCGCGCGCTGCCGGTGAACTTCATCATGACGACTCAAAGCGTCTTCATGGTCCTTCTCTTCTCAATGATCCTCTATGTGACCGTCTTCGACGTCCGTCGCATCGTCCGCGACGCCGCCCCGGCCCGCGCCGAGCAGACCGAGGAGTCGGAGGCGCCGGCCCGCTGAGCCAAGCACTCGCAACCATTCTCCCGCCTCTCGACTCGAGAAGGAGAACGGCTACGAGAAAAAGAAAGAATCAAGAGAAAGAGCCTGGCCCGCCATGTCCTACTGCCCTTCCCGCTTCCACACCGTGCGCCGCCCCACCCTCGAGGTCAAGGTGGGCTCGGTCGGCGTCGGCGGCGTCAATCCGCTGCGTATCCAGTCCATGACGACGAGCGACACGCAGGATGTCGATGCGACCGTCCGCCAGTCCATCGCGCTCGCCGAGGTCGGTTGCGAGATCGTTCGCATCACCGCTCCCAACGTGCAGGCCGCACGCTGCCTGAAGGACATCCGCACACAGTTCACCGCCGCCGGCTTCGGCCATGTTCCGCTCGTCGCTGACATCCACTTCCTCCCCCAGGCCGCGATGGAGGCGGTCGAGCACGTCGAGAAGGTCCGGGTCAACCCCGGCAACTACGCCGACAAGAAGAAGTTTGCCGTCCGTGAGTATTCAGACGCCGACTACGACCGCGAACTGCAGCGCCTGCACGACGCCTTTTCGCCGCTGGTGAAGCGCGCCAGGACGCTCGGCCGCGCGCTGCGCATCGGCACGAACCACGGATCCCTCAGCGATCGCATCATGAATCGCTACGGTGACACCCCGCTTGGCATGGTGGAAAGTGCGCTGGAGTTTCTGCGCATCGCCCAAAGCCACGGCTTCGACCAGATGATCCTGTCGATGAAGTCCTCGAATCCGAAGGTGATGATCCAGGCCTACCGCCTGCTCGTCGACCGGATGAACCGCGAGGACATGCACTACCCTCTCCACCTTGGCGTCACCGAGGCGGGCGATGGGGAGGACGGCCGGATCAAGAGTGCCATCGGCATTGGCAGCCTCCTCCTCGACGGCCTCGGCGACACCCTGCGTGTCTCCCTCACGGAGGACAGCGTGTACGAAATCCCCGTGGCCCGCGCCCTCGCCAGCAAAGCGATGGCCCTCTGGCGCGAGGAACCAGGGGCAATGACCCGTTCGCCGGCCACGCCGGACGCGATTGATCCCTTTCATTTCACGAGACGCGAAACCGCCGTCGTCAGCCTCGCTCCTGAGTGCGCCGTGGGTCCTGAGCAACCGCCACGCGTGATCGTCCGCGTCGGATCGATCGCCGATCTTCCCGCAGCCGCCAAAGACCTCGCAACGCCGCGGCTTCAGGACACGCCGGCCGAGGGCCTGCTGGTACCGGTATCGTCACCCACCGATCTGCACACCTTGTCGGCAATGCCCGGGTTGCCCGTGCGTTTTCTGGCGTTGGAACTGTCCCCCTCGCTCACTGCGGCGGACGTGGGGTCGTTCGCAACCGCCGCCAACGCCCCGCTTCTGCTGGTGCGAACCTTCACGTCCAGCGAAGGCGAGGCCCTTGCCGCTTTCGCGGGTGTCGCGACAAGGCACCATCATTCACTCGCCGTCGCCACGACGGCCGCGGACCTGCCGTCCCTCGTTCCCGCCCTCCAGGCCCACGCAGGGGCGCAGATGCTTGTCACGCTCGCCCCGCTTCCGTCGGGACTCCCGGGTCCGGACTCCTTCCTTTCTGCCGCGCATCCCGTGGGTCGATACCGTGCACTCGCTGAAGCGCTGCGCGTCGCCGGCCTTCGCGCGCCTCTCTGGATCCGCAGCACGCCCGACTCCGCCATTCAGCGCGAGAATACCTTCCTCTCGAAGCTCCTCGAGGCCTCGGTTCTCGCGGGCGCCCTGCTCTGCGACGGCATGGGCGATCTTTTGAGCATCGAGACGGAGCACGATGCCGTGCGCGCGACGAAACTCTCCTACAACGTGCTGCAAGGCGCGGGGGCACGCATTTCCAAGACCGAATTCGTGGCCTGCCCTTCGTGCGGACGCACCCTTTTCGATCTTCAAACCACCACCCAGCGCATTCGCGAGAAGACCGGCCACCTGAAAGGCGTGAAGCTCGCCATCATGGGTTGCATCGTGAACGGCCCCGGAGAGATGGCCGATGCTGATTTCGGCTACGTCGGAGGGGCCCCCGGCAAGATCAATCTCTACGTGGGAAAATCCTGCGTGCAGTACAACATCCCCCAAAAAGAGGCCGACGACCGCCTCATTGCCCTCATCAAAGAGCACGGAAAGTGGGTAGAGCCGGAGCCCGCCGCGAACCTGTAACCGCTGACACACTACCGTAACGAGGCCGTAACACGGACCGTTTCAGTCGTGAAAACGGGTCCGCGTAGTCTCCGGAATGTTACACAGACAACCGAAAAGGTCGGCGCCGAAATTGGCGCGGAAGTGGCAACAAAAAACGACGGAAGTTATGCCCAAGTCAGGTGTGAATATCTTGTTGGAAAGTTCGCCTTGAAAGCCCATTTTCGTTCCACGTTACTGCGACCTCCTCCCGCTTGCCCGTCGTCTCCGCGGCCGTTCCTTCACATCCCCTCCCGGAATTTCCTCCCGGCACCCACCAGAGCCAGCCCGCTAATAGCCGACCATCAATCATTTACGCAATCGCCCCAATCCCCATGCCTTGCCGTGATGGTCCCCACCCATTTTCTCTGATTACGGAGTGACCGCGAGTGTCCGCGAGTTAGTGTGAAAAAACTGCTGCGATTGCCGACATGTGAATAAACCCAGCCTTCAGCCACCGATTCCATGCCGACTGCCGCTCCGTCCACCTCCCTTTGGGAATCTGTAAAACGCGATTTCAAGGGTCTCTTTCCGGAGGACGTGTACCAACTCTGGTTCGAGCCCATCGTGTGCCTCGAGTCCACCGATGACTCCCTGACCTTGGGCGTGCCCAATGATTTCGCGGCAATCTGGATCAACGACAATTACCTTGATCTGATCGTTCAACGCCTCCGCCTCACCTCCGGCCGTCCGGTCACGGTAAAGCTCAAGAAAGTGTCGGATTCCGACGCCGGCACGACCAACGAGCCGGCCATCGCCCCGGCCGCCCCCGCCTCCCGCCTGCCGCGGACCAACGGGCACAGGCGCACGGAGGATCGCGGCATCCACACGGGCACCCTCAACCCGCGCAACACCTTCGAGACTTTTGTCGTCGGGAACAACAACCAGATGGCCCAGGCCGCGGCCCGCGCCGTCGCCCAATCGCCCGCCCAAGCCTACAATCCGCTTTTCATCTACGGCGACACCGGCCTCGGCAAGACCCACCTGATGCACGCCATCGGGCACACGATTCTCAAGAACAACCCCAACGCGAAAATCGCCTACCTCTCGACGGAAAAATTCACCAACGAGTTCATTCAGGCCCTGCAGGAGAACGCCTTGGTCAAGTTCCGCCAGCGCTACCGCAACGTCGACGTCCTCCTGCTCGATGACGTCCAGTTTCTCGGCGGCAAGGAGCGCATCCAGGAGGAGTTCTTCCACACCTTCAACGACCTGTTCGAATCAGGCAAACAGATCGTCCTCTCCAGCGACCGCCGCGCGTCTGAAATTGCCAAGCTCGAGGCCCGCCTCGTCTCCCGCTTCGAGTGGGGCCTGCCCGCGGATGTGCAGCCGCCCGATTACGAGACGCGCGTGGCCATTCTCCGCACAAAGGCCGCCTCCCTGAAGCTCGACGTGCCGGCGCCCGTCATCAACTTCGTCGCGCAGAACATCGCCAAGAACATCCGTCGCCTCGAAGGCGCCCTCATCAAGGTCGCCAGTTACGCCGCTCTCACCGGCAAGACCCTCGATGTCGCGACCACGGAGATGCTCCTCCAGGACGTGCTGATGGAACAGGCGCAGCAGATCCTCACCATCGAGACCATCCAGAAGCGCGTCGCCGATCACTTCCAGCTGCGTCACAGCGACATGACGAGCAAGCGGCGCCCCAACAACATCGCGATCCCCCGGCAGATCGCCATGTACCTCGCGCGCACCCTGACGAAACATTCGCTCCAGGAAATCGGCGACGCCTTTGGCGGTCGCGACCATGGCACCGTCATCCATGCCTGCAAGGCCGTGGATAACATGATGGAACAGGACCCCACGACCCGTGGCAGCGTCGAGTTCCTGAAGACCCAGCTCAGCCGTTAGCTTGACCGGAGGAGTGGCTTAATGCCGCGATGGACGCCGTCCGCTCGCGATCGCGGCATAAAGCCGCTCCTACACCCCGAGCGCTGACCTACATCTCCCGGGCCTCTATCCCACCTTGGATGTTGGGCGTCGGATGTTCGCGCGAGAAGCGCGCAAGACGCGGCCATGCTTGAAGGAGCGGCGACACTCTTGTCGCCGGGTTTGGTTCAGAACCAGTATGCGAAGGCCGTCCGCGCGCGGGTTCGGCGACAAGCCCACCGAAGGCGGGTAAAAGTGTCGCCGCTCCTTCAGATCCCTCCTTGGAAGTTGGACGTTGGATGTTCGAGGTTGGACGTTCGTGTCGAATCCAGCGCGACGCGCGCCTTGCCATGTCGCAGCGCCCGCGTGAAGCTCTTCGCTCAACCCTTTCCTTTCCATGAAGCTTACGCCTGAACAAACCACTGCCGTCTCCTCTTGGGTCGCCGCCGGCGACAGTCTCTCGAACATCCAGAAACGACTTCATGACGAGTTTAAGGTTTCGATGACGTACATGGACGTACGTTTCCTGGTGGACGACCTGAACCTCGCGCTCAAAGACCCTGCACCCAAGGTCGACGCGAACGATGTCACCAAG
>CAYOSX010000092.1:0-7500 GCA_964406745.1 uncultured Opitutus sp.
CCGCAGCGAATCAAGCCGGTGGCGGAGCACGTAATTGTCACCCCACCGCATGAAGGCGCGGATGGCGGTGGGAGCCGTATACAAAATCGTGATACCGTGCCGGTCGATCATGTGCCAGAACCGGTCGGGCTCGGGCTGGTTGGGCGCGCCTTCGTAGAGAAAGACCGTCGAGCCGTTCGAAAGCAGGCCGTAGACGACGTAGCTGTGCCCGGTGATCCAGCCGATGTCCGCCGAGCAGAAGTAGCGGTCGGTCTCCTTCAGGTCGAAGACGTAGTGGGAACTCAACTTCGAGCCCAGCAGGTAGCCGGCGCTCGTGTGCAGCACCCCCTTGGGTTTTCCGGTGCTGCCGCTGGTATAAAGGATGAAGAGCGGATGCTCGCTGTCGAAGGCCTTTGCCTTGTGCGTATTGGGGGCGCCTTCCCAGGCCTCTTTCCACCACACGTCGCGTCCCTCGACCATGGTCACGGGGTTGCCGCAGCGCTTGAGCACAATGACGGTTTGCACGCTCGGGGCACCCTCGACGGCCTTGTCGACGTTGGCCTTGAGCTCGATGATCTTTCCGCGGCGCCAGCCCCCGTCGGCGGTGATGACGAGCTTCGCCTTGCAGTCGTTGAGACGATCCTTGATCGCCTCGGCGCTGAAGCCGCCAAAGATCACCGTGTGGATCGCGCCCACCCGCGCGCAGGCGAGCATGGCCATGACCGCCTCGGGAACCATCGGCATGTAGATCGCCACGCGGTCGCCCGCGCCGATGCCCATGTTCTCGAAGATGTGCGCCAGGCGGCAGACGTGAAAATGAAGCTGCTTGTACGTGATGGTCCGGACGTCGCCCGGCTCGCCCTCGAAGATCAGGGCCGCCTTGTTCTCGCGGGCGGTGCCCAGATGCCGGTCGAGGCAATTCTCGGCGACGTTGAGCTTGCCTCCCACGAACCACTTGGCGTGGGGCGCCTTCCATTGAAGCACCTTTTTGAAGGGCTTGCGCCAGACGAGTTGCTCGTTCGCCTGCCGGGTCCAGAATTTTTCTGGGGAGTTGACAGACTCGGCATAGAGTCTCTTATAAGCGGCCAAGCTCCCAAGATTGGCTTGGCGCTGAAACTCGGCCGAAGGCCTGAAAACCCGGTTCTCCCGGGAAACTGAGGTAATCGTTTGGTCCGTCACGTGAGTGGCTGATTTAGGGGTTAAGGTCCGCGAACGCAGTCAGAATGCGCCGCACTTATCCCGTCCAGAGTTTTGAGCGTCAAGCATGGGGCCCGCCACTGCCTGAATTTCCCAAACGTATCATGGATAAAAACCCTGTATCCACGCCCGCGGACACCGCGCCGGCGTCCCCTGCCGCCGCCGCGGCCGTTCCCGCCGAGCGCGTCGAGAACGTCATCCAAGTCGAGGGCGTGCTCGACATCGACACCCAGAAGGGCGGCAACGGCCAGTTGCTTGATCTTTCGAAATTCGGAAAGCGGCGCCCGACCGACCCGTTTGTCCCGAAGGAACTAATCCGCCGCTTCAAGTTGAAGCCGGGGAGCGTCATCACCGGCACCGCCTATCCAGCCGAGGGCAAGTTCCCGAACCCCAAGATGAAGTTCATCGAAACGGTCGATGGCCTCTCCATCGAGGATCGCCGCGCGAAGTTCGATTTTGTCCAGCTCACCACGGTCTCGCCTGACCAGCAGCTCAGAATGGAGCTCAAGGACGGCCGCCTCACGACCCGGGCCGTCGACCTCTTCTGCCCCATCGGCAAGGGTACCCGCGGCCTCATCGTGGCGCCGCCCCGTACCGGCAAGACCACGCTCCTCCGCGACATGGCCCTTGGCACGCTCGAGAACAACCCCGAGTGCCACGTCATGATCCTCCTCGTCGACGAACGCCCCGAGGAAGTGACCGACTTCAAGCGCAGCGTCCCGGCCGAGGTCTGGGCCTCCTCCAACGACGAGTCGGTCGACAGCCATATCCGTGTGGCCGACATCGCCATCGAACGCGCCAAGCGCATGGTCGAGACCGGCAAGCACGTCGTCCTTTTCCTCGAGTCGCTCACCCGCCTCGCCCGCGCCCACAATACCCTGCGCAACAGCGGCCGCACCGGTTCCGGCGGTCTCGACGTTCGCGCCCTCGAGAAGCCGCGCCAGCTGTTCGCCGCAGCCCGCAATACCGAGGAGGGTGGCTCTCTGACCATCGTCGCCTCCATTCTCGTGGAAACGGGAAGCCGCATGGACGACGTCATTTTCCAGGAGTTCAAGGGCACCGGCAACATGGAGCTCGTCCTTGACCGCAAGTGCGCCGAAATGCGCCTCTGGCCGGCCATGAACATCGCCTCGTCCGGCACCCGCAAGGAAGAGCTGCTCATCGATGCGAAGAAACTCGAAGGCATCCACTTCTTCCGCCGAGCGCTGGTCTCCCAAAAGATCGAAGAGGCCACCGAGACGATGATCGCGCGTCTCTCGAAGACCAAGAACAACGACGAGTTCCTGAAACTCATCGCCCGCTGATCCGCAGGCTTGGCGCGCCGCCCGGTCGCACCACCTGACCCTTTTGCGAAAACGAATGGCGTTTCCCGACGCCATTCGCTGAAGGGCGTGTTGCCTTCATCGAATTTCGGCCAAGGGCGAACTTCCTCGGAAGTTCGCCCTTGCCGACGCCAGTAAAAACCTGAACAAACTTCCCTTCCGTCGCGCGCGTGGTGCGCCGCCGGACCCGCCAGCCCGCAAACCTTTACGCATGCACAGTTTCTCCGAGCAGTGTCTCGACATGGCCCGTTCGATGTTGGGCCACAACCTGGATTCGATCCAACCCGACGGCACCATCCTGCCCGCGCCCGGCGAAGGCCCCCGCCCTGATGAGCCCGGTCACGTGGCCTACGCACTCGGTGAATACTACCGCGCCACCGGCGAAGCCACGCTCAAAGGCTACGACCTTGTCGATCTCGCCGCCCGCTGTGTGACCGCGCAGATGTTCACCGAGCCCGCCGCCGAGAACGGCCTCGCCTACGCTTCGCTCGGTCTGCTCTGCTTCGGTCCTTCCAAGGAGCGCAATCCGGTCTGGGAACGCCTCGTCGAGGAAACCCAGCAGCGCATCGACAAGTCCCTCCTTCACCGCAGCGATTACGACAATCATTGGCAGGCTTTCAATGTCGCCAAGGCCGTCGCCCGCTTCAGCTTCGGACTCTCCAAGAAGGACGAGACGTCCCGCCTGATCGAGCGCATGTGCGATCGCATCAATCAAACGAGCTCGAACGGTTTCTTCGACGACTCCACCGAGGGTCTCGGCGGCAATTTCAATCTCTACGGCGTGATGGCCTTCGTGTTCATCCGCTCCGCCCTCCAGCTCCACGCCAACAGTGGTGTGCGCGACCGCAAGCTTCCCACCCTTCGCACCTACGCCGAGAAGTACATCAAGATGATGCCTGACCTGGTGCGCGCGGACGGCCTCGGCTGGGCTTTCGGCCGCGCCGCCGGGGCATACGGGCAGATGCATTGCATCAGTCTTGTCCTCCAGGGTCTGCGCGACGGCTGGATCCCCGACGAGCAGAAGCCGAAGTACTACGACCTGCTTCGCCGCCTCTTCGTCTTTTTCTACCAGACGTACCTCGATCAGGAACACGGTTTCCTCGACCTTCGCGACACTGAGCGCACCGCCTACAGCCACCACACCACGCGCATGGCGAACTTCGATGCCGCGCGCTACCTGTGCCAGTGGGCCCGCCTCGCCAAGACGGTGCAGATGCCGTCCGGCACACCGAAGCCCGAGCCTGTTCGCACGACCGGTCGCTTTGTCATTTTCGACAAATCCAACCGCAAGGAGCAGGGCGTTTTCCTCTACCGCGACGCCGAGTCCGGTCTGCACGCGCAGATCCCGCTCATCAGCTCCGGCAACGCGCTGACCGCGGACTCCCTGCCCTTCCCGCACTGCCCGGGTGTCTTCGACTGGCCGAACAACATCTACGCTCCAGTCATGATCCCCGAGCTCACGTTCGGCGAGCAGGTCACGCTTCCGGCGTTCTACGGCAAGAACTGCGTTACGGGCCTCGGCCTTCGCAACAGCTTCTACTTCCGCTACGAGCAGCCCGAACTCATCAACACCAAGGAGGAGTTGGTCAAAGGGCTGGGCAGCGTGAAGGTGCAGTGGAATTTCGCCGGACCGAAGATCAGTTGCGAATTCGCGTACACCGTCCGCCAGCCCATCCAGCTCGACAAGTTCCGCTACCAGCTCGCCATCGCGGCACCGCACTCGACCTATCGTGTGAGCGGCTCGCTCGCGCTCGGTGCCGAAGGGCTGCGCTGCACGGTCGCCCGCGACGACTTCCAGGCCGTCTGGCAGGACACCGAAGTCGTCACCAACGACCCGACCTACCGCACCAACTACGGCAAGATTCACTACGTGCAGCACCTGGTCCGCGATCACCCGCTCATCATGCGCCCGGGCAATGTTTACCGCATCGCGGTGAATTTCGAACCGGACGTGGTGCACACGGATTGAGCGCGCAGAGCGCGCTCAATGACGAATTCCTAATGACGAATGACGAATTCAAGCCACCGGCCCGGGCGGTGACCGGCGGTCTGCGTCGAACCCTTTCGTCATTCGTCATTCGTCATTGGTCATTCTGAGCAATGCTTTCGCGAAGAATCATCCCCTGTCTCGACGTCACCGGCGGTCGCGTGGTCAAGGGGGTCAAATTCCTCGAACTGCGCGATGCCGGCGATCCCGTCGAATCCGCCAAGGCGTATGACACCCAGGGCGCCGACGAACTCGTCTTTCTCGATATCACGGCGTCGAGCGATGGCCGGGCCATCATGCACGACGTCGTGGCCCGCACCGCCGAGCAGTGCTTCATGCCGCTCACCGTCGGGGGCGGCCTCCGTCCGCTGGCCGACATCGAGGCCATGCTGAAGGCCGGCGCTGACAAGGTCTCGCTCAACACCTCCGCCATCAAGGATCCCTTTCTGATCCGCACCGCATCGGAACGTTTCGGGGCCCAGTGCATCGTCGTCGCCATCGACGCCAAGGCCGAGCTCAACGGAACGAGCTGGCGCGTTTACACCCACGGCGGCCGGAACCCGACCGAACTCGATGCCGTCGCATGGGCTCGCCAGGCCGTTGACCACGGCGCCGGGGAGATCCTGCTCACCAGCATGGACCGCGACGGCACCAAGGCCGGCTACGACGTCGCCCTCACCCGTGCCGTCAGCGATGCCGTGAGCGTACCCGTCATCGCCAGCGGTGGCGCCGGCGAGCTTTCCCATTTTGCCGATGCCCTCGACGAAGGTCGCGCCAGCGCCGTGCTTGCCGCCAGCCTGTTTCACTTTGGAACGCTCACCATTCCCCAGGTGAAGACGTATCTTTCGGAGCAGGGCGTGCCGGTCCGCCGCTGACGGCGGACGTGGGCGGGCGGCGCCGCCGCGCTTTTCGGCGAAGAAATCGCTTCCTTCGTTCCAGATCGTGTATTCGTTAGGGGCTCCCCTCATGAGCGTATCCGCCAACGAACAACGCGCCGCCAGGATCATCGAACAGGTCACGCCGGAAAATCCGGCCGACGCCGCATTGCGCAAGGCCTTCTCCCACGGAAACGAAATTGAGGCCGCGGATAAACGGGCCGTCGCCGGACTGGTTTTCGCGTACTTCCGCTGGATCGGCTGGCTGGATACGAACGACCCCACGGCGCGGCGCGTGGCCGCGGCGCGCGAATTGCAGGCCCGCTTCAACAAGAGTCCGGATACCTTCAAGGCCGAGTCACTCCAGGCACGCGCCGTTCCGCCCTGGATCGCGGACGAAATGTCGCCCCTCCCGGTCGACTGGCTGCGCCAGTTGCAGCGCGAACCGGCGCTTTGGATCCGCGCGCAGGCCGCCTTTGCGCGCTCCATTCCACGCGCGCTCGGCCACTGCGTGCCCGCCGACCTCGCCGCGTATGCCGCCGGTGACCGCGATCATCCGACAGCCCTTCGTTATGACGGCCCGAAGGATCTTTTTCGCACCGACGAGTTCCGCAAGGGACTCTTCGAGATCCAGGATCTGGCGTCACAACTGGTTGGATACGCGTGTGCGCCGAAGCCGGGCGAGACCTGGTGGGACGCCTGCGCCGGCGAGGGAGGCAAGACCCTGCACCTGGGGGACCTCATGAAGAATCAGGGGCTGATCTGGTGCAGCGACCGCTCGGCCCGCCGGCTTGCTACGCTCCGGAAGCGGGCCGCCCGCGCCCAGCTGTTCAATTATCGGGCGGTCAACTGGAATGGCGGACCTTTCCCACCGACCAAGACCCCCTTCGATGGCGTGCTTGTCGACGCACCCTGCAGCGGCGTCGGCACGTGGCAGCGCAACCCGCACGCCCGCTGGACCACTTCGCCCGGTGACGTGCGTGAACTGGCGGAGCTGCAGCTTCAGCTGCTCGAGCATGTCGCGCCCACGGTCAAACCGGGCGGCCGCCTCGTGTACGCGGTGTGCACCCTGACGAGGAGCGAAACGACCGCGGTCACGGAAGCCTTCTCCACGCGTCATCCCGAGTTTGCCCCGCATCCCGTCTACGGCGGCGCGCCCTCGCGTTTCCTGTGGCCTCACGAGCTCAATGCGAATGGGATGTTTGTCACCGCCTGGAAACGAGCTGCCGCCTGACACCTCTCCCGCCCGTTGCCCAAGAGAACGAAGATCACCTCCGAAACCGTCCGGGCTGACTTCAATGAACTCGGCACCGTGGTCGCCTACGCGCGCGCAGCGCACTTCCTCGGCCTGTGGAAAACAGAGCGCCTCCTCATCGAGCGCCTCTTCTTGAATCGAAGCGAGCCACTGCTCGAAGCCGGATGCGGCGCCGGGCGGGTCACCCTTGGGTTGCATGATCTCGGCTACACCGACGTCACCGCCTTCGATTTTGCGGAAGAGCTGCTCGCCCAGGCGCTCCATCTCTCAGCCGAGCGGGGCGTGCACGACGTCCGCTTCCTGCTCGCGGACGCGACCGATCTCTCCACGGCACCGCCGCTTCGGGCGCGTCGCTATGCCGGCGTCTTGTTCATGTTCAACGGCCTCATGCAGATTCCCGGTCGCGAGAACCGCCGCCGCGCCCTGCGCGAGTTGCGCGCGGTCTGTCTGGCCGGAGCCCCGCTGCTCTTCACGACCCACGATCGCAACGAGTCGCGCACCGAGCGGGCCCTGTGGCGCCTGGAGGCCGCCCGCTGGGAGCGCGGCGAACAGGACGCCCGGCTGGTCGAATTCGGCGACCGCTACTTCGAAGACGACAACGGCGGGCATACGTTCATGCACCTGCCTGACCGCGACGAAATCCTCGCCGACCTCGCCGCGACCGGCTGGCAGCACGAGGAGGATCATCTGCGCCGGGAACTCTGTCGCGAATCCAAGGCGGTGAAGGACTTTTCCGATGAGTGCCGGTTCTGGGTGGCGCGCAATCCTGGCGCGTGACGGGTATCCGCGGCCGGGCCAGTCGCTCTGAGGGGAGCGGGGGCCACCAAGTATAAGCCAAACCAAAAAAGGAACACAAAAACACACACCCCCCCCACACAAAAACAC
>CAYOSX010000092.1:7510-10266 GCA_964406745.1 uncultured Opitutus sp.
CTGAGGGGAGCGGCGACACTCTTGTCGCCGAACACGTATACCGGACGACTAACGCTCGCCGTCCCGCACCAAACCCGGCGACAAGAGTGTCGCCGCTCCCCCAGGCCTGCCTTTTCCAAGGCGTGATGGATTGAAGGCCAGGCCAGGATTCCCGTTGCCTCATCCCGGGGCGGAATCAATCAATGTCGCGTGGTGAAGAACAAGATGCCGGGCGGGCTTGGCTTTAATCCGCTGAAATTGCCCCGGATGGTGCTCAACCCGTTCCGAAACCGGGTGCAGTTTGTGGTCGAGCGGCTGTTGTTGAGCGGCACGGTGGCCCGGTTGGCAGTCGCTGCCATGGTGATCGGGCTGGTGGCGGTGACGATGGGCTTGCTGGGTTTTCTGGTGGCGGCAAACACCGATCAGGCCTTCGGCAACCCGGCCGAAGCGGTGTGGTGGGCCTTCCTGCGGCTTTCCGATCCCGGTTATCTGGGCGATGACGAAGGCTTGGGCCTGCGGACGGTGTCGACCTTGGTGACGGTGGCAGGCTGTGTGCTTTTCTTTGGCGTGCTGGTGGCCATCCTTACGCAGGGCCTGAACGAGTGGATTCGCGGTCTGGAGATGGGACTCACGCCGATCAGCGCCCACCACCATGTGATCATCCTGGGCTGGTCCAGCCGGTTGCCGGGCCTCGTGCGCAACATGCTGGAGTCGGAGCAAAGCCTCTTGTTGTTCCTCAAACGCGTCGGCGCACGTCGCCTCAAGCTCGTGCTGCTCGTGGAGGAATTGTCGCCAAAGTTGACGCAGGAATTCTGGGGGCGCGTGGGCAACGATCGGAAAGGCAACCGCGTGATCATGCGGTCAGGGTCGCCCCTGCGGCTCGACCACCTGAACCGGGTGGATTATCTGCGGGCGAGTGCGATCGTGCTTCCGGCGGAGCATCGACGCACCCCGGACGGCGCGAGTCTTTCGGACAACACGGCGCTCAAGACGATTCTCTCCATTTCCAACAGTCTCCGTTTCGCCGCGAGTGCGCTGCCACCGCCGCTGCTGGTCGCGGAGCTGTTCGATTCGCGCAAGCTACCGATCGCGCTCTCCAGTTACCGCGGACCGATCGAGGTGGTGGCGGGCGATGAGGTGATGAGCCGGATGATCGCGCAGATGGTTCGGCATCCGCAGATTGGCGACATTTACCGGGAGTTGCTGACGCGGGATCTCGGCAACGAATTGCTGGTCCGCAGTTGTCCTCCGGAGTGGGTCGGGCGTTCCTTCTGGGCGGTGGCGGAGGAGCGGCAGCGGGCGGTTTTGATCGGAGTCGTTCGCGCGGGAAACCGCGGGGTCGAACTGCACCTGAACCCGGATCCCGGCCATGTATTGGGTGAGCACGACAAGTTGATCTTCCTGGCTCGGGCACGGGATGACCTCCTGCCACAGCTCCCGGCCGGACCGGCTGCAGGCGGAGAACGCTGGCCGCGCCCAGCCGCCGCTCTGGGGATGATCGCGCGGCCGGGGCTGCGGATCCTGATCGTGGGTTGGTCGCGGCGCATTCCGGCGCTGCTGCAGGAACTCGAATCGTATGTGAACCAGCCGTTTGACGTCACCGTTGCGAGCCGGCTGAGCCGGGATGTTCGCGACTGGCAACTGCTGAGCTACGGGGGCGATTTGAAACGAGTGAAGGTCACCCACATCGTGGGCGATTGCACCGTGCCCGAGCAGATGGTGGCACTGGCGCCGGAGACATTCGACGTCGTGCTGTGCCTGGCGTCCGACCTGCCCGAAACCGACGAGGAGTCGGATGCGCGGACGCTGGTGGCCTACGCGATTCTGATGAAGCTGTTGGGCACGCTTCCCTCGTCCGCCAAAACGCCACGCGTGGTGCTTGAGTTGCTCGACGAGCTCAACGTGGCGCTGATCGACCCGGAGCGTTGCGAGTACCTGCTGTCGCCACAGGTGTTGAGCCACATGCTCGCGCAGGTGGCGCTGCGGCGGGAGATGAATGCGATCTACGAGGAGTTGTTCAACTCGGGCGAGACGGAGATCACCTTCCGCAATCCCATGCGTTACGGCACGACTCCCGGGCAGAGGATGACCTTTGCGGAGTTGGAAGTGATGGCGCGCCGGCACCACGAGGTCGCCCTCGGTTATTTGAAAGCGTGCGAACGAGCCACGGCCACGGGAGGAGGCGTCCACCTCAACCCGGACCGTGCGGAGTCATGGGTCGTTGAAGCGGGAGATCAGTTCATCGTCCTGCGCAATTGAGTATTGCCTGGGGCGGGTTCAGAGCGTCCGCATGATTTCCCGGACCAACTGCAGGGCGAGTTCTGTCTCGTAGAAGAGGCGTTTGTCGCGACGGAACGTCACCACGTTTTGATAGCCGAGATCGTGAACGGCACGCCGGCCGCTGCTGACCACCTCGCCGGATGGTCCGATCACCCGATACTCCACTGTCAGACGCGGCGGATAAATGCCGCGCATGATACGAACATCCGCCAACTCGGCGCCACGATGCGGCTCGAAATCGCCCGCCATATCGATGTCCAAAAAACGCAGCGAGAGATGATGACCTTCCGGCACGTAGCGACTGGCGATCGGAATGAGCTCATCTCGAAACGCTTCAGCCAAGGCCTTGCGGTCTGCCTCGGTCGGTTGGTAGCTGGAGCCGAAATCCGTGTAGTCTTTCAGATTGGTGAACTCGATCGTAACGGGTTCATCCGAACCGTTCCGAGCGCTGTCACCTTGGGCGCTACCTACGCTGAACCCGAAGGATGTGACAAAGA
>CAYOSX010000093.1:0-10231 GCA_964406745.1 uncultured Opitutus sp.
ACCCTCACGGTCATCTCCGACGCCGTCGCCAACATCCGACGCACCGTCAACCCGGGCTTCGACATCGAAACGGTCCCGCTCGACGACCCGAAGACCTACGAGCTGCTCAACGTCGGCAAGACCGTCGGCGTGTTCCAGCTCGAATCGGGCGGGATGCAGAACGCATCCAAGCTCGTCGGCATCTCGAACATCGACGACATCAACGCCATTTCCGCGCTCTACCGTCCGGGCCCGATGGCCTTCATCCCCGACTACGCCCGGGGCAAGAAGGACCCCGCGACCATTTCGTATCCGCACCCGTTGCTCGAGCCGGTGCTCAAGGAAACCTACGGCATCATCGTCTATCAGGAGCAGGTGATGGAGTGTGCCCGCGTGATCGGCGGCTACACGCTTGGCGGCGCCGACCTGCTGCGCCGCGCCATGGGCAAGAAGGACGCCGAGGCCATGGCGAAGGAGCGCGTGAAGTTCGTCGAAGGCGCGAAGCGCCTGCACGGCATCTCCGAGGGCAAGGCCAACGAGATCTTCGACCTGCTCAACAAGTTCGCCCAGTACGGGTTCAACAAGTCTCACTCCGCGGCCTACGCGGTCGTCGCCTACCAGACCGCGTATCTGAAAGCCAACTACCCGGTGCAGTTCATGGCCGCCGTGCTCACCGCCGAGCTCGGCAACGCGGAAAAGGTTTCCCACTTCGTCGCCGAGGCGGAGGCGATGGGCATCGAGGTCCTCGGGCCGGATGTCAACGAGAGCCGCGAGGTCTTTACACCGGTCTTCGCCAGAGAACCGGTCGCGCCAATGCCCAATGCCCAAAGCACAATGTCCAATGGCGCAACCGGAGCACCCGATTCATCGGTCATTGGTCATTCGGCATTGGACATTCCGCCGCTCAGCGGCGGTCGCATCCGCTTCGGCCTCGCCGGCATCAAGGGCGTCGGCGAATCCGCCTCCCAGAAGATCATCGAGGAACGCGACCGCAACGGACCGTTCGCCGACTTCGACGATTTCGTGCAACGAGTCGATTCCCGCGCCATCAACAAGCGCGTGCTCGAGCACCTCGTGAAGACCGGCGCCTTCGACTACAGCGGGGCCCTGCGCAAACCCATCTTCGACCGCATCGACGCCGCGATCGCGGGCGCGGCCGCCCACGCGAGGGATCGCGCCGCCGGCCAGAACAACTTCCTCGACATGCTGAGCGAACCCGCGCCCACCAGTCGCAAGCCAAAATCCCAGGGATCGAACCCCAGGGAGATTCGCGAAGCCGCCGCCGAGGAGTTCAGCCAGCACGAGAAGCTCTCCTTCGAGAAGGAACTGCTCGGATTCTACGTCTCCGGCCACCCGATGAACACCTACCTCGGACTCTCCGAGGCGATCGACACCTACGCGATCGACGAACTGCTCGAACAGGGCGACCGGGTGGAGTTCCGCCTCTGCGGCATTGCCGGCAACCTGGTGAAGAAGCTGTCGAAGAGGGACAACCGGCCCTGGGTCGCCTTCACCCTCGCCACGCGCAAGGCCACGGTTGCCTTGAACATGTTTGCCGACGCCTACGCGAGCTACGGCCAGAATCTCGCGGAGAACGCCCCGGTGCTTGTGCAAGGCAACATCCTCAAGGGCGACGACGGCGCACGCATCAACGTCAAGGAGTGCTATCCGCTGGAGAACTTCACCAGCGGCATCGTCAAGCGGGTGACCTGGCTGCTCCACCCCGGCCACCCGGAGCTGCCGGCTTTCCTGCGCACCGTGCGCGAGACGCTCAACAAGCAGGTCGGCGAAACGAAGACCGAGTTCGGTTTCCTCTTCGACGGACGCGTCGCCTCCATCGCCGAGGCCTCCACCGCCCTCGGCTGGAAGTTGAATCCCGCCACGTTCCAGGAGCTGCGTTCCCACCCGGCCGTCGCCGGCGTGCAAATCGAGACCAAGCGTCTCGAAATCAAGGAAACGCGCCGCTGGGCCAAACGCGGCTGAGCCGGTTTGTTGGATCGACGCAAGGGCGGGTTTTCGGGTTTCATCACCCAGTTCTTATCCCATGCCCAAAAAAATCCTCATCATCACCGACGACGCCGGCGAATCCCTCGAGATCTACTACGCCAAGCAACGTCTTCTCGAAGCCGGCTACACACCCGTCATCGCTTCCACGCAGAAGAAGCTGCTCAACGGCGTCCTTCATGACTTCGAACCAGGCTGGAACACCTACGTCGAACGTCCGGGCTACCGTATCCAAAGTGATGTGACGTTCGCCAAGGCGAAGGCCCGCGACTATGTCGGCGTCATCCTCATCGGCGGCCGCGCCCCGGAATTCCTGCGTCACGAGAAGGATGTCGTCCGCCTCGTCCAGGACTTCGCGAAGCAGGACAAGTGGATCTTCTCCGTCTGCCACGGCATTCAGATCCTGATCGCCGCCGGCCTCGCCAAGGGACGGAAACTCACCTGCTATTGCAACGTCCGCCTCGAGGTCGAACTCGCCGGTGGCACGTGGGTGAACAAGGAAAGCGTCGTCGACGGTCGCATCGTCTCCGCGCAGACATGGCAGAGCCATCCGGAGTTCTACCGCGACGTCATGGACTGCCTTGCCCGGAAATAAACTGGCAACCGCGCCCTCTGCGGCCGGCATTGCCGCACCCGCTAGAGTCGCGTGTTGCTCACAAACGCTACCCGCGCGCTGTCGGGTGCCCACGAGGGCACGTTGATCGACCCCTGGCCTCCGAAGAGATACGCGATGACCCTCGCTGGTCCGCCGGCCGCGGGCATGAGGCGCAGATAAACCTGCCGATAGTAAGGGTGCTCCGTCGGGTTCACCTCCTGGCCGTAGGAGAGGAACACGATCCACTTTCCATCGGGCGAGAGATGCGGGAACCAGTTGTTCCACGCGTCGTCCGTGACCTGCTCCTGCCCGGAGCCGTCCGGCCGCATGCGCCAGAGCTGCATCAGTCCGGACCGGCTTGAATTGAAATAGATCCACTGCCCGTCCGGCGAAAACTCCGGGCCGTCGCTCAACCCCGGCGAATCCGTCAGGCGCACCTCCGCTCCCCCGCCCGCGGGTATCTTGTAGATGTCGTACTTCTCCGGTCCGCCTTCGGTCGCTTTGCGACCCCCGGTGTACACCAACCACTGACCATCCGGCGACCAGCCGTGCAGATAGGACGGCGATTGGGGAGTGACCCGCACCGGTTCGCCTCCGGCGATGGGCAGCGTGTAGATCACGGACCGCCCGCCGTCGTCCGCACTGTGATGACTTATGCCGAGGCGTTTGCCGTCGAAGCTGAGGACGTGGTCGTTGTTGTTCCGCACCGCGAAGCCCGTGTCGACGTCACTCATTTCACGCGTGACCAGATCGAAGCGTTTCAACCGGCCCTTGTTCGGGCCGGGCCCGCTCACATTCACGAGCAGCGTGCGATGATCCGGCAGCCAGTTGGGGGCCTCGAATTGCTCGGATGAGCGGTGGACCATCGAGAGTTGCCCGGTGTGCACGTTGAGAATCTCGAGTTGGGCTCCAATGTAATCGCGGTACGGCACATAGCCCGCCGGCGGCGGACGCACGATCCGCACATCCTTGAAGACAGCCTCCTCCTTCACCCCCGCGTTGTGTGAGCAAAGAAAGATCCCTGCGAGGAGTTCCTCACCGAGCCCGGGCAAGGTCACCGTCGCCGTGGTGAAGGTTTCCCCGTAGCGGGCCGCCGAGAAAAGGAAAACGTCGCCGCGCCGCTCCAGTTGGATCACGTCCGCGCCGGTCAACGGAAGCACCACCTGCTCCGTCGGGCCGCCCTTCGTCCGCCGAAACTGCAGCGAGGTCAGCCCGTCGCCATGCACACAGGCATCGGCATACGGCGCGTCCGCATCGAGCGAGGCACGCGCAATCCAGCCGAGCTTGCGGTGCAGATCGACGCCTTGTCCGAGGAATTCGACGCGCGCACGCACGATGAAGTCGCCCTCCAGCCGGTTCCACGCGAAGTGAAACTCGTCCCGCTCTCCCCACATGTTGCTCCCGCTGGCGACCAGACGGTACTCCTGACGCAGGTCGTCGTACGCCACGCTTCCCGCGAGCGCGGGCGCACCCACGTCACCGGACTCGGCGAACTGGCCGATGGGTTCAGCCGAGGCCATGACAAAACTGGCGAGGGACGCAGTCAGCGTCCCGCTCACGAAACACAGGGTTTTCATTCCGGGGATGGGGGTTCATGGTTGGATCACGATCAGAAACCGAGGCTTGCTCCGCTGTTCACGGGTAAAGTCGCGCCGTCACGAGTCGAGGCTTCAACGCAGCGGAATTTCGAAGAGCGTCGTGCTGAGCGCGGGGACACTCAGGGCATCGACGCGGGCCTCTGTCCGCGCAATGTCCACCACCCTCGCCTTGCCGGGAGTGTTGTGAGCGAGGTGATCAGGACCGGTGATGTGCCACCGCGTGGCCGCGCCCGCAGGCGAGAGACCGTTTGCGGCCAGCGTCAGGGCAACGGGTTCCGCGGTCGGATTCACCACCGCGACCGTCAGCGTCCTTCGGTCCGTCGTCAGCGCGGCGGCGACATCGAGTGAGCCGAAATCCTGATGGAGAACGAGCGGGATCTGTCCGAAGCGAGCACGGTAAAGCTGCAGCACCAGGCCGGTCGTCTCCATCTCCGCGGCAATCCTCGTGGTCTTGATGGCTCCAATGACGTTCACGGTCTGCGCGTAATGGGCCATCTTGAACAGGTCGCTGTTTCGGAAGTACTCGTGCAATCCGGCAGCCGTCCCGAGTCCATCGGACAGTTCATACACGCAGCCCAGCTCGCCGTAGACGTATTCGCGATGCCAGTAGTTCCACTCGTCCATCGCGATCGGCATGAGCCGCCCGCCGAGGTTGGACAGGCTCGCCTGGAGCTTCCGGTGCCCCTCGGCCTTGTCGCGGATCGCCTTTCTCGCCTGGCCGACGTGCGTTTGCAGATCGACCCGCCCTTCCTGCGTCCACGGCACGCGGCCTGCGTAGAAATGTTCCGAGAGCATCGTCATGTGGTCGGCGCACTCCTCGAGCATGATGTGCGAGCAGGTCTTGCCTGACTTCGCCTGGTCCGGGTCGTGCGCACGATTGATGGTCGTGAGGTCCCCGACCGCCACGAGCTCGAGCGCCGGGTCCACCTTCCACATGGCCGAGGCCACCAGGTTGTGCTTCTGCACGTAATGCTGCATCTGCATGAAACCGAGCTGCCAGGGCCCGAACATCTCGTTGCCGACGCACCAGTACTTCACGTTGTACGGTTCGGCGTTGCCGTTGTCCGTCCGCCAGCCGCCTCCGATCGTATCCGTTCCTCGGTTACAGTACTCCACCCACTGGGCGGCCGAGTAGGCGTCGCCGAAGCCCGTGTTCACCGCGATCATCGGCACGGTGCCGAGCTCCCGGCTGAAGTCGATGAACTCGTCGGTACCGAAGTCGTTATGCTCCACGCCGGTCCAGGCGGGGTTCTTCCGCGGCGGACGCCGGTCGCGGTCACCAATGCCGTCGCGCCAGTCGTAGCCGCTGACGAAGTTTCCGCCCGGCCACCGGTAGATCGTGCCGTTGAGCTGCTTGAGCAACGCCAGCGTATCCCGACGCATGCCGCGCACGTTGTCCCCCGGCATGAGCGACGGCGGCCCGAGCAGCACGTCGCCCCCGGCCACCCGCAACTCCAGGCGCGCTCCCCGCTCCAGGGTGCGCCCTGCGACCAATGAAAAGCTCCGCTTCTCGTAGTCGTTGCCACGAAACGCGACCGTCGTGGACGCCCGCTCCTCCGGCCCATCGCCCCACGCGAGCGTGACTTCAATCTCCGCCTGATTACCGAGCGGCCGCGCCCAAAGGTACCCGTCGTAGGTCTTTCCTTCGACCACCCCGAGGTCGCGTTGACGAAGTCCCGCACCCGCATTGACCCGCGGAGTGTGCTCTCCGACGAACACGTTCTCCTTCACCATCGAAACCGCTCCGGGATCGCCAAGGATTTCCCACGGCGAAGCGCCGACGACCGGATACTCGGAATCCACCAGCGCCTTGTAGGGCGCGTACTCCGCCGTGATCGGGAAGTAGAACTTCCGGTCCTCGAGCATCTCCGCCCAAATGCCACCGTAGATGCAGCGGCCGAGATGTTCGATGAACTGACCGTAGATGTAGGGACTGATCGGAGCGCCGGTCCTGGCGGCGTCGAGTTCGAGGGTGACGGCGTGGGTCATGGGCGCGGCGGTGACGAGGGATAGACCGAATAACAACGTGCGGGAAGGATTCATGGCAGTGGGAGGGCGTGTCAGGGTGCGAGAGGAGTTCCGAGGGATTGAATGCCTGCCTTGAGGTAACCCATGGCGTAGGCCATGCCGGCATGCCAGGGCGCGGCGCAGCTCATCTGCGGGGCGTGATCCGGGATGATAACGCCGTTGAAGCCGTTCTTCTTGAGGATCGCGAGGACGCGCAGCACATCCACGTCGCCGTCGTCGATGAAGGTCTCCTTGTAATACGGAACCTTGTCCCGGACGTTGCGCAGATGCACGTAGCCGAGGCGATGCTGGCGGCTGTAGTGGTCGACGACGTCGTAGATGTCTCCCTCCGTCATCTCCGCGAGCGAGCCAACACAAAACTCGAGTTGGTTGGCCGGGCTGGGATTGAGGTCGATGACCTTCTGGTAGAGATGCGGTTGATACACGAGCCGCGGCTGTCCACGCACGGTCGGCATCGGCGGGTCATCGGGATGGAGCGCGAGGCGCACGCCCGCCTGTTCCGCCGTCGGAAGCACGTCGTTGAGGAACCGCTCCAGGCGAGACCAAAGCTGCTCGGGCGTGGCCGAAGGAATCGCGCGGACCGCCTTCGCCGGCGCCGCGGGATCGACGACCATGTTCCACACGAGGCCCTCCGGCATGGGCAGGTCGTACGGTCCCTCCATGCCGACGGAGGGCGCGCCGCCGCGGGCATAGTTACCTTTCGTGCGGCCCGCGACGCCGGCGATGGAAAAATTGTAGCCCATGATGGGAATGCCCGCCTCGCCCATCCGGCGCAGGATCGTCTTGACGTTCTCGACGTGCTGGGCGCGACGCGGTCCATCGAGGAGGATGTCGCCCCAGTGGGCCGGATCGAAGTTCTCGATCGCTTCGAGCGTGAGCCCGGACGCCTCCACGGCGCGACGCAACGCGACCAGTTCGTCGCGGCTCCAGAGCGTGTCCGGATCGCCCGCGAGCCCCCACCCCCAATCCGTTCCGAGTGGCTGGTCGTCGGAAGCGGAGTGCCCGGCGCCCCCGCGGAAGTAGTCCACGAGGTGCGCCACGATATGCGTCGCCCCTGCCTGCTTCGCGAAGGCGAAGTTCTCAGGCGTGAGCATGTGTTTGTAGAGGCCGAGGCCGAGTTTCATGCGAAAAGATGCGCCAGTGGACGGGCGAAGGGATCAAGGCCCGATCTCCGCTCGAGACAATACACACGACTTGCGAACTGCGATCTCTTCATGGGTTCGTTTTGTTCAATACACGCTCGGCCCGGGTGAAGAAACGCGCCCTCACCCTCAGCCACGCCTTCATGGCACCCTGATCGCGACGACCGTGCGCGCTTCATCCGCGCCGAGACGGAAACGGGTTTCGACGCGCTGCCCTTCGTGCTCCACCGTCACGAGGTAGTCGCCGTGATATCCGCGGCCGCCGACTTTCCCGGTGCTGCCAACCGCGCCTCGCAGGCGCGTGCGCCACTGTTTCAGAACGAGGTCGCGGTAGGCTGCGGCACTCGGTTTTTCCGACCAGTCCTGACGAAACAGCGCCGCCCGGGGCCGCCAGTGACGTCCGGCCCAGAATCCCCAATGCTGCACGCCCACCACCGACGGGTGACTGTAGGCAAGAATGAGGAAGTCACGCGTGTAGTCCGCCTGCAGTTCTTCGTCCTCCGTATCGATGTCGAACTCCGTGATGCGGATCGGCAGCCCGAGCGTCGCGTACGCCTCGATCGCCGCGAGCACACGCTCCGGCGGATTCGGTTGCCCGCCAATATGTCCTTGCAGGCCGAGGCCGGTAAGCGGCGCGCCTTGGTCCAGCAGGTACTTCGCGGTGCGGAAAAAGTGCTCACAGTGTCCCTTGTCCGCCACGAGGTCGTGGTTCGCGTAGTCGTTGAGATAGAGGTCCCCCTCCGGGAAGGCGGCACGGGCGGCCTTGAACCATTCGACCATGATCTCCGGCCCGAACAGTCCCATGAGGTCATGGTTGTCGTAGGGTTCATTCAACACATCCCACTCGTCGACGAGTCCGCGGGTCGCACTCAGGATGTCCTCGATGTGCGCCAACACGCGCCCGGGAATCTCCGCCTGCTTCTTGTCCCGATACAGTTTTCCGATGCTCGGGGGCAAGTTGCGCCAGCCCGGCCACACCAGCACGTGCCCGCGCGCCGGGATGTCGTGCTCCTTCAGCCAGCGAAGGCCCGCCAGCGTCCGTTCCTTGGGAAACGGACGGTTCCACTCGCCCGCCCACGCCGGCCATTTGAGGTCGTTCTCCGGACCGGCTGCGTTGAACCACGTCGTGAGCACGTCGCGGTAGCGAAGGTTGTCGGGCGAATCCTCGACCAGCCGCTCCAGCGCCACCGCCGTGCCAAACTCGAAGGCACTGCGCACCTGCTCCACGCGCACATTCGCCCCGCGCGCCGGCGTTCCGTCCTTCCCGGTGATCTCGATGAGGAAGTCCGACATCCTCACGCGTTCGATTCGCGCGAGCGCCGCCTGTCGCCAGGGCGCATCCGGTTCGCGGCCCGCATAGGTGAACCGCGTCTTCGGCAAATCGCCCAACGCGATACGCCGGCCATAGCTCACCACCTCGATGCCGCCGACCTCGATGGTCTGCCGTTTGAAACCAAACCCGAGGGCAATCTCCGCCTCACCCGCCCCATGGTCGCCACGCGCGACGAACGGCAGCAGATACTCCTGCCATTCGCGGCCCACCGACAGCGTGGTATCCAGACTCTTGTCGTAATCAGGCGAGGCCTTCTGCACTGCGACGCGCATCAGCCCCTGCCCGGTCTCATCCGCCGCGACCAGCGCACGCGCGAAGAGGCGCACGAGCGCGGTCTCGCCGTTGCGCACAGCCGCTTTGAGCGGCGCCCGGATCTCGGCCGCCCACGCGGGACTCAAATCACGCGTCGTCTCCACTCGCCACGCCCGGGAGAACCCCGGCCCTTCGCTTGCAACCCGACCGAAGGTCACCGCCTCTGCCAACCCCGCCTGCGTGGTCAGGCGAAAGGTCCCGCTCGCCGCCGGCTCGAGCAACGCTTCGCCCTCATCGGGCAGAATTGTTTGGGCGGAAAGGCACGTGGCGATGCACGCGGACACGCCCGCAGCCAGGCGGCGTAGGAGGGTGGACATGGCGACGAGGGGTGAAGGTTCGGACGGGACCCCGCCGGGGGTCGCGACCCTCGCGAAGCTTCACGCCATCCCGCCGCGGTCGCAAAGGCCCCTGTGGTCTAATTATTGCCCAAAACGCGATTGGCGAATTCGCCATTTCCGATTCCACTGGTCGTTAGCTTGTCTTCTCCCGTACCCACGTCTTTCGCCCGGCTTCCGACGCGGCTTCCTTTCCCCTTCTTCACCCTCGCCTCACTCGCGGCCGCCTTCTTCCTCGCGGGCTGCGGTCCCGAGGAACGCGCGACCCCACCCGCGTCCGGTCCTGCCGAGGACCTCACCCGTTTTCAGCCGTCTCCCATCGGCCGCGCTGCCGAACAACCGCCGTGGATCGCCCACCTCATCCCGATCGACCTCGATCGCGATGGGTTGCTCGACGTCGTCTTCTGCGAGGCCCGCGAAAACGCCATTGTCTGGCTGCGCCAGGAGTCGCCGGGCGTTTTCTCGGAACACCGCCTCGCCGAAAAAATGAGCGCGCCCGTGCACGTGCAGGCGGCTGACCTGGACGGCGACGGCGACCTTGACCTCGTTGTCGGCAGCATGGGCGTCGTCTTCCCCAACAACGACCGGATCGGCACCGTCTTCATTCTCGAGAACGACGGCAGGCAGGCCTTCACGCCGCGCATCGTGCTCGAGAACGCGTCGCGTGTCACCGACGTCCGACCGGCCGACCTCAACGGCGACGGCCGGCTCGATCTCGTGTTGGGACAATTTGGATACGACCAGGGCGAGATCAGCTGGCTCGAACGCACGGGGCCCTGGACCTTCCGCCGCCACGTGCTGCTCGAGCTCTCCGGCGCAATCAACGTCGGCGTGGCCGATTTCAATGGCGACGGCCGGCCCGACATTGCCGCCCTCCTCTCGCAACAATGGGAGGAGGTCCACGT
>CAYOSX010000094.1:0-10012 GCA_964406745.1 uncultured Opitutus sp.
GTTTACGGCGGCGGCGGCATCGGCTTCGAGCTGCAGCTCGCGATGAAGGTCCTGCGCTACCCGGACGTCCTCGCCCTCATCCTCATGATCATCGTGCTCATTGCCGGCATGGAGCGCGTTTCCGACTTCATCCGCCGGCGCCTGCTCCGCGCGGGAACCCTCTCCTGACCCGACTTCCCATGAATCGCCTCCTGCTTACCAACGCCCGCATCGTTCTCCCTGACCGCGTCGTCGAGGGCTCGCTGGTCGTCGAAGACGACCGGATCACCGACATCCTCGCCGACCGGCATTATGCCCATGGCACGGACCTGCATGGCCAGTGGCTTATTCCCGGTATCATCGATCTGCATACAGATTATCTCGAGAAGGAGATCAATCCCCGCCCGAAGACCAATTTTCCCCTGCCCATCGCCTTCCACATGATGGACCAGCGGGCGCTTGCCTGCGGACTCACGACCGTGCTCGGTGGTGTCCGTTTCTCGAACGACCGCTCGAAGGAATCGACCCTCTGGGGAGGCAACGGCCTTGCGCTGGCCGAAAGCTACGAGGAGCTCCGCCGCACCGCCCTGGCCCGGCATTATCTGCACGTGCGCTGGGACACCAACTTCGAACCGGTCGACGACCTGCTTGCCGCCATGCAGCATCTCGAATGCCTGGGAAACATTGTCTACAATGAGAACATCCCGGGTGAGCGGCAGTTTCAGAACCTTGACGAACTCGCGCGCAAACGGGCCGCGCGCGGGGACAAGACAGTCGCCGAGGCGCGCGCCGAGTTGGATGAACGGATCGCCATCGGGCGAAGCATCAACAACCGCGCCAAGGTCAAAGCCGCCTTCGCCGGCAAACTCTGCATTGGCAGCCACGATGACACGACGATCGAACACGTGGTCGAGGCAAAGGAAATGGGCGCGACGCTCGCCGAGATGCCGACGAGCCTCGTGGCAGCACGCAAGGCGAAGGAGCTCGGCCTCGACGTTTGCATGGGCGCGCCCAATTTCCTGCGGGGAGGTTCGCACTGCGGCAATCTTTCAGCAGTGGAGGCGCTGCACGAGGGTCTCGTCGATGCCTTCTGCAGCGACTACCACTTCCCCTCCCTGCTCGGAGCCGTCGTGAAGATGATGGCCGGGGGCGTTCCGGTTGAGCAGGCCGTCGCCTTTGTGTCGCTCAATCCCGCCCGCATCCTCGGAAAACACGCAGAACTCGGAAGCATTGAAGTGGGCAAGAAGGCGGACTTGGTGGCGTTCCACGCACGCGATGGGTTCGCGTTCGTATCGGGCACCTGGGTGGATGGGCGTCTCAAGCTCCAGGTCGGCGTGCCCGTGCCGCATCTGGTCGAAGCCGGCGCCCAGGCCTGAGCCGTCAGCTCAGTTCGCAGTTGCCCTCGCTTCGGACCTCAGATCCCGAGCGAGGCTGCGCAAACCGTCGTAGAGCGCCTCGTCAGCCGCGAGGTATCTCAATCCGCGCGTCTGATATTGCGCCATCACCGCGCGCTCCGCTTCGGGATCCCGCGCGGGCAACGCAATCAGCGCGTCACGCAGCGCTCGCTTCAGGTCGGCCGGCAGGGCAGAGCGAACGGCGATCGGACCCGAAGGCAGCGACTCCGACTCCCACAGGACGACCAGTTCATTCTCCGGTACCCGGCCTTTCGCCTGCAGACGCGACAGAACGCTCGCGCTGACGCCGGCGACATCCGCATAATCGAACAGCACATTAAAGATCGAGACGCTATGGCTGAGCGTGAACTCAACGGAAGCAAACCGTTCGGACGCATCGATCTCGAGTGCTGCGAGCAGCGCCTGCGGCACGAGGTAGCCTGAGTTGGACGCGGGATCCGAAAAACAGAGGCGAAGGCGGCCGGCGTTCTCCGCGAACTCGGTGAGGTCCGAAACCCCTGCACGCTTGTGGGCGATGAGCACGCTTTGGTAACTCCGTGGCGTGGCGGCGGCATCGCCGGTGACCACCAAGACCTCGGCCACGCCGAGACGCGAAGCGAGAACGTACGCGAACGGACCGAGGCCGATCACGTCGATCTCGTTGCGAGCTATGGCCTCCACGGCCGGACCGTAGCTGGCGGTGCGAACCAATTCCACCTTGACCGCCATCTGACGTTCGAGATACGCGGCCAAGGCCCGCATCGCCTCCTCCCTGTCCGCGACCGCCTCTTCAGACGGCGTATAGCCAAGGCGCAACACGGTCGTCTCGCCGCGGGTGATGGCGTCGCTCTTTCGATCGCAGCCAATGCAGGCCGCGAGCAGCGCCGCGAAGCCAGCGATCTGGCCCAGGATGCGCTTCAGGGATCGCCGTTTCATCGGACATCTCCCCAGGCCAGCCAATAGTGGGTGCAGGTCTCCCAGCGCACACGCCGCACGTAGGGCGCCAGCTGTCTTGCGACGTCCGCCTCGGTCGGGAAGTTCTTGAGCACATCGTGCTCCGAGCCGTCGTCGAGGCGACGTCTCTGGTAGGCATTGCCGCCGGCGTCGATCCTGGCGACGGGAGTGCTGCTGCCCTCGACGTAGCGATTGTCCAGAAAGATGAACCGCGCTCCCGATCCGAGGCGGGCAAAGAAGCCGCTGGCGAATGCGTCGAGCTCCTCGTTCCGCACGTGCGACCACCAGAAGGCCGCGAGGCCCGCATCACAGGCGTTCGGGGGCGGTGGCAGGGCAAACGCGTCGGCGATCGCCCAGGTCACCCGTCCCGGCGGCCACGATTTCGCCCGTGCCAGCGCGAGCACCGCTTCATTGCGGTCGGTCGCAAAGACCGACGCAGCTTGGCTCGCGATCACCTGCGTCCAATAACCGGTGCCACAGGCCACTTCGTAGACAGCCCGGCCCGCGCACAGTTCGGAGAGCCGAAGGCGCAGACCAGCGAGGTCGACCTGTCGCTCCGGCTTCGCGTAGATGCGTTCGTATTCGGCCGCGCGTTGCGCATAGTAGTCGATGAGCTCCCTCGATGCGGACATGCGCTCACCGTAAGGCCTGCCGCGAGCGCGCCAATCCGCGTTCCGTGCCGTTACGCAAACGTTGCAGTCCCCTCACAGCCTTTCGAAACCACATGCGCCCCAACCGTGAATGTTCGTATTACGAACATCCACGGAGGTGCGCGCGCCGGAGCGGACGCTGTTGCGTCTTTGGGAACCGATGGGCTTGTGCGCCCTTCTTTGTGGCGGGTTACGTTTCGATGACACGCGACAGGCATGCTTGCCGTGGATCCCCGTCGTCTGTCACGTCTGAAGTCGCCGCATGCCCGCCGGGGCGCTGCAGATCGTCTATCCGTCATCATCACCTGTACGTCACGCCCGATGGACACCGATCATCTGTACCACGTCAGCGACCGACCCGGACTCGATCGTTTCGAACCCCGCCCGCCTCCTTCACGCGATGCCGGGGTTGGCGATCCGGTGGTTTGGGCGATTTCGGGAGCGCTCCTGCACAATTATCTGCTGCCACGGGAATGCCCGCGGGTGACGTTCTACGCTGGTTCGCAGACGACGCTGGCAGATCGCGAACGATTCCTGGGGCCGGAGACGGCCCGCCACATCGTCGCGATCGAACACGCCTGGCTCGCCCGCATACATCACGCCCGCCTCTGGATCTATGCATTCGTGCCGGATACGTTTTCGCTGATCGACGCAGGCGCAGGGTACTTTGTCTCGCGCCTGCCCGTTGATCCCGTGTGGGTGCGCGAGATTGACGACCTGCCAAGCGCGATCGCTACTCTCGGCGTCGAACTCCGCGTGCTGCCGAGCCTCTGGCCCTTGCGCGACGCGGTGCACGCCTCGACGCTCGCCTACTCTTTCATCCGCATGCGTAACGCGATACCGCGGCCGGAGGCCTTGCCGCGCACGGAGGGCGGGAACCGAGGCTGCAGGACGTCGACCCCAAGGGTCTTCGTGTAGCGATTGGCGGGGTGATCCAGAAGGGTGCCTGAGACAGGCACCGCTACATCTTGGTTTCAGCGGACTCTGTGCAGGCGGCTCACGGGCACCTCGTACAAATGGCCGTTTCGCTCTTCTGCGCCGATCAGCAACGTGTCCGGGCCGTCGAAGCAGATGGCCTCCGCTCCGGGCGCACCCGTGAAGGGCAGCCACCAGATCGCGCCTTCGAACCAGTCGTCACCACCGGGTGTCTTCGCTTCGAACAACCAGATCGCGCCGTAGGTGAGCACGGCGAGCCGGCGTCCGTCAGCCGTCGCGTCCGCCCCGGTCGCACGACCGCGCACGTCGAAGGTGCCCAGCGGTGTCAGGACATTGACAATGCCTGGCTTCGGATCGTCCAGCCGATAGAGCCGCGTGAGCGTGTCGCTCCGGCGTTTCGTTACCAGGTAAGCAATGTCTCCCTTGGTGAAGATCCCTTCGCAGTCGTAATTGAAATCGTCGCGGGACGCCGGCCACGCGCTCTGTTCGGGATAGCGAAAGAAGACGCTCCGTAGCAAACCCGTGAAACCGACGGTAGGCTCCGGCTCCGCCACGTAGTGCAAGGCGAGGTCGCGGCGTCCGTTGCTGTTGTTGCCCACGTCGCCGATGATCACGTGTCCGGAGTCGTCGACGGCGATGGCTTCCCAGTCGCTGTTGATCAACCCGCCCACGAGCACACCGGGGGCGTCGGCCGTCCGGGCACTTAGCTTCAGCCTGCCGTCGCGGCCCACGGGATAGATGCGCGTCTCGTCGCCCGAGTCATTGTTCACCCAATACACACCAGGCCACTGGCGGCTGGCGACGAGACCGGAGACCTCCTTCTTGCCGGCCGGACCTTCAAGCGGGGCGAGCGGCTTCAGGGCAAGGGGCTCGGTCTTCGGCAAAATCAGCGGCGGGGCGGACGCGCCCAGGGCGAATGGAGCGAGCACGCAGGCGATCGTGGCGACGAGAAGGGGACGAGGCATAAAAGGGTTATTCCGTTGCGGAAGCCGCCGTGGTGCGGAGATCGGCGCCAAGCACCGCCAGCAGCCGGTCGCCCGCTTCCGCGAGTTCGCCGTCGTTGCGCAGGCGGACAAGGTTGGGGTGATCGAGCTCGAACGACGCCGCCCGCGCGATGCGTTTTTCGATCTCCTCCTTCGGTTCACGCCCCCGCGCTTCGAGGCGCGCACGCAACACCTCGGGGCTTGCCTCGATCAGGACGACGCAGAGGTCGGGATAACGACGGCTTGCCTCCGCAAGGTGGGCCCGACTTCCGTTCATCACCACATGGGCGCCACGCGCCAGCCATTCGTCGATCTCGACGCCGAGCCCGTAGCACAGGCCGTGACTTTCCCAATCGAGCGCGAAGAGCCCGAGCGACTTCATGCAGGCAAACTCCGCGCGGCTCAGCGCGACGTGATTCTCGCCTCCGGCGTCGGCGGGACGAGTGATGTAACGATGGGCAAACAGCAGCGGAGTGTCCTCCCCGGCGCGCTCCCGCGCGTAGTTCAGCAGGGAGTCCTTGCCCACACCGGAAGCGCCGACGACGTAGAACAAAACAGCCACGAAGCAAGCATGCCGGCCTCGCGTTAGGATCGGATAAAGCGCGCGTGAAATTCTCCCGGCCCTGTCGCGGCTCAGTCCGGCAAGGGCAGGTCACGCGAGCCCGCCGCGATTGCCGCGTCGATTGCCCTGCCCACCTCTTCGGCCGCCGCCAGGGCGGCCGCCTGTGGCGAGACTCCATGAATGTAAACCGCACGCGTCCAGAGGGCCGCAAACAGATCGCCGGTGCCGTTGAACCGGCCGGGGCGGCGCGGCGTCCGCAAACTATGCACGCCCGGGCCGACGTACAGACGGGTCTCGATACTTCCGGAGGCGGGAATTCCCGTGACCAACGTTGCTGTGCCGGCGAAGCGCTTGCGCCATGCAGCCAACGCAGTTTCCCCTCGTTCGCCCATGAGCAGTTCGACCTCGGTCAGGTTGGGCATCGCGACGTTCGCGCGCGCGATCAGTTGCGGCCAGGCGGCCAGCAGGTCGTCGTTCACGTAGGCGCGTCCATCATCGCCGCTCACCGGGTCCACGATCACCGCTTCGAACAGGTCTCGCCGCCGGTCGACGATCTCGAGCAGGTCGGACACCTGCGTGGCGTTCGCGAGGTAGCCGATCACGACGACGGCCTTTGTTCCCCTTCCAAGGATAGCCGCAAGTGAGGCGTCGAGCAGCCTGGCGACATCGACCGAAGTCCGCGCGACACCGGGCATATCGCCTGGTCCGGAGAGCACCGCCGTTGGAATGGGCAGACAACGCGCGCCGAGGGCGGACATGAATGGTTTCAGTCCGACCACACCATGTGCAGTCAGGCTGTGGAGGCAGACAATGGGCGGAGTCGGCATGCAATGGTTACGAAGGATCGTAAAGTCTCGAGGCTACGGGAGCGGGTGGAACGCGATCTCCGCGAAGACACCGGCGTGATCGCTCGGCCAGACGCCCTTCGAAGACGGCTCGTTCATCACCACCTTCGCCTGACGGATTCCAGGCAAGGGTTCGTTGACCGTTGATACGGCCAGCAAATGATCGATCGCCCGCCCTGCCCGGCCAGGACGCGGAGGCAGTGGATGCGTCGGTTGCAGGTGTTCGGAGGAGAAGAACACCGACCTGAGTTTGAGATCGGTCCGGTTCGAGAGGGACTCGAGTACTACGGAGCCCGTCGTCGCGTTAAAATCCCCGCCGATCAGGCGCAGCGCCGCCGGTTTCCTCCAGAGTGGCGCGTCGAGCGCAGCGTGTAGTTGCTCGCATCGTCGTGCATCGTCTCCGCGAAGATGGGAGAGATGCACATTGCCCACGGTGATCGCCTGTCCGGCGACCTTCGCCGCCGCCAGCAACGCGATTCGTTCGCCGCCGGCCTCATCGCTGGGCAACTCCCAACGCTCGACACGCTCGACCGAACCCCGGACCAGCACCGCGAGGCCTGCTTCGCTCATCACCTCGCCGAAACCCCATCTGCGCAGCTTTCTGCGTCCCGGGGTGTAGGCGAGCGTCAAGCCGAGCCGGCGCGCGAGCAGTTCCCCCACATGAAGCGAGGCGGAGTCAGCGACAAAGACTTCCTGCAACAACACGATGTCCAGGGAAAGCGCCGCCAAACCGTCGCCGATTGCTGAAAGTCGCTCCGGCAGATCGCCTTCGTTCTTCCACGTATTCAACGTGACTGCGCGCACCGTGCGTGGGTCCGTCATTCAGCGTGATGTCGTGTGCGCGAGCTGAGCGACGCGAGCCTTTCGTTCGACCTGCGCACAGTTTTCACCGGTTCTTAATCCAACCTTAAAAACCGGCCTCTAACCTCAGGCATCACCGGAACACCCGCATGCCGACACGCCGCCTTCTGACCAACGCCACGCTCGTCACGCCGCAAGGCGTCCAACGCGACGCCGCCCTGCTGATTGAGAATGGGATGATCGCCGCGCTCGGTCCCGAGGACTCGGTGGGCGACGCGTTCGCCGGGGAGTTGGACGTGGTCGACATCGACGGCGCGTTCGTGATGCCCGGCCTGATCGATCTGCACACCGATACCTTGGAAAAGGAAATTACTCCACGGCCTGCCGCGGATTTTCCCATCGATGTGGCTGTTCAGGAACTCGATCGCAAGCTGGTAGCCTGCGGCATCACCACGGTGTATCATTCGCTCCATTTTGGCTACGAGGAGGCGGATCAGGCGAATCGCTCCCGCTACACGCGACGCGAGGTCGTCGCCGGCGTCCGCGCCATGGCCGGACGGCACACGCTGGCGAAGACGCGGATACACGCTCGCTACGAGATTGTCGGCATGGGACCCGAATCGCTCGAGCTCGTCAAAGCGTTGCTGGGCGAGGGTGCCTTCGATCTGCTCTCGTTCATGGATCACACTCCCGGTCAGGGTCAGTACACCCGGGAGCTGTTCATCGAACGTCAAGCCAAGCAGGGCATCGGCGAGGCCGACGCGTTGCGCAAGCTCGCGGAGAAACAGGCCCGTCCTCGCCTCTCGACCGCCGAGCTTCACGAGGTGGCCCAACTGGCGATCGCGCTCGGCGTGCCGGTGGCGTCGCACGACGACGACTCCGAGGAGAAGGTCCGCGCGATGCACGACCTCGGGGTCACGATCTGCGAGTTCCCGATCAACCTCGCCGCGGCGCGGGCGGCCCGCCGGCTCGACATGACTGTCCTCGGCGGGGCGAGCAACGTGTTCCGCGGCGGATCGCTCACGGGTAATCTCCATGTTGCTGATGCCATCCGTGACGGCTGCGTGAATGGCCTTTGCTCCGACTACTATCCTCCCGCCATGTTGCACGCAGTGTTCAAGCTTTGGCGGGAGCAGATCCTCCCTCTCCATGAGGCCGTGAATGCCGCCACGCTCGTTCCCGCGGCCGGAGCAGGGATCGCGGACGAGACCGGAAGCCTCGAAGTCGGCAAGGAGGCCGACCTGATCGTCGTGCGCCAGCGCGGAGAGACTCCGTATGTGACGCAGACTTATGTGCGCGGCGACCGGGTGCATGCCGCAGGCCGCACGTTGCAATCCGCCGCCGTCCTTGCCTGATCCCCCCATGCTCGCCACCACGGAAGTCGAACTCACGTACGCAGCCTACCAGGCACGCCAGTTTCACGAGGTCTCGCCGACGGGTCTGCGTGCGCGTGCCGGACGCCTCGTTCCAGGGGACAAATTTCGCTTCCGCGCCGGTGCGTGGACGCCTCGTCCGTATGTCGGCCACGCCGTGGTGGCGATGGCAGGCGGGCTCGAAGAAAACCAGCCGCTGGTCGATCAGCTCCGGTCGATCCAGAATCAACTGAGCTACAACCTTGCCGAACCCGAAGCGTTGTACCTGCTGCCGGAGGCCAGCTTTCACCAGACCATCGCAAACACGCTGTCCGCAGAACGCCATCAACAATGGGTGGTTGAACGAGGGCTCGCCGCGGAGTATCCCGCGCGCGTCGCCGGAGCGTTCGAGGATCTTCCGCCGAGTCTGGCCTTCGACCGCCTGTCAATGCGCATGATCGGTCTGTCCATCTTCAGCAACGCGTTGGGCGTACTCGGCGTGTTCGACACCGAAACGGAGTTCCAGAGGTTGCTGCATTTCCGGGAGCATTTCTACGGGCACGAACGGATCGGGCTGCTTGGAATCCGGCGCACGCGGCCGTTTATCGGGCACGTCACGCTTGCCTACGTCGAGCGTTTGCTCGACCCGGAGGCCAGGGGTCGCCTTGTCGAAGTCGCGGAGGCCATCAACCGCCTGCTCGCCAAGGGAGACCTGCGTTTTTATCTGCCGAAAGCGGAGCTTCGGGCCTACGACCATCTCGCGGAATTCAAACCGCTCCCCGGCCTGCCGATTTACCGATTCTGACCTCATGCCCTTCATCGAATCTTTCCCCGAGGCACCCGCCGCTCGCGAACCAAAGCGTCTGAGCGAGATGCCCACGATCCATCCCACCTCGACGATCCGCCAGAGCGAGATCGGCGGCTGGACTGCAATCGGCGCCCACTGCTCCGTGAGCGAATCCACGTTCGGAGATTACAGCTATCTCGCGGGACACGTCAGCATGGTCTGGACGGATGTCGGCAAGTTCACCTCGGTCGCCGCCCAGACCCGCATCAACCCGGGAAACCACCCGACGTGGCGCGTCACCCAGCACCACTCTACGTATCGGCGTATTCAATACGGTTTCGACACCCGGGAGGACCAGGATTTCTTCCAATGGCGAAAGGACCATCGCTGTGCCATCGGGCATGATGTCTGGATCGGCCATGGCGTGACCGTGATCGCGGGCAAGTCGATCGGCACCGGTGCCGTCATCGGTTCGGGCGCGGTCGTCACCAAGGACATCCCGCCCTATGCGATCGCGGTCGGTGTCCCGGCCCGCGTGGTCAAGTTCCGGTTCCCCGCCCCAGTCATCGAACAGCTGCAGGCGATCGCCTGGTGGGATTGGGACCGCGCCACCCTCGTCGAACGTTTCAACGACCTGCTGGATCTCGATGGTTTCCTCGCGAAGTACGGCACCTCACCCGTGCCCCGCGTCTTCGACGAGGCACCTGTCCCGGTCCGCCCTTCCGAGCTCTCGCTTGTCTAACCCGTAGGAGCGGCTTTACGCCGCGAT
>CAYOSX010000095.1:0-9966 GCA_964406745.1 uncultured Opitutus sp.
CCAATACCCGTCCCCTTCCCTTCCGCCTTTGTGGTGAAGTAGGGATCGAAGATGCGACCGAGATGCTCGGGCCGGATCCCCGTGCCCGAGTCCGCGATCGTGAGCCGCAGATAACGCCCGGGGCTCATCGCCCGCACCGCGTCGCCCTCAAGCTCCTCGTTCTGCAGGTTGAGGCGCACCACGCCGCCATCCGGCATCGCCTGAACGGCATTCAGCACGAGATTCTGCACCACCTGGCCGATCTGCCCTTGGTCGGCGTTCGCAGGCCAAAGGTCCGGCGCTTGCGTGATCTCGCTGCGCACGGAGGAGCCATGCAGCGCAAATGCCGCCGCTTCGCGGACCAACTCCGGCAGGCTGACTGCCTGGCGCACGGGCTCGCCACCTTTCGCGAAGGTCAAAAGCTGCCCCGTCAACTCGCGGGCCCTCAAGGCGCCCCGCTCAGCCTCCTGCAGCCACTTGCCCGCGGACGCCATCACCTGGGCATCGAGCATGGCGAGCGTCAGGTTGCCCATCATCACGGTGAGCAGGTTGTTGAAATCGTGGGCAATGCCACCGGCCAGCACACCGACGGACTCCAGTTTTGAAGCACGCAGCAACTCGGCTTCGAGGCGGGCGCGCTGCGTGATGTCCCGCAGCACCAACACCGAGCCCACCGGACGGCCCTGCGGATCGTGGATGGGAGCACACCGCCCTTCCACGACGCAGACGACGCCCTGGCGGTGGACAAGCACAGTGTGCTGCGGCAGTTCCACGACCTTTGCACCGGTCAACGCTTCGACCACCGGGACGGCCACGCTGGCCTGGGTACGCTCGTTCCGCAGCGGGCAGACATCCTCGACGGCCCTCCCAACCGCCGCACCTTCGGTCCAGCCCGTAATGCGTTCCGCAGCCTCGTTGATGAATTTGATCACACCGGCCGTATCCGTGGTGATGACGCCCTCCGCCATCGCCCGGAGCGTGACGATGAGACGCTCTCGTTCCGCCGCGAGCGCCTCCTCGGCCTGCTTGATCTCGGACACATCGAGCATGACAAGCTGCGTCCACGCGAAGTCAGGCTTGCCGCCCAGCGTCGGCAGCGACCAGCGAAAATGCACCTTCCGCTCTTCGCCGGCAAACGTGGTGAGGGCCAGTTCTCCATCAAGCTCGGTCCTTCCCCGCCAAAGCGCGGCGACGATCCGCCTCCGGGCCTCCGCCAATCCACTCCCGGCCATACGCTCGGGATGCACGGCGAGATCAAGCTTCGACTGGGCGGCAAAGAGGCGCACCGTCTCGTGGTTGAGACCGACGAGCCGCACCTTGGAGAGCGCCCCTTCGAGTTCCTCAGGATGTTTCGCGACATGGGCGTCAAAGTGCTCCACACCGCGTGCGCGCAACTGCTCGAACCAGCGCGCCACCTCCCGGTAGTCGAACTCGAATACCGCCACAGGCGAATGCTCAAAAAGCGTCCGATAGCGTTCCTCGCTCTCGCGCAACGCACTCTCGGCGGAACGGCGTGCGGTGATATCGGAAACGAATCCGTGCAGGCGGCGAACCTCGCCTTCCTCACCACGACGCACCCAGACATTCTCGGAGATCCACTTCACCGAACCGTCGCGGCAGCGAACCTCCGACTCGAAATCGAACAAGGTGTCCCTCGTTGCTAGCGCGGCGAAAAACTCCATCCGTCTGCCCGGGCGCACATACAACGCATCAAGGTCCGGCTGCGCCCAAGCGAGAAAGTCCGCCACGGACGCAAAGCCAAAAATGCGCGCCAGGGCGGGATTCACCGCGCAAAAACCCCCGGCCAGCGTGGACTCATAGACGCCTTCGATCGCGTTCTCGAAAACGGTGACGAAACGTTCCTCACTTTCAGCCTGACGGCTGCGCGCCAGGGAAAGCTCGGCCTCTCGCTCGGCAAGCCGGGCCTCCAGACGACGCAGGGAAACCAACCCGCCGATCAAGACGGCACCGAGACCGAGCCCCAAAGCCGTCAACCACCATCCCGTTCCCTCCATTGCCGCGATCTGCGCAGGCATCACGGCATCGTCGGCAACCGGGACCGCAAGGGCATGCAGGGTGACCGGCGCAAAGGACCCGAGAACAAGGAATCCCAAACGCATCCTTTCGATAGCCGTTGCGGCCGAGTCGCTAGTCAAGCTCAAGACCGTGGGCAACCGGAGGAATGCGGTTTCAATGCCGGGCGCGCCTGAAGCAGATGAAACCGGACCTATCGCTGTCCGCCTAGACCTGGCCGTGCTGCATGCACCAACGCACCAGGCTCGCCACTTCGCGCACGCGAAGCTTCATCATGATATTGGCGCGGTGCTTTTCCACCGTGCGAGTGCTCAGGTTCAGTTTCGAGGCGACCTCCTTTGAGGACAGGCCGGAGGAAACAAGCTTCGCAACCTCGAGCTCGCGCGCAGAAAGCACGGACGGCGGCGGACCTGGAGGGGGCGCCGCTTCGGCCGGAGCGGGCGGCGCTTCCGCCGGCACATTCGACGCAAAGAACATTCCGCCTGAGAGGACGGTGTCGATCGCCTGCAGCACGTAAGCCAGAGGCGCCGTCTTGTCCACGTAACCGGCAACACCCAGTCCGATCAACTGGGAAGGCAGCTTCGTATCCGCATGAGCGGTCAGGACCAGAATTCGCGTATCCGGTGAATGCTGTCGAACAGCAGAAATGATTTCCAAGCCCGACTTCCCGGGAAGGTTGAGATCCACAAGCAACAGGTCGGGAGGGTAAGCCAGACAGTGAGCGAGGCCCGCGTCGCCGTCGGAAAAATCGATCACTCCTTCCCACCCCTTGCGCTTCTGCAGGGAACGTTTCAGCAGTTGCCGAAAAACAGTTTCGTCCTCGATCAGGGTAACGCGTGGCAGGGAGGACAGGGAGCTGGTCGGGGCCATGGATTCCATGAGGCTGGAGGACAAATATATCTCGACAAAGCGCTCGGCAAGCGCGGCGTCACAAGCGATTTTGTCCCCGCGGGACCCAACCACGCAAGCGACGAAAGTCTTCCGGCAGGTAAATGCCCCGTGAATTCTCCAGCTCTTCGGCCCCGCTCCGCCATTCCTCGCCAAGCCATGCAAGATGGTCGCGTTCTTGATACCGGGTCCAGTGCGGGCAATCAACGCAATGGGTCCCGCTCAACCGCGCGAGATCGTAGGCCCGCTCCTGCCGGCGACAACGACCCGCGGAATCGCATTCGCGATACGAGTCGCGACACGTCTCCGGGGCCGGTTGAAAACACGCCTTCAACAATTGTTTGAGCAGCGCCGCAAACTCCGGCCCACGCTCCGGACTCACGGCCTTCAATCGCGATACCCACTCCGACACAAGCACAGCCGGCATTTCGTCGCGCCCGGCGGCGAAACGCAGCGCCCATCCTCCGTCCCGGCCGAGGCCGGTGAGCGCGCTGACCAAGGCCGCGCTCTCATTCGGTTCCAGCGGCCGCTGGCCGGTCTGCTGCATCCCTCTTGCCAGCACCGCCTCGACCAGCGAGGCAAACTCCTGGTCAGTGGGTTCGATAACTTCGCTTGAAGGAGTCGCCATGCAGGCAACCCCTCGCCGTGGCGGCGGTTTCCGGCAAGGACGAAAATTGTCATGGTAACAGAACCCCCGCCGCCAAACTGTACTGGCAGGCAATTCCCACGACTGCGTCTTCCTACGCCTAGTCACACCCGGTATGCTTGCAATCAGACCGCCATGAAAGCCTCCTCACCCGCCAACGATCGATCCGAACCGCTCTACGCGGCGCTCGCCGAATCCGTCCAGGCGCTCATCGAGGACGGCACCTTGCGTCCCGGCCACCGCATCCCCTCCGTCCGACGCATGGCACGCTCCCGACAGGTGAGCATCTCCACGGTCCTCCAGGCGTACACCCAGCTCGAAAGTCGCGGTTACCTGGAGGCACGTCCACAGTCGGGGTTTTATGTTCGCCCGCGACTCCCTTTCGAAACGCCCGAACCGCGCATGGCCCGGCCAATGGCACGACCAAGCACCGTGGGCATCAGCGATCTTTCGGCGGCCTTCATGCGCGCCGCATCCGACCCGGCCTTCGTACCCTTGGGCGGAGCATGTCCGGATCCCGTCTTGTTTCCACTGGCCAAACTAGCCCGGCTGCTCGGCGCGGCCGGACGCGACGATCCGGCAATGCTCGGACGCTATGCGATGAACGCCGCCTACGACCCGCTGGCGCGCGAGATCGCCCGACGTTACCTTCAGGCGGGCACTCCCCTTCCCCACGATGAGCTGATCGTGACCGTGGGATGCACCGAGGCGATCAACCTCGCCCTTCGCGCGGTGACGAAGCCGGGCGACACCGTGGCAGTCGAAACCCCGGGATACTTCGGTTTCTTCCAGATTCTTCAGAGCCTCGGGCTGAAGGTTCTGGAAATTCCCACCGATCCCCGGGACGGCCTTTGTCTCGATTCGCTCGAGGCCGCTATTAGACAGTGCGACATCAAAGCCGTCCTCGTCATGCCGGGTTTTCAGAATCCGCTCGGTTCGTGCATGCCGGAGGCCCACAAGGAACGCCTGTACCGCCTGCTGGTCGAACACGACCTCGTGGCCATTGAAGACGACATCTATGGCGATCTGCATTTCGACGACGCGCGACCAAAACCGCTCAAGGCCTGGGACACCGACGGACGCGTGCTCCTCTGCGGATCGTTTGGCAAAACCCTCGCTCCAGGAGCGCGCGTCGGCTGGGTCGCCCCGGGCCGTTACACCGAACGCGTGCGGCGTCTCAAGCTGGCCAATACACTCGGCACCCCGGTCGTGCTGCAAAAGACCATCGCGGACTTCCTCCGCAACGGAGGTTACGACCATCACCTTCGCTCGATTCGCCGCGCCTACCGTCACCAGGTCCAGATTTTCAGCCAGGCTATCGTCGCCACCTTCCCGTCCGGCACACGCCTGAGCCGCCCGCAGGGAGGCTTCATCTTGTGGCTCGAACTGCCAGCGGGCACCGACACGGAACGGCTGCACGCTGACGCCCTGACCCGCCGCATCAATACGGCTCCCGGTGTGCTCTTCACGGTAAAAGACCGCTATCGTCACTGCCTGCGAATGAACTGCGGGTTGCCTTGGACCCCTCGCATCGAGGAGGCGATCCACACGCTTGGCGAACTCGCATCCGTCCAATTGGAAAAGAACACCGTCCGCCGCCGCAGCGCATGAACAGCGTCCCGCCACTCGAACCGTCCTCCGGCCGCTCGCGTTTCGAAGTCCATCGGTTGCACGTCGCCGTGATTGTGTTTCCCGATGTCGAGGAACTCGATTTCACAGGCCCCTTCGGGATGTTCGCAGCGGTGAACGACGTCGGCGTAGAGCCCGGCTTGCACGTGTTCACCGTCGCCGAGACACCATCGAGCATCCGGGCACGCCACGGATTGAGGATCGTGCCTGATTTCACCTTCGAACGCTGTCCGCGACCCGATATCCTCGTCATCCCCGGTGGCCCGGGAACGCGGCTCCTCGTCGATAAACCGTCGATGCTTGAGTGGGTTCGCACACGGTCGCACACCGCAAAGGCGACGCTCGGCGTGTGCACAGGGGCAAGGGTTCTCGCCAAGGCGGGCTTGCTGGACGAGCTCACCGCCACCACTCCTACCGACCACCTTGCAGAACTCGGCACACTCGCACCGACAGCGACGATCGATCCAGGCAGACACTTCCACGACAATCCACATCCGACGGGCACCGGGCGCCTGGTCACCTCCGCCGGCGTCACCGCCGGGCTCGATGCCTCCCTTCATGTGATCGATTCCCTGCTCGGACCTGATGTCGGGGCACGCGTGTCACGCCATCTCGAATACACGCGCTCGCCCGGCGCCGGCGGCCGTTGAGCCCCGGGTCGATCGATCACACTGTCCGCATCGCGCTCATGCCCTCCCGCACCGCACTCGTCCTCGCCTTTGCCACGATCTACCTTGTCTGGGGCTCGACCTATCTGGGCATCAGGGTCGCGGTCGAAAGCATGCCTCCATTCGCGATGGCCTCCATCCGCTTCCTCCTCGCCGGGATGTTTCTCTTTGCGGTGTTGAAGGCTCGCGGAGCCCCATGGCCGACGCGGAGCCAGTTGCGCGACCACGCGGTGATTGGCACGTTCCTGCTGCTGGGCGGGAACGGGCTGGTTGTCTGGGCCGAGCAATTCATCCCGTCCGGTGTGGCGGCATTGATCATCGGCGTGGGACCGTTGTTCATCGTACTCACGGAATGGGCATGGCCCGGAGGCTCGCGCCCGACCGCCACGACAATGACGGCGCTGCTGTTGGGTCTGGTGGGCGTGGCCTGGCTGGCTGCGCCATGGGAGACACATGCGCAGGGAGGGCTGCACGTAGGCGGTACGATCGCCGTGCTGTGCGCCTGCTGCTTCTGGGCGATCGGCTCGATCTTCTCGCGTCACGCCAAGAGCGGTGCGGACCCCTTGTACGCGGCCTCCTTGCAGATGCTTTTGGGCGGCGTCTCCCTTGGGTTGGTCGCCGTGCTCCATGGCGACCTCGTCGCCCTCGATGTCGCTGCAATCTCAGGCCGCTCCTGGCTCGCATTCGTCTACCTTGTCTTCATCGGCTCGCTTCTCGGCTTCTCCGTCTTTGTCTGGTTGATGAAACACAGCACCCCTGCGCGTGTGGCGACCTACGCGTACGTGAATCCAATTGTCGCGGTGTTCCTGGGTTGGTGGCTTCTCGATGAACCGGTGACCCAACGCACCCTCGTCAGCTCCGCCATCATCGTCGCCGCCGTGGCAATGATCACGATGCAAAAGAACAAGGCCGGCCCCGCGGCGCGTAAAGCCTGACTCGCGAGCTGGCCCGGTGCATCGGTTACCACAACGGTTACCCCGCTGAGAGACGTGCCAGCCACCCATTCAGGACAGCGGCATCGCGCTGCACCGCAGACGGATCGTCGCCGGCGACAAACTCAAGCATCGCGTAACGGTCTCCCGGCGCTGTGGCGATCACATCGAGGAACGCCCGCCAACGCTCCTCCCCGTCTGCGAGCGGGTGCCGCTCCACCGGTGTGGGCCACCAATGGAAGACATGGACATTGCCCAACCGCGGGAGGATCGATCGAAGACCCTCGAGACAATCCTCCGTGCCTTCGCCGTTGTGGGGCTGCCACTGGCACCAGATGTTGGGATGATCCAACTCCACGAGCAGTTGGCTGGCCGACTCGTTGGTGTCGGTGAGCGTGCCGCCATGAAACTCGAGCGAGATGCCCACGAGTGATCGCGACGCCAAGTCGGCGATTCGCCGCAGCTCCTCTACGATACGCCAGCGCATTTCATCCGAAGTCGCCAAGGACGCCGCCGTTCCTGGCCAGACGCGAATGAGCGGAGCTCCCAGCGCCACTGCGGTTTCCAAAACGCGTCGGAATGGCAAGCCGGCGGACTCGCTCTGCCCTGCCCGGTAATAACTCCCGTAGGCCGCCACTGTGAGTCCCGCCAGTTCAGTGAGCTCCCGGACCTCGGCCGCCCGGCCCAGATCGCCCGGCGGCACATGCACATCGCCGCCCCATTCAATCCCTCGCAGGCCGCACCGTCTCGCCAGCGCCACGATCCCGGCGGGATCCACGTGACGCAAGGTGACCGAAACGAGCCCGGAGTGAATCATGCCCTCATGATGCTGAAGAAGCCCTGCAAAGTCGGGGAAAAAATTCGGCTCATCGGCCCGCCGATGCATCCCGCCAAAGACGCTGCGCGGCGGGATCGTCCGGAAACCTGAGAAACAGCTCCTGCGCGTGAAGGCGCGCAGGAGCTCGATTACCCAGCCGGGCATGAATCTCGGCCAACGCGCGGCGTGGCGCGTAGAACTGGGGATCGACAAGAATTGCCTGTTGGTAGCGCACCAGCGCTTCGTCAACCCGACCCAGCTCCAGCAGCGCGTTGCCCCAGTTGTTGAGGGCGGGTGCATGCGCTGCATCGAGACGGACGGCCTCAGCGTAATGTCGCAACGCTTCACCGGCTGCGCCGGCTGCTGCCAGAGCGTTTGCCAGACGAAAATGCCCGTCGGCGAAAGCGGGGCGAAGCCGAAGTGCCTCACGCGCGGCGTCGGTAGCACCCGCGAGGTCCCCTCCTTCAAGAAGCATGTCGCTCAGGTTCGCCTGCGCCTCGGGAAAGGCCGGACGCGCAGCGATTGCCGCCCGATAGTGCGTCAGCGCCTGATCAAACCGTCCGGCGTTCGCGAGAAGACTGCCCAGGTTGTTGTGAGCCTGCGCATGCCGGGAATCCAGCCTGAGCGCTTCACGATAGAGCACCTCCGCCTCCTCGTAGCGCTGCTGCTGCGCCGAGACCAAGGCGAGGTGATACGCGTTGTCCGCCACATTGCCGTCAAGCCGCCAGGCCTCCCGAAAAAGCCGTTCGGCTTCGGCAATCTCCCCAAGCTCCATTTCGACCAGGCCAAGATTCGCATACGCGCGCGGATTGTCAGGTGCCCGCTCGACAGTTTCAGCCCAGAGTGCACGCGGATCGGAGTACAGTGCGTTCCGCTGAATCGTAAGCCCCCCGCAGATGAGAGCCAACGCACCCAAGGCAACGCGCGCCCACGTTCCGCCCCCCGGAAGCCACGCCACCACCGCGATTAAAATCGGCACGACCAGAGCCAGATACATCCGATGCTCCGCCATTGTTTGCGAAGCAACGGGCACCCAACTCGAACTTGGCGCCAAGAGAAGAAGGAACGTGGCGAGCAGGAAGCCTAGCCGCGGCTTCCGAACCACACTGACAGCGGTCATGACAACCAAAGCAGCCATCAGCAACGCCTGCGGCCACACCTCCGACCACGGCAGCACCCCATACCCATAATCGAAGGTCAATTCGAACGGCCAGACCGCCAGGATGAGGTAATGGACGATCGCATACGCCTGCGTACGTAGATAGGCGATCGAGCTGATCGTGCTGCCGACTCCCGCGGTGCTTCCGCGACCGTCAAGACCCCAGACCACGGCCGCCAGGAGAATCCAGCTACCGAATACCAAGCTATAATAGCCCTTCCGACGCCTCCACGCTTCCTGAAACGAGCTCGCCAGGAAGGTCCGATCAAAAAGAAACAAGACCAACGGAACAGTCGCCATCGTCTCTTTCGACAACATACCCAGATAACAAGCAGCTGCAGAGCCGCCCAGCCACATGCCAGACGACGAGGAACGGGCGCCGCGGAGCAGCCCGTACAGCGCGAGCAGATACCAAAGTGCAGCAAGCGATTCCGCCCGCTGCGCGAGGTAGGTGACGGCAGCCGTCTGCAGGGGATGCAAGAGCCACACGGCTGTCGCAAAGAATGCTATTTCGACAGAGAGCTTTCCCTCTCGACCGCATATCGCGGCTGTGCGGCGGATCAACCCGAACAAGAGCAGACCGTTGAATGCATGAAGTACTACATTGAAAATGTGGTAGCCCAACACCGAGTCGCCACCGACTGCGCGATTCAAAGCGAAGGTCAGATTAAGCAGAGGCCTCCCCGCGGTTGTCACGCCTTCGGCTTGAGCACCCCACAAAATCTCCTGCAAACGCCACGGCGCGACAATCGTCGGATTCTCGCGGATCGCCGGACCATCGTCGAAGAGGAAAGGAACGTGAAGACTGTTGGCGTAAGCGGCAGCCACCAGTACAAGCAGAAGGATCGGCCGGCACAGGTGGTGCATTGGCTTCAACAGCGACTTCACGAACCAAGCGACGTAGGGATAGCGCGCCACGAGTGCAAGGACGCCCTGAAGGGGTAGTTATGATCGGCGCTCAATTGCCTTGAAACCAAAAAGCCGCCCCCGAGGGGACGGCTTTGCAAAAGACACGAACCAACGAAGGCTAGAATTCGAGACGCGCTCCCATTTGAACGCGCCAACGAGACATGCCATTATCCAGATTGAAGCCGAAGGGCTCACCGTTCCAGGTGGGACGAATCCGGCCGTCGGACGCATAGGATGCGCCGCCAAGACGACGCTGGCGAAACACGCCGTTCGAAAGATCCGGGGCAATCTCCACGTAGCCAAAC